>NZ_JAFGYX010000012.1:0-232137 GCF_017491625.1 Pseudomonas sp. 50_B
TTCTTGACGACCATAGAGCGTTGGAACCACCTGATCCCATCCCGAACTCAGAAGTGAAACGATGCATCGCCGATGGTAGTGTGGGGTTTCCCCATGTGAGAGTAGGTCATCGTCAAGATTAAATTCCGAAACCCCAATTGCGAAAGCAATTGGGGTTTTGTTTTTGCGCGGAGAAAAATTGCTCTTATTCGCAAACAAAATTGCACAGTTATTTTCGAATTGGAACACTAGAATAGCCGCTACTTTCTCCACTTCCAGAGCCCTCTATGCCAGATCCGGTTGACGCCCCCGGGTTGTCAGAACTACCACTGGACGACCTGGTTGCCTGCCATGAGTGCGACCTGCTGATGCGCAAGCCAACGCTCGCCCTTGGCGAGAAAGCACAGTGCCCGCGTTGTGGCTATGAGCTGTATGCCCATCGGCATAATGTGGTCGAACGCAGCCTGGCTCTGGTAATAGCCGCCTTATTGCTCTACGTGCCGGCGAACTTTCTACCCATCATGCAGCTCAATCTATTGGGACAGTCTTCCGAAGATACGGTCTGGAGTGGGGTACAAGGCCTGTTCGATACCGGCATGGAAGGCGTAGCGCTGGTGGTATTCCTGTGCAGCATGGGCATTCCATTACTCAAGCTGATTTGCCAACTTCTGGTGCTTCTAAGTATCCGCTGGAACATCGGTCGTAGTTACGGTTTGCTGCTCTATCGCATTTATCACCATTTGCGCGATTGGGGCATGCTCGAGGTCTACTTGATGGGCGTACTGGTGGCCATCGTCAAGTTGGCCGACATGGCCTCCATCACCGTAGGCCTGGGGCTGGTGTGTTTCATCAGTCTGTTGTTGGTGCAGGTCTGGCTGGAAGTGGTGATGTCGCCTCATCAGGTCTGGCAGGCGCTATCGGGAGAAGACATACATGCGGGCGATTGATGCAGGCATTCTGATTTGCACCGAATGCCATGAATTGAACCGGCAGGAGGCCGACAGCGACGGGCAGACCTGCACTCGTTGCGGAGCTTTGGTACACCCACGGCGTCCCAACAGCATCCTGCGTACCTGGGCCCTGCTGCTTACCGCCGCCATTCTCTATATACCCGCCAATGTCCTGCCGATCATGACCGTCAGCTCGCTGGGCCAGGGCGACCCGAGCACCATCATGTCCGGGGTCATCCAACTGGTGCAGCATGGAATGTTCCCCATCGCCGCCGTGGTGTTTGTCGCCAGTATTCTGGTGCCTACCTTCAAACTGGTGGGCATTGCCCTGTTGCTGTTCTCGGTGCAGCGTCACCAGCCACTGTCAGCGCGGCAACGGATTATCATGTATCGCTTTATCGAGTTCATCGGTCGCTGGTCGATGCTGGATATTTTCGTCATCGCCATTCTGGTGGCGGTGGTCAACTTTGGCCGGCTGGCCAGTATCGAGGCCAATCTCGGTGCGGTCGCCTTTGCCAGCGTGGTGATCCTGACCATGCTGGCCGCAGTAACTTTTGATCCCCGACTGATCTGGGATAACACGGAGTCGGACGACGACCATGAGTGATTTGCCTACCGCCAAAACCCGCCCGGCCTCCAACTGGTCGGCCATTTGGGTGCTGCCCCTGATTGCCTTGATCATCGGTGGCTGGCTGGGTTGGCGTGCCTACAGCCAGACCGGTATCGAGATCCAGTTGCGCTTTGAAAGCGGCGAAGGAATACAGGCCAACAAGACCGAAGTGGTCTACAAAGGCATGCCTGTGGGTAAGGTCAAGACTCTGGCTCTGGACGATGAGGGCAACTCCAAGGGGGTGATTGCCACGGTCGAAATGAACAAGGATGTCGAACAGTACCTGAAGACCAACACCCGCTTCTGGCTGGTCAAGCCTAGTGTCAGTCTGGCCGGGATCACCGGTCTGGAAACCCTGGTCTCAGGCAATTACATCGCGGTCAATCCCGGAGAAGGAGAGCCCACGCGCAAGTTCAAGGCCCTGGCCGAAGAGCCACCGTTATCGGATGCCAAGCCTGGCCTGCACCTGACCATCAAGGCCGAACGCCTGGGGTCGTTGAGCCGCGGCAGTCCGGTCTTCTACAAACAAATCCAGGTCGGACAGATCAAGAGCTTCCTGCTTTCCGAGGATCAGAACACCGTCGAGCTCAAGGTCTACATTGAACCGACCTACGCCAATCTGGTGCGCAAACACACACGCTTCTGGAACGCCAGCGGCATCAGCATCGACGCCAATCTGTCCGGGGTAAAAGTACGCAGTGAGTCCCTGTCCAGCATAGTGGCCGGCGGTATCGCGTTCGCCACTCCGGAAAATCGCAAGGACAGCCCGCCCACCGATCCTAGCCTGCCGTTCCGCCTGTACGAAGATTTCGATGCCGCCCAGGCGGGCATCCGGGTCAAGGTCAAACTCACCGATTTCGAAGGCCTGCAGGCAGGGCGCACGCCCGTGATGTACAAAGGCATCCAGGTGGGCAGCCTGAAAGCCCTGAAGGTCGACTCCGACCTGACGAGTGCCACCGCCGAGCTGACCCTCGACCCACTGGCCGAGGACTATCTGGTCCAGGGTACCCAGTTCTGGACTGTCAAACCCTCGATCTCCCTGGCGGGTATCACGGGGCTCGAGGCCTTGGTGAAAGGCAACTACATCGCCATTCGCCCCGGTGACAAGGGCGCCGCCCCCCAGCGGGAGTTCGAGGCGCGGGCCAAGGCCCCACCCCTGGACCTGCGGGCACCCGGCTTGCACATGGTGCTGTTTACCGACAATCTCGGCTCCCTGGAGGTGGGCAGCCCGATTCTCTACAAACAGGTCAAGGTCGGTTCGGTGCAGAGCTATCAGTTCTCCCACACCCGCAAGCAAGTGGTGATCGGTGTTCATATCGAGAAAGAATACGAGGGACTGGTCAACGGCTCGACGCGCTTCTGGAACGTCAGCGGCATCACCCTCACGGGCGGCCTCACTGGCGGTATCCAGATCAAGAGTGAGTCGCTGCAAAGCCTGATGGCCGGCGGCATCGCTTTCGAGACGCCGCTGCCCAACGTGCCGCTGAAAAAGCGCATTCCGCGGTTCCGTCTGTTCGCCAACCAGGAAGAGGCGGCGCAGCGTGGCACCCTGATCAACATCAAGGTTGATCGCGCCGATGGGCTGCGCGCCGGAACGCCGGTGCGCTTCAAGGGCCTGGATGTGGGCAAACTGGAAGAAGTGACCCTCAGCGCCGACCTGCAATCGGTAATGCTCAAGGCGCGGATCACCGAAGTGCCGGAACGTATTGCCCGGGTCGGCAGCCAGTTCTGGGTGGTCAAGCCGGAACTGGGGCTGATGAAGACTTCGAACCTGGAAACCCTGGTGACCGGTCAATACATCGAGGTTCAGCCCGCGGCGAAGAACCAGGGCGTGCAAACCAGCTTTGTCGCCTTGCCGCAGCCACCGGAAGCCAGCTCCCAGGAAGCGGGTCTGAGCCTGGTGCTGAGTGCTGCTCGCCGTGGTTCGCTGAAGGTGGGTGTCCCAGTGACTTACCGGGAAGTGACCGTGGGCAAGGTCACCGGCTACGAACTGGGACAGACCGCCGACCGGGTACTGATCCATATCCTCATCGAACCCAAGTACGCGCCGTTGATTCGTGGTGGCACGCGCTTCTGGAACAGCAGCGGATTCGGTGTGGACTTTGGCCTGTTCAAGGGCGCCACAGTGCGCACCGAATCCCTGGAAACCTTGATCCAGGGCGGCATTGCCTTCGCCACCCCGGATGGCGAACGCATGGGCAACCCGGCCCGTCCCCAGCAGACCTTCCCGCTGTTCGACAAGTTCGAGGATGAATGGCTGACCTGGGCTCCCAAGATCCCCCTGGGCAAGTAACCCTGTTGTAGGAGCGAAGCAGCCCTCAAGCCCAGAGCACGCTTTTGTTGGCAAACCAGTTCCTACAAAAGTGATCCAATAAAAAGGCCGCGCTCCCAAGAGCGCGGCCTTTTACGTTGCAGCGTTACCCAGTCAGACTTCGTCCAGTTCCGCTTCTGCTTCGGGTTCCACGTTCAGAGTCGCCTTGACCTGATCGTGACGACGGATGAACTTCCAGTCCGCCTCGTCGATGTAGATGCCGTTCGGTCCGCTGCCGCCTTCCAGGTCGATGGCGACCTGGGCCGACACCTGCGGCTTCACACTGGCCAGGATCGGCACGAAGCCCAGCTGCAGGCTGGTTTCCAGCAGCGCCGCCTGGTTGCGTTCGTCGATGTCCGCCGCTTCGTCGAGGTAGTAAGGCAGACGAATGCGCCCGGCCTGGTCGCGGTCCATCAAGTGCAGCAACAGGTACATGTTGGTCAGCGCCTTGATGGTCATTGTGGTGCCGTTGGACGCTGCGCCATCGATGTCGGTATGGATCACCGGCTGGCCGTTGACCTTGGTGATCTCGAACGCCAGCTCGAACAAGTCCTTCAGGCCCAACTGGTTGTGGTTGGCTGCCACCAGCCGCGCCAGGTACTCCTTGGCCTCTTCGTTCTTGTTGTCCTGCTCGGCGCTCTGGCTCAGGTCGAACACCGACAGGGTCTCGCCTTCCTCGTACTGGCCGGCGCTGTGGATGATCTGGTCGATGTGCTTGAGGGCTTCCTTGTTCGGCGCCAGGACGATGCGGAAGCTCTGCAGGTTGGACACCTGGCGCTTGTTGATCTCGCGGTTGAACAGCGCCAGCTGGTGTTCCAGGCTGTCGTAGTCACTGCGGATATTGCGCAGGGTCCGGGCGATATCGGTCACCGCCGCGCGGCGCGCCTTGCCCAGGGTCAGGGCTTCGTCGGTGCGGTGGGCATAGGCGTTGATCAGCAGTTGCAGGCGGCGCTCGACGTCATCCTCGCTGTCGAACTTGGCCACGCCCTTGAGGCGTACCTGGGCATACAGCGCCTCGATCTGCCCGTCGACCCGTTGCAGGCCCTGCCAGCTGTCCTGGTAGTCGTTGAGCAGTGGCAGCAGGTTGTCCATGGAGTCGTCCACCGGGTCCATGAACGGCGTGCCGAACGGCAGGTCTGCCGGCAGCAGCTGACGGCGACGCAGGGCGTCATCCAGAGTGCGCTGCTTGGCTTCCATGTCGGCGATCTGCCGGCCCACCAGTTGCAACTTGGCCGACAGTTGCTGGACGCGTTCGGTGAAGGCATCGCTGGAACGCTTGAGTTCGTCCTGGGCGGCTTCCATCTGCGCCAGCTGTTCCAGCTTCTCGCCTTCCTCGGCGCTCAGGGTCTGGGCACGGCGGAAGTCTTCCAGGGCCTTCTGCGCATCCAGTACCTGCTGGTACAGGGCCTCGGTCTGGGTCTTGCTCGCGGCGCGGTCGGCGGCCACGGCGGCCTGGGTCTTGAGCTGCTTGAGTTCTTTTTCCAGACGCTCTTTCTGATCCCGCAGGGCGGCGCGGTCGGCCAGGGCCTGCAAGGCTGGCGGCTCGATGTGGGAGATGTCGATGGTCAACCCCGGCACTTCGAAACGCTCGCCCTTGAAGCCGTCGAGGATCAGCTCCACCGACTTCACCCACTCGCCGTTGTCGTCCAGGGCGATGCCATGCTCGCCCAGGGGCAGGCTGAACAGCGCGCTGTTGAACAGGCGCATCAGGCGCTCCACGTCCTGCTGGGAGAACTCCTCGCGCAGGCGGGCATAGCTGTTGTTGTCAGCGTGATCGAGTTGCTGCTTGACCGACTTCAGGCGCTTTTCCAGATCCCGCAGGCGTTCTTCCAGGTCTTCGGCGGAGAACTGCCGGGACTGGGCCAGGGCGCCGGCCAGTTCATCGTGTGCATCCTTGGCCGCCAGCAGTTGCTGTTCCAGGACCTTGACGTCATCCACCAGGGCGAAGCGGTGCTTGAGCACCGACAGCTCGCCGAGCCAGCGCTGGGTGCCGGTGATTTCCCGTTCCAGGCGCATCATTTCCTGGGTGCTGCTGCGCTGGTCGTTCTGCAGCGCGTCCTGCTCATTACGGTAGTGCTCGGCCTGGATGGTCAGCTCTTCCTTGCGCGCGCCGGCGTAGTCCGACCAGGTGCCCAGCAGCGAATCCAGCAGGGGCGACAGGCGATGCAGCTTGCCCCGCAGAATGTCCCGCTGCTTCACGCCGTTGGCCAGGGCTTCCACCAGAGGGCCGGCGGCCACCAGGGAGTTGTAGTCCTGCTCCATACGCCGCACATCGCGGAAGGCTTCGTCGCAGGCGGCGATGTAGTCGACGCTGCCGGAGCGCAGGCTGTGCTCGAAGGCATCGAGGAACAGCTGCTTGAGCTTGGCTGCGGTGATTTCGCGCATGTGCAGCAGGTTGATGAACAGCGCGCGGAAGGTTTTCAGGCTCTGTTCGCTGGTCGAGCGCAGCGGGATCAGGGTCAGGTCCAGTGGAATTGAGGTATGACCGCCCACCAGCAGGCGCCGCAGTTCATCGGGCTTGAGCTCATAGGCCTTCAGGCCCTGGCGTTCCAGGTTGGTGAACAGCTCTTTCTGCCGCAGGCAGGTGTCGTCCTTCTGGTAATGCGCCAGGTCCAGCTGGCCGGCGTAGGCGAAGAACTGGTGGCCGAAGCCGCCGCCCGGGCCGCGCCCGACCACGCCAATCACATGAGGGCCGTGGGGCAGCGAGACTTCCACCAGGATGTAGCTGGTGTCGGAGGCGAAGTAGAAGCGCCGGGACTGTTCCAGGCTGTACTTGCCGAAGCTCATGTCCGACATGCGCGCCAGGATCGGGAATTGCAGGGCGTTGATCGACGCCGACTTGCCCAGGTTGTTGGCCCCGTAGACCGACAGCGGCTCTTCCAGGGGGAACAGGCCCAGGCTGTAACCAGCGGTGTTCAGTAGGGCAAAGCGGCGGATGCCGTAGCGTTCCTTGCTCATGCGTCGAGCTCCTGTTCTTCGGCGATGGCCCGGGCCAGCGCGTCTTCTTCACTTTCTTCGGACTCGTCGAATTCGCTCAGGTCCAGCGGGTCATCGGTCTGCAGCAGTTTCTCGTCGCTGTCGTCGTCCACCAGTACCGGGGTCGGCAACGGCAGCACGCTATGCAGGCTGGCGGCCAGGTCGCGGTCCTGTTGCACCGACAGGCAAACGTCGAGGAAGCGGTGCATTGGCGGCAGGAAGCGGTAGATCCCCGGTTCCTCGGCGGCAAAACCCAGCTGGGTCATGCGGCGCATGATTTTCTCTTCCAGCTCTTCCTGGGTCTGCACTTCAGCCTGGATGAACAGGTCGCGGTATTTCTCCAGCAAGGACGGCAGTTCGTCACGGCCGAGGCTGCCGCCATCAAGCACGGCAATCGGGTCGCGGCCCTGGTCGGCCAGATGCTCCACCAGGATGAAAGTGAACAGCGCCAGGCGCTGGGCGGTCTTGTTCACCTGGGCGGCGGCGTTGTCGGGGACAAAGTAGTAGAAGCCGCGGGTATCGCACACCAGCTCGAAGCCCAGGGCCTTGAACAGAGTGCGGTACTGGTCCTGGAAGTTCGACAATTGCGCGTACAGCTCCGGGTCGCGGCGGCTGACGTGGTAACCCTTGAACAGCTCGCGGAAGATCGGCGCCAGCTGGGACAGTTCGGAAAGATCAAGATGCATTGGCGTTGCTCGCAGAATGCTCGGCGGTGTCATCGCGGGCCGAGAGCAGGGCGAAGGAGCGCAGGCTGACCTGGTGCTCCTGGGTGTGGTAGTCGCGGCGTTCTAGGCGCTCGCGCTTGAAGCGTTTTTCCCGCGACAGGCGCGAGAACCAGTACAGCAATTCGTCGGTGGCGCCATCCGGCTCCTGGTCCAGCAGCCAGCTCATCAGGTCCGGCATCGGCAGGGCGTCTTCGCAGCGTTCGAGCATTTCCCGAACCGTGCGCGGCGCCTTGGGAGCCAGGCCCTTGTGGGTCTTGTGGGCCTTGGGGAAACGCGCCGGCTTGGGCTCGAAGCGGGCCAGGGCGTAGACATAGGCTTCCACCTGGCCGGAGCTGCCGAGGAAGGTGCTCTGTGGACGGGTGAACATCGGCATCGCCGCCTGGGGCACCGCGTCGATGCCCTTGCGCCGGATGGCCGCCAGGGCCAGGGCCGCGCCACGGGTCACGGCGTTGTGGCGGCGGGCTTCCTCACGCAGCGGCAGCAGCAGTTCCCGGGCGTGGCGCAGGGTCAGCTGGGCGCTGGTCTGCATTTCCAGGATCCGCGCGTGGGTGCGCAGCAGCATGTCGTCGTCCACCAGGTGGCCCAGGCGCTGCTGCTCGGTGAGCAGGCGCAGCAGGACGTTTTCCACCTTGCGCACGCCCTGTTCGAAGGCGCCGTCGGCGTTCACCAGCTGGATCATCGGCTCGACGTATTCGTCCCAGGTGGCCAGCACCTCGGCGTAGCGCTGGCGCAGGGGAATCTGCCGGTCGCTGGTCTTGGCCCGCTCGGCCACGGCCACCAGGGCCTGTTCGTCATTGGCGAGCTTCTTCAGGACATCGCGCACGCGCATGTCCAGCAGCCGCAACTGGCGCGCCAGGTCGTTGCCGTCGCGTACGTCGAAGGCGTCCTGGATGTAACCGGCCAGGCGCTCCAGGTGACGCAGGTAGGCTTCGATTTCCAGGCACAGGCCCAGGCGGTGTTCACGGCGCAGGTAAGCGAGGAAGTCGTGGATCTGCGCATTGAGCTCGAAACGGTTCGGGCTTTTCGCCACCGGGACCAGGATGTCCAGGCGTATCCATACGTCCAGCAGGTGGGTGATGTCCTGGGGCGTGCTGTCCAGTTGTTGGGCAGCCAGCTGTGAACGCAGTTCGGCAAGACTCAGGGTGCCTTGGTCGAAGTGCTCGCACAGCGGCTCCAGAAGTGCCCAGTGTTCGGCGAGGGCGCGCAAGACGCGCTTGGGTTCGATCATCGGAATGGCCGGCTGGTTGGCAATGAAAAGCGGCGATTGTACTGCATCAGGGGGCCGACGATTCACCCCCGGACCCAGGTATGAGACGGACTGTCGCTTTTGCGCGCAATCAACAGCAGGCGATCTTTGGCGAAGGACGGTAGAATCCCCCACCTCAGTTATCCACAAGTGGCCGACCTTTGCTTATCGAGTCCCGTCGTCGCGCTTATCTATCCGCCATGCAGGTGGTCAGTTGGCTGCCGCGCAGCGAATTGCCCTTTGCCGCCCCTTCGCGTCCTGAATTGCTGGCCTTGCCGGAACCCGAGGTGCAGGCCCCGCCTGCCCCTGTGGTCGAGGCCAAGGCCCCGGCGGCTGCAAGGACCGTCGAACGGCCGAAGATCGAGGTGCCGCGTCCGTCCACCACGCCTGCAAAGTCAGCCAGCAAGCCAGTGGCCGAGGGCGAAGAAGCCCCGGCCCCGGTGGTCAAGGCGCCGGTGGTACCGCCGCCGCGTTTTGCCCTGCAGCTGCTGCGGGCCGGCCGTTGCCTGCTGCTGGTGGAGTTACCCACAGGCGAAGCCTTCCAGAGCCGCGACCCGGCCTACTTGCTGCTCAAGGACATGCTGCGCGCCGCCGGCCTGCCGGACAGCCCGCAGATCCTCGCCGAGCCGGTGCGCTGGCCGATGCTGACCCGGGGCAACCTCGATCAAGGTCCGGAAGCCGCCCGGGACTTCGTCCAGGCCTTTGTCGGCGTGCGCATCGAAGAAGAGCCCTGTGTCTGCCTGTGGCTGATCGGTCTGCCGGCCGTACGTTTCGCCGGCGAAGCCAACGCTGAATCCTACAACCGTGAACTGCAGGTCGAAGGCCTGGGTTCGGCCTGGGCCTTGCCCGGCCTGGAACTATTAATGGAAGAGCCACAGCGTAAGGCTGATGTCTGGCAAGCCATGCGTCGATTGATGACGCGCTGGAAAAGCACTGATGAGCACAATGACCAATGAGTGACGCGTTGACCTTCCGCCTGGCCACCGAGGCGGACCTGGATGCCATCCTGAAAATCGAATATGCCGCGTTCAGTCACCCCTGGACCCGGGGCATTTTCATGGATGCCTTCAAGTCCTACGAAGTCTGGCTGATGTTCGAAGGCAGCCAGCAGGTGGGCCACGGGGTGATCCAGGTGATCATTGACGAGGCGCATCTGCTGAACATCACCGTCAAGCCGGAAAGCCAGGGCCGCGGCCTGGGCCTACGGCTGCTGGAGGAGCTGATGAAGCGCGCCTACCAAAAGGACGCGCGCGAATGTTTCCTCGAAGTGCGTTCCAGCAACCAGACCGCTTATCGGCTTTACGAGCGTTATGGCTTCAATGAAGTCGGGCGCCGCCGCGACTATTACCCGGCGGTGGGCGGTCGCGAAGACGCCCTGGTGATGGCCTGCACCCTGGTCGACTGAGCCTTCAACCAGCACGCAGGCAGCTGCAGGAGCTGGCTTGCCAGCGAAGACGCCATTCGCGGCGATGTATGGCTTGAGGGCCTCTTCGCCGGCAAGCCGGCTCTGCGGGAGAGGGCGTCATTAAATGTGGCGCCGAGCTCAGGGTTTGCCGTCCAGCGGGTCGCGACGTGCCAGTTCGGCTTCATCCAGACCACTGCCACCCCCAATGTCCGTGGCATCGACAATACTCAAGTCCCAGTCGGCGGGTTTATCGGCGCCGATTTCCCGGGCAGAACGGGCCCCATCCTCGCGGATCAGGGTTTCCGGGCTCAGGTCGTCGTCGCTGGAGCCGTCGCTGGTGAGGCCGGTGCTGCTGAGGGCGCCGGGTTCGTCGTCATCGAAATGCAGTTCCTCCATGGACCCCATGCGATCCTGATCATCGTCGATCGGCTCGGGCTGGAGCGCGTTGAAGGGGCGTCGTGATTCGGTCATGGCGATTGCTCATACTTTTAGGGGCTTACAGGGTGGACCCACAGCCCCGGTGAAGATTCCCCGGCAGGGATAACCGGTATCTGCCGTTATTGGCGTGACCTCGACAGGCACTCGTCTGTCAAAGCTGCGCATCATTCTTGAGGCTTCACAGCATGAACGAACTACAAGATCTGATTGATAACAACGCGCGTTGGGCCGAAGCGATCAAGCAGGAAGATCCGGAATTCTTCTCCAAGCTGGCCCGCCAGCAGACTCCGGAGTACCTGTGGATCGGCTGCTCGGACGCCCGGGTGCCAGCCAACGAGATCGTCGGCATGTTGCCGGGCGACCTGTTTGTGCACCGTAACGTGGCCAACGTCGTGCTGCACACCGACCTCAATTGCCTGTCGGTGATCCAGTACGCGGTGGATGTACTCAAGGTCAAACACATCCTGGTCACCGGCCACTATGGTTGCGGCGGCGTGCGCGCCTCGATGCAGGATCGCCAGTTTGGCCTGATCGATGGCTGGCTGCGTTCGATTCGTGACCTGTACTACGAGCACCGCGAGGCGCTGGCACAACTGGCCACGGAAGAAGAACAAGTCGACCGCCTGTGCGAACTGAACGTGATCCAGCAAGTGGCCAACGTCGGCCATACCAGCATCGTGCAGAACGCTTGGCATCGCGGGCAGAGCCTGTCGATCCACGGTTGCATCTACGGGATCAAGGACGGTCGCTGGAAGAGCCTGGACACGACCATCAGCGGTTTCGAACAACTGCCACCGCAATATCGCCTGCGTCCCCTCGGCGCCGTCTGAATGCGGGCTGGCCGCTGCGTGAAGGCGCAGCGGCCAGCGGCGGACTTCAGAGGTGCGGCACCTCGGTGCTTGGTGCCGGTGCCGGTGCCTTGAGCTGCTTGAGCTGGGTCGTGACCGGTGCGCTGCTGCACTTGGCCGCGGCCTGTTGCTCGGTCAGCTTGCGTACCGAGGTGTAGAACAACTCGCAGGTCTGCTCTTTTTGCGTCACCTGCCAGGTCTGGGTGCAACTGCTGAGCAGGGTGCTCGGGTCCGTCCCCGGCTTGCTGCCCATACCGGCCTGCCAGCAGGCTGCACTCAAATCCTGTCCCATGACTTTCAGCCCTGCGGCGTCGGCCTTGGCCTCGTCGTTGTCATAGTTGTCCGGGTCCGCCGCGTACCAGATGTAACTCGGGTGGTTGGAGCCCAGTACCGGCACCTTCACGCCTTCGCTGGGGCTGATCTGCGCCAGGCCCAGCACATTCACCGTGACCCCATATTGCTGCTTGAGCCAGTTACGCACGGGCGCACCGAAAGCCACCATCGGCAAGGCCGCGCCGCTGGCGTTCTGGCTGACCTGCTTGACCATGGTGGTCTGGTAGTTGTTGAAGTAGCTGTAGACCCCTTCCAGGTCCTTGCCGGCACTCGATGGCGCGGCGATCGGTGCGATGTCGACAATGGTCTGGTACGCCGGAGTCTGCTCGGCGGCGATGCCGTTGACGGTGAGCAGCGAAGCCCAGCGGTCGGTGGTGGCCGACTCCAGATAGTCCTGGGCCTGGGTCAATGAATAGTCCGGCGGGAAGTGCAGCAGCTCGACGCTCTTGCGGTTTTCCAGGGCCATGCCCAGAGGCAGGAACAGGTACCAGCTGTAGGCCCATTTGCCATCGGCATTGAGCTGGCTGGCGCCTTTATAGGCCAGGTCGCCGGCATCGAGCAGGGCGCTCAACGGTTTGTCGTAGCCCTCGGGCACGCCGCTGATGGAGGCGACAACCTTGTCGTTGGCGGTTTTCACGCTGACCTTGGCCGCGCTGTAGCCATCGCGCTGCACGCTCTGGGTCAGGTAGTGCTCCACCGTCTGCTCCAGGGTCCAGTTGCGATAGCAGATCACGTTGCAGTTGTTGGGGTAGGCGAAGAGTTGGGTGACACGTTGCGGACTGCCCAGATCGACCTCGACATCGGCCATGACGCTGGTGCTCAACGCGGCGGCCGCCAGGGCCAGGGAGATTCCTGCGAATTTGAACATGCTCAGATCCTTTTCAGCGTGAACCCCATGCAGGGGGGAAGGGCATTGTGTAAATGAACGTTCGGCCCGTACCTGTTCAACCAGGCAGCAAGCGTGTCAGAGGATAGGCGGGATAATGGATTCGGCACGCCAGGATGATGCCGCTCATGAGCAGCAGGAAAATAACTTGCAGTGGGCTCCAGTGGTTCCAGTGCAATGCAGTCAGGTAAGGGTGTCTTTCACTGAAACCTGGGTCCAGATGCCCGATCCGTTTGTCATGCAACAGGCCGATCAGGATGAAACCCGAGTATCCGGCCATCCCCAGCGGTCCCAGCAAGGCCGCGAAAACTGCAAGCATCGCCAACTGGGGGACTGCGTGGCGCAATATCAGCCACTCGCCATGGGGGTTCAGGCGTCTGGGCAGCAGGCGTTCGCTGAGCCACAGATCAAGGGCAATCATCTGATGAGATGTGGGCACCCAGAGCAGGAGCATGATCAAGCGTGCCACCGCCGTGGGAATCAACGCGATCGTTCCCCCGAATAACAAGGCAGGCATTGCTGAATGATCCTCCTGATTAAGGAAGAACAGGGTCAAGGCCAGAGCCAGGGCAGCCCAGACCCTGATCCAGGTCTGCGCCGCTGGGGGCCGAGGCATGAACTTGCGCCAGAAGAAAACGTCGCTACAGGGCAGACGCTCGATCAGTTGCGGGTAACGCCCGCTCAGGGTTTGCGCAAGATCCTGGCAGGCGACCCAGTGGTCTACGCCGAAGTCCAGGATCAGGTTCTGCTGTTGCCGGCGTGACAAGGGATTGAGCAGCAGTTGCGCCGCCTGAACTTCAGGTGCCCAGGTCTTGTGGTCTTGCGCCTTGGCTTGCAGGGCGTGGAAGAAGGTTTCCTGCTCACAGCGTTGGATCAGGCTATGCCAGATCCAGGCGGGTTCCGGATGGACCCCGCAGGCATCGTCCCAGCCCAGGAGTTGGCAGACTCGGTCGAGCAACGGCAGGCTCCACTGAGTGTCGTACAGCAATTGCATGACGATTCGTTGCCATTCCTGTCGACGGTCGAACACCTGCATCCAGGGCTGTTTACTGTAGGTTTCGAGGGAATGGAGGAATTCCGGTTCCTGCCGGGTTTCCAGAAGCTCTTGCAGGGTCTGCCGGTATTGCTGCAACAACCCGCTGGTCAGCGCCTCTTCTTCCCAGGGTGTCATGTGCACCTGCTGCCAGGGTGTCAGCCATTGCAGGTGCTGCACCGCCCAGGTGGTGATGGCAGTGCGAAGCCCTGGCTGTTCGAAGCAAAGACGCAGCAAACCGGCTTCAAAAGCTGGCGCACAATCCAGGTCCAGGGCCTGTTGCCAGCGCTGTGGCAGTGTGTGCCGACTCAGGTTCAGCAGCAGAGGCTGTGCCGGGTCGTCGGTTTGCCGAGTGATTGGCAGCGCTTGAGCCGCGGGTTGGATCTCCAGCAGTTGCGACCAATGTCGAAGGTTGGCGTCATTCGCCGGTGTCATGGTCGGGAGCGTGCTGGCTAGCGTCGTGTGGGAAGTCGGTCGTTCTTGTTCCTCTTCCCGCCAGCGAGCCAGTTGCAGCGCCCGCTCGTAGGCCTCGCGCAGACGCTGGAAGCCTTCGGCATCCTCATCGGGACGGGTGGTTTTCAGGCGTTTGGCGTAGCTGCGTTTGATGCTGCGCTCATCGGCATCGTCCGGCAGCTCCAGCAGGGTCCAACAGTCCATGTCGCCGCTCCTCAGTGCCCGTGGCCGTTTTCCAGTCTCTGCAGCTGTTCACTGAGTTGGTTGCGCACTTCGCGGATCTTGCGCTCGTCCTGGGTGTCCAGCACTTGCTGGAATTGCCCGGCCCAGTAGCCGATCTGTTCGCGCAATTCCCCAAGGCTTTCCTGATACAGACGTTCCAGCCGAGCGCTGAGCAGCGTGTTGACCTGTTGGTCGCGGGGATGAACCTTCAGTTGCTCCAGGGCCTTTAGCCGCTCCTGGATTTCTTCCGGGGTCAGCACGCCGGGGTTGTTCTCGATCACCAGGGAACGGCTCTCACCGGTCAGGGGAATGCTCACCTGGGCTTCCAGCAGGCCGTTGATGTCGTAGGTGAAGCGCACGTCCAGCGAGACTTCACCGGCCGGGCGCTTGGGCACCTGCATTTCCAGCTGGCCGAGGGCGACGTTGTCGCGCACCAGGCGGCTCTCGCCCTGGAAAATCTTCAGCAGCACCTGTTCCTGGTTGTCGTGCAGGGTTTGCACGGTCTTGACCCGGCTCACCGGCACCACGCTGTTGCGCTCGATGATCGGCAGGTAATGCCCGCCCTCGATCTGGTTGCCGTACTGCTGGGAGGTTTCGATGCCCAGGGTGTAGGAGCAGACGTCGGTCAGGACCACTTCTTCCAGGGCCGCGGAGCGTGCCTTGAGGGCGGCCTGGACCGCCGCGCCCTGGGCCACCACTTCGTCGGGGTCGAGGCTGATGGAAGGAAAGCGCCCGAACAGCCCCGCCGCCAGCTTGCGCACCAGGGGCATGCGGGTGGCGCCGCCCACCAGGAGGATTTCATCCAGGTCGCTGACGCGGATTCGCGCATCGCGCAGGGCCCGCTCGATGGGCGCCCGCAGGCGTTCCAGCAGGGGCGTGTAGAGGTTGGCCAACTGCGCCTGGGTGATGGTCTGGGTCCATTGCCGGCCGTCGACGCGCAGGCTGAACTCGGCGCTGGGTTCCTGGCCCAGGGCACGGCGTACCCGTTCGGCTTCCCGGCGCAGGGCCTGGAGCACGCTCTGGCGCTCGGGAAAGTCCGCCGCCCGGCCTTGCTGTTCGATGAAGTGCTCCAGCAGCAGGCTGTCGAAATCCTCGCCGCCGAGGAAGTTGTCACCGGCGCTGGCGCGGACTTCCATGACCCCGTCGAACAGCTCCAGGATCGACACGTCGAAGGTGCCGCCACCGAGGTCGAAGACCAGGAACGAGGTTTCCTTGTCGCGCTGGTGCAGGCCGTAGGCCAGGGCCGCGGCAGTGGGTTCGTTGATCAGCTTTTCCACCTTGAGCCCGGCCAGCTCACCGGCGATCCGCGTGGCCTTGCGCTGGGCGTCGCTGAAGTAGGCCGGCACGCTGATCACCGCCTCTTCCACCGGCTCGCCGTAGGTGCGCTCGACATCCTCCTTGAGGCTCTTGAGCACCAGGGCCGAGAGTTCTTCCGGGCGAAACAGACGATCCCCCAGACGCACTTCGGTGGCGCTGCCCATGTAGCGCTTGAACAGTGCGGTGGTCAGTTGCGGATGGGTGTGCAGGCGTTCCCGGGCGGCCTGGCCCACCAGCACCCGGCCCTCATCGTCCAGGCCCACCACGCTGGGGGTCAGGAGCTGGCCCAGGGCGTTGGGCACCAGCTCACTGGCGGTGTCGCGCCAGACCGCCACCAGGCTGTTGGTGGTCCCCAGGTCGATGCCTACGATCATGACGACGAACTCCCTTTCCAATCGGAAAACTGATGAAACAAATAGGTGGCGCGCAGGATATTACCCGCCGGGTGGATGGGTAAAGTGCGTGATGTCACATGGCTATTATTGGCGCCGATGCCGCAGAGCCGAAGCGGATCTTGAGCTTCGGTTCTGCGGTGGCTGGCGGGCCTGTTGCGGGCCCCGCCGGGGTCAGACGCTGAAGTGCAGGGCGTTGGTCAGATCGCCCATGGGTGTCTGGCCCCGGGCAATCATGGCCTCATCACGTTCCTTGATGCCGTCCAGGGTTTCCAGCTGGAACACCCGGGTGATCAGCCGCAGGATCGAGGCCGTGTCATACACCGTGTGATCCACCGTGCCCTTGCGGGCGAACGGCGACACCACCAGCGCTGGAATCCGCGTGCCCGGGCCCCAGCGATCGCCCTGGGGCGGCGCCACGTGGTCCCACCAGCCGCCGTTTTCGTCGACGGTGACGATCACCACCATGTTTTTCCATTGCGGGCTTTCCCGCAGCACTTTCAGGGCCCGGTCGATATGCCGGTCGCCGGCGGCTACGTCGGCATAGCCGGCGTGCAGGTTGAGGTTGCCCTGGGGTTTGTAGAAGGTCACCGCTGGTAGCTTGCCGGCCTCGGCGTCGGCGAAGAACTTGTTGGTGCTCGACTCGTCTCCCAGGCCGCCGTCGCGCAGGCGCTTGGCACGCTCGGCCGGATTCTCCGGACCTTGGCGCACAAAGTAGTTGAACGGCTGGTGGTGGTACTGGAAGTTGGGGATCTTGGGAATCCCGCCGGAATCCTTGAACTGCTCCAGGGTCGCCTGCCAGGCGCCGCCGTACCAGGCCCAGTCGACGTTCTTCTTCGACAGCTTGTCGCCGATGTGCTCGTGGGTCTGGGGCACCAGTACGCTGGGCAGGTCGGGCTTGGCGTAGTCCGGGCGCTGCGGGTCGCGGATCCAGGTCGGCCAGTAGGGCGGGGCCATGGTATTGACCGCGTAACCGTCAGGGGTCAGGGCGCTGGGACCGAACTGCGGCGCACCGTCCATGGCACTGGCCGGGGACTTGTCCAGGGGCTTGAGGCGCGTGCCCTTGGGGTCGTCGCCCTGCAAGGTGGCGATCTGCGACTTGGCCACCGAGTTGGCCGCGTCGGGGTAGAACGGCACCTTGGCGCTGATCAGGTACTGGTGGTTGAGGAAGGAGCCGCCAAAGGCGCCCTGGAAGAAGTTGTCACAAAGCACGAACTCTCGCGCCACATCCCACAGGCGCAGGGAGTAACGGGTCTGGGCGTAGTGCCCCATGGTCAGGGCACCGGAGTCGGCCCAGGCCACGAAACCGTCGTTCTTGCCGCCGTTGATCTGCATCTGGTTCTGGTAGAACACATGCCACAGGTCGCGGGTCACCAGGCCCAGGGGCAGGTCCTCGCCGCTGGGGCCTTTGAGGGCGAACGGCGCATTGGGCAGGTTTTCCTGGAACTGGGTTTCCACCGGGTAGGTGATGCCGTCCAGGGTCTGTGGCCCCACTTGCAGGATGCCGCCCCAGATGGGCGGCAGTTTCGACAGCAGGCTGCCATCGCGGTCCCGTTGCTGGAACGCTTCGGGCTTGAGGGCCGACAGCGGTTTTTCCACGCCGGGGAAGTTGGCGAACAGGTTGTTGAAGCTGCGGTTCTCGGCGAACAGCACCACCACGTTCTTCACCTGATCGCGCAGCGCCTTGTCCAGCTCAGTAGGGGAGAGTGGACGTGCATCCGGTTTGCCAGCGGGGTCGCCGGGCTTGCTGCAGGCGCTCAGGGTGGCGCCGACCCCAAGAACGGCAACGCCGCCAAGGAAGCGGCGGCGGCTGGTGTCGGTGGGTTGGTCGGCGTTGGTTTCGGGGGTGTCGCGCTGGTCGGTATCGTCGCTCATGTCGGCTCCTTGCACGTCGATCTGGAAATTCGTTACAAACTATTTCGGTGGCACGGTAACAACCGAATATGACGCAAAGACTACAGGAATGCTTCAGGAGTCCACTGCGATGGCCTCTGAAAAGTCTGAAATCCGCGTCGAGAAAGACTTATCCACAGGCCCGCTCCGTCTTGGCGGAGCGGGCTCGGCGAGCCTTCAGGGGATCACGGGCGGCAAGTAGGCCAAGGTGGTGCCCAGGGCCCAGAGCAGGACCAGCACCAGCGGGGTGTGCACCAGCAACTGGACGAAGGAGAAACCGATCAGGTCCCGGGCCTTCAAGCCCAGTACTCCCAGCAGCGGCAGCATGTAGAAGGGGTTGATCAGGTTCGGCAAGGCCTCGGCGGCGTTGTAGATCTGCACGGCCCAACCCAGGTGGTATTGCAGGTCATTGGCCACCTGCATCACATAAGGCGCTTCGATGATCCACTTGCCGCCGCCCGACGGAATGAAGAAGCCCAGCACCGCCGAGTACAGGCCCATCAGCAGGGCATAGGTGTCGTGGGAAGCGATCTGCACGAAGAAGGTCGAGATGTGGTGGGCCAGGGTCTGGCCGTCCACGCCCTTGACCACCGTCATCAGCGCGGCGATCGAGCCATACAGCGGAAACTGGATCAGCACCCCGGTGGTGGTGGGCACCGCCCGGGCCACGGCATCGAGGAAGCTGCGGGGCCGCCAGTGCAGCAGGGCGCCGGCCATCAGGAACAGGAAGTTGTAAGTGTTGAGCCCAGAGATCGCGGTGATCGCCGGTTTGGTGGCGAACTCGTGATACAGCCAGCCGGCGGCCAGCAGCGCCAGGAGAATGGTCAGCAACGGGCTGTACTCCAGCCACTCGCCGGGGCGGGTCCGCGGTTGCGGCTTGGGCATGCTGAAGCTCGGGTCGACCCCGCAGGCCTGGGCATCCCGGGCACTGTTGGGCCCCGGGGCGGTGGCGTAGGCGACGATCAGCGAGACGACGATCAGGGCCAGCAGCAACACCCCCGACTGCCAGAGAAAGATGGTTTGGGTGAAAGGAATCACCCCGGTGATGGCCAGGATCGACGGCGGCAGGCTGCCGGGGTTGGCCTGCAACTGCGCGGCCGAGGACGACAGCCCC
Source organism: Pseudomonas sp. 50_B (assembly GCF_017491625.1). Classification (NCBI taxonomy): domain Bacteria; kingdom Pseudomonadati; phylum Pseudomonadota; class Gammaproteobacteria; order Pseudomonadales; family Pseudomonadaceae; genus Pseudomonas; species Pseudomonas sp. 50_B. The sequence goes on from NZ_JAFGYX010000012.1 coordinate 19,132, forward strand.
AGGGCCCAGACAGCGCCCAGGCCCAGGTAGGCGGCGGCCCCGGCGGCGCGGTAGTCCATGCGCAGTTCGGTGCGTCGGGCCAGGGCCCGTACCAGCAGGCCGCCGAACACCAGGGACAGGCCCCAGTTGAGCAAGGAGGCGACCATGGAAATCAGCGCCACCCAGGCCACCGCCGAGCGGCCGTTCTTGGGAATGCGCGCCAGTTTGTCGATCAGTTTCACCGCCGGCGGCGAGCTGGCCACCACATATCCGCCGATGACCACGAAGGCCATTTGCATGGTGAAGGGAATCAGGCTCCAGAAGCCGTCACCGAAGGCCATGGCGGCATCGGTGGGCTTGGCGCCCATGGCCAGGGTGGCCAGGGTGACGATGATCACCGCCAGTGCGGCGAACACCCAGGAATCGGGAAACCAGCGTTCAGCCCAGTTCGAACAGCGCAGGGCAAAGCGGGCGGAGCGGCTATCTTGAATATCAGCGGCCACGTCAGTACCTCGGATTTCTTATGTTTATAAGGAAGACGGCCGCCTCAGGCTGAGGCGGCCGAGAACTGTGCAAGAATGCGGCAATTGCCACGGACTGCAAAGGACTCAAAGCCGATGTCATTTTCCCCCGAAGAACGCGCCGCACTGCTCAAAGTCAAGGGTGTCGGGCCCACAGTGGTGGGGCGCCTGGAGCAATTGGGGATCATTTCCCTGAGCCAGTTGGCCGCCGCCGATGCCCTGGACATCGTCACCCAGGCCTCGGCCCTGGTGGGCTCCAGTTGCTGGAAAAACAGCCCACAGGCCCGCGCCGCGATCCAGGCGGCCATTGCCATGGCCAAGGCTCGTCTATAGCCCGGATCGCCAACGACTGATGGTTGTTCCTCGGGACGATTGCATAGACCATGTGCAGCCTTGCTGATTGCCACCCTCCGAGTTGCTTTTATGACCCCTTCCACTGAGTCGTCGCCGGCGCGCTTTTCCCGCGCCGACTACAAGACCCTGGGCCTGGCCGCCCTGGGCGGCGCCCTGGAAATCTACGATTTCATCATCTTCGTATTTTTCGCCCTGACCCTGAGCCAGCTGTTCTTCCCTCCGGAAATGCCCGAATGGCTACGCCTGCTGCAAAGCTTCGGGATCTTTGTCACCGGCTACCTGGCCCGGCCCCTGGGGGGCATTCTCATGGCCCACTTCGCCGACCGGCTGGGGCGCAAGAAGGTCTTCAGCCTGAGCATCCTGATGATGGCGCTGCCTTGCCTGCTGATCGGCATCATGCCCACCTATGCCCAGATCGGTTACTTCGCGCCCTTGCTGCTATTGGCGCTGCGCGTGCTGCAAGGCGCCGCCGTGGGGGGCGAAGTGCCCAGTGCCTGGGTATTTGTCGCCGAGCACGCGCCACGGGCCCATCGCGGCTATGCCCTGGGCTTCCTCCAGGCCGGCCTGACCTTCGGCTACCTGTTGGGCGCGCTGACCGCAACCCTGCTGGCGCGGGTTTTCAGCCCCGAGGAAATCCTCGATCATGCCTGGCGCTACCCCTTCCTGCTGGGCGGGGTGTTTGGCGTGATCGGCGTTTGGCTGCGCCGTTGGCTGAGTGAAACCCCGGTGTTCGTGGCCCTGCAGAACCAACGCGACAGCGCCGGCGAATTGCCCCTGCGCACCGTGCTGCGCGAGCACCGGCTGGCGATCCTGCCGGCGCTGATTCTCACCTGCGTGCTGACCTCGGCGGTGGTGGTGTTCGTGGTCATCACCCCGACCATGATGCAAAAGAGCTTCGGCATGAGCGCCAGCCATACCTTTGCCCTGAGTAGCCTGGGCATCGTTTTCCTCAACATCGGCTGCATCCTGGCCGGGCTGATCGTCGACCGCCTCGGCGCCTGGCGCACGGTGATGCTCTACAGCCTGCTGCTGCCCCTGGGCATCGCCGTGCTCTATGGCTGCCTGATCAGCGGCGGCGAGTGGATCGGCCTGGCCTACGCCATCGCCGGCCTGGGCTGCGGGGTGGTGGGGGCGGTGCCATCGGTGATGGTCAGCCTGTTTCCACCGCGGATTCGCGTCTCGGGCATTTCCTTCACCTACAACATCGCCTATGCCCTCTGGGCCAGCACCACGCCGTTATTGCTGATTGCCCTGATGCCCTGGAGCCCATGGATCTGCGTGATCTATTGCGCGGTGATGGGTGCGGTGGGGGTGGCCAGTGCCAGCTACTTTGGTGGGCGCGTGGGCGAGGCTCGGCACGCGTCGGCGCAACCTGATGGGGGCTACTGATCAGCTTCGCGAATTTTCTTCAGCGGGTGCGATTATTTGGGTAGCAGTTGGTCCAGGTAGCGGGTGCGCTCGTTGCTCAGGCGGGTCACGCAGCGGTTGATCAGGGTGACGTGGGCCGGCTTGCCCGGTTCCACTTCGAAGGCCTCCAGCACGCAGCTGCTGTCGCGGTATTTGATCCAGGCACGCTGGGCATTCTTCAATTTGCCGAGGTATTCCTGTTCTTGCAGCAGGCTGCTGGGATACAGGTTGTGGACCCGCACCAGCAGTGCCTGATAGCTCTGGTTGAGGGCAGCGTCGGCGCGATCCTTGTCCAGCCGGGCGCAGCGATCGATCTGTTCGCTGACGCTGATGTGCTCGCAGTCCAGTGCTGCGGCCTGGGCAGGCGCCCAGCCAGCGGCACTGGCGAGTACGGCGATGACAAGGCCAAAGATCCAAGGCTGATGAGGCATGTCGGTCCCTTGCGCTGAGAATGGAGCAGGCATTCTACAGAGCTGTTGCCAGGGAGAGCATGTGCCTGCTCCTGCAAGGCGTGCCGGACGGGATCGAGATCGGGCAACTGGAGCCGGTGGGGCATCAGCAGATGCATGAGCAAAAAGGTGGTCTGGCCGGCGAGGCGATCGTGCGGCTCAGTCGCGCTCTTCGAGGACGTAGCCCACGCCCCGCAGGGTGTGGATCAGTTTGCGCTCGAAAGGGTCGTCGATCTTCGCTCGCAAGCGGCGGATCGAGACTTCCACCACGTTGGTGTCGCAATCGAAGTTCATGTCCCAGACAAAGGAGATGATCTGGGTCCGGGACAGCACTACGCCGCTCTGACGCATCAGCAGGTGCAGCAGGGCGAATTCCTTGGTGGTCAGATCGATGCGTTGTTTACCGCGAAAGGCCCGGTGCCGGCCCTGGTCCAGTTCCAGGTCGGCGACCCTGAGCACGTCGGGCACCGCTGCCTGTTCGCTGCGGCGCATCAGGGTGCGGACCCGGGCCAGCAGTTCGGGGAACTCGAACGGCTTGACCAGGTAGTCATCGGCCCCCAGGTCCAGCCCCCGGATCTTGTCCGCCAGCCGTCCCTGGGCTGTGAGCATCATCACCCGGGTGTTGCTGTCCTGGCGGATCTGGCACAGCACGCCCCAGCCGTCGATCTGCGGCAGGTTGACGTCCAGGATCACCAGGTCGTAGGCGTGCTGGCGGGTCAGGTGCAGGCCATCCGCGCCGGTATTGGCACAATCCACCACATATCCACTTTCAGTCAGTCCCTGATGCAGGTAGTCGGCAGTTTTAAGTTCGTCTTCGATAACCAGGATACGCATGCTGATGAGGTTCTCGGCGATAAGGGGCAGTAAAAGAAAGTTGCTGTAAATGACTGGATTAATAATTTAAAAGTGCACTTTCATGCAGGCAGCTTGAGACGCACTTAACTTTGTGTGGAGCGTTTTAAAGTGCGTCTGGCATTGTCTTTGGATGGCGGAATGTTAATACAGAACGTTGATGCAGAGCCTTTGCTAACGGATTTGTAATCTTTGCGCCACCCTGCTGATAAGCAGCGAAAGTTACCCTTGGTCGATATTGAAACTCTCCCAGTCAATGGGCGAACTGTTGCAGTTCCATATCGGCCAGGGCGCTGTTGAATAACCACCGATATGTTCCGCTGCACTTTCGCAGAAACTTTGCCTCTATAGGGGCCGGAACCTGTTATGCCGACTTTCCCGAGAACACTTCCCCGGGCAGCCTGGCGCTGCTCTGCGGCGCTGCTGCTGGCGCTGCTGGCGCAGTCCCCGAGTGCTGCCGAGCCATCCGCGCTGAGCCTGGATAGCGCCTTGGCCAATGCCTTTGCCAACAACCCCGAACTGGCTGCCGCACGCTGGGAGATCGAGATCGCCCGGGGCGCTCGCCAACAGGCCGGGCTGATGCCCAACCCGGTGCTGTCGGTGGATGCCGAGGACACCCGCAGGGATACCCGCACCACCTCGGTCAAACTCAGCCAGGCGCTGGAACTGGGAGGCAAGCGCGGCGCTCGGGTGGAGCTGGCCAGCCGCGGACAGGCGCTGGCGGCCCTGGAACTGGAGCGACGGGGCAACCAGCTGCGGGCCGATGTCCTGGAGGCTTTCTACGCCGCCCTGCGGGCCCAGGAGCGCACGCAACTGGCCGGGCGTTCCCTGGCCCTGGCCGAGCGCGGTGTCACGGTGGCCCAGGGGCGGGTCAATGCCGGCAAGGCCTCGCCGGTGGAGGCCACCCGGGCCCAGGTGCAGTTGGCGGAAGTTCGCCTGGAACTCAATCGTGGCCAGATGGAGCAGGACAATGCCTATCGGCAGTTGGCCAGGGTCACGGGCGCTGCCACCACGGACTTTGCCGCCGTGCAGGAGCCCTCGCTGTCGGTGGTCACTCCGCCGGCTTCGGCGCAATTGCTGAATCGGTTGCAGGAGACTGCGGAGCTGCGTCTGGCGGAGCAGGAGATTGTCCAGCGCGAGGCGTCCCTGGGCCTGGAAAAAGCCCAGCGCATTCCCGACCTCGACGTCAGCGTTGGCAGTCAGTACGACGCCAGTGCCCGCGAGCGGGTGAACCTGGTGGGCCTGTCGATGCCGCTGCCGCTGTTCAACCGCAACCAGGGCAATGTGCTGTCCGCCGCCCGGCGCGCCGATCAGGCCCGGGACCTGCGCAACGCCACCGAGCTGCGCCTGCGCAGCGAAACCCGCCAGGCCCTGGAGCAATGGAGCACCGCCAGGGGCGAGGTGCAGTCGTTCAACCAGATCATCCTGCCCGCAGCCCAGCGCGCGGTGGACAGTGCCACCCGGGGCTTCGAGATGGGCAAGTTCAGCTTCCTCGAAGTACTGGATGCCCAGCGCACCTTGATCAGCGCTCGCAGCCAGTACCTTGCCGCCGTGGCGCAAACCACCGATGCCTGGGTGCGGATCGAACGCATCTACGGCGACCTCAGCCGTTGGTGAAAGCCTGGTTGAGGGGCCTCGCGTGCCTGGCCGCCCTGCTGGTCAGCGATTGCAGCGGTGCACCGCTGGCGCCGCCGGATGAGCCGCCCCGGCACTGGTGCGTCCATGAATGGCACCGGGCTCTCGACGAACTTTTCTTTCCGCCTACCTCGTAAGGCGCTTCTCGCGCTGCCGAACATCGATTGTCAGGAGCACCCATGGATAAAAAACGCAGCCTTGTCATGGCCATTTCAGCGGTGGTCGGCCTGGGAGCGGCAGCCTTGCTGCTGCCGGACCTGTTCGCGACCCCCGCCCGCACCCAGGCACCTGCAGTGGCAGAGCCGGCCGGGCATGGCGAAGACGAACCTGAAGGGCATCTGGAGCTCAGCCCCGAGCAGATCCAGGCGGCCGGTATCGAGCTGGCCGAGGCCGGGCCCCGGCGCCTCAACCGCCTGCTCAGCCTGCCGGGGGAAATCCGCTTTGACGAGGATCGCACCTCCCACATCGTGCCCCGGGCTGCCGGCGTGGTGGAGTCGGTGCAGGTCAATCTCGGTCAGGCGGTCAAGCGTGGCGAGTTGCTCGCGGTCATCGCCAGCCAGCAGGTGTCTGACCTGCGCAGTGAATTGGCGGCTGCCGGGCGGCGGGTGGAACTGGCCCGTACCACTTTCGAGCGTGAACGCCAGTTGTGGGTCGACCAGATCTCCGCCGAGCAGGATTACCTGCTGGCGCGGCAGACCCTGCAAGAAGCGCAAATCGCCCTCGACAACGCCCGGCAGAAGATGAATGCCCTGAGTGGCAGCGCGCAGTTGGTGGGGGGCAATCGCTATGAAATGCGCGCGCCGTTCGATGGTGTGGTGGTGGAGAAACACCTCAGCGTCGGTGAAGTGGTGGACGAAACCAGCGCCGCTTTCACCCTGTCGGACCTGTCCCGGGTCTGGGCCACCTTTGGGGTGTTTCCCAAAGACCTGGACAAAGTCCGGGTCGGTCAGGCGGTGCATGTCAGCTCCAGTGAGCTGGGGACCCAGGTCCAGGGCCAGGTGGCCTACGTCGGCAACTTGCTGGGGGAGCAGACCCGGACCGCCACCGTGCGGGTGACCCTGGCCAACCCCGATGACGCCTGGCGTCCGGGGCTGTTCGTCTCGGTGCAAGTGGCCACCGAGGCCTTCGAAGCGCCGGTCAGCGTGCCGCAGACGGCGATCCAGACCGTGGAAGACCGGCCTTCGGTGTTTGTCCGGGTTGCCGAGGGCTTCCAGGCCACGCCGGTGGTCACCGGGGCCACTCAGGACGGTTTCGTCGAGATCCGCGAAGGCCTGGCCGCCGGTGCCCAGGTCGCCACCCGTGGCAGCTTCACCCTCAAGTCCGAGCTGGGCAAAGGCTCGGCCGACCATGGCCATTGATCGGTCACAGCACAGAGTGATTTCCCATGTTTGAGCGCCTCATTCAATTCGCCATCGAGCAGCGCATCATCGTCCTGTTGGCGGTGCTGCTGATGGCCGGGGTCGGCATCGCCAGCTACCAGAAGCTGCCGATCGACGCGGTCCCCGACATCACCAACGTCCAGGTGCAGATCAACTCCGCAGCGCCAGGGTTTTCGCCCCTGGAAACCGAGCAGCGCATCACCTTTCCCATCGAGACCGCCATGGCCGGCTTGCCGGGCTTGCAACAGACCCGCTCGCTGTCGCGCTCGGGCCTGTCCCAGGTGACGGTGATCTTCAAGGACGGCACCGACCTGTTCTTCGCCCGGCAACTGGTCAACGAGCGCCTGCAAGTGGCTCGTGAGCAATTGCCTGAAGGCGTGGAGGCGGTGATGGGGCCGATCTCCACCGGGCTGGGGGAAATCTTCCTCTGGACCGTGGAGGCCGAGGACGGTGCGCGCAAGGAAGATGGCACGCCCTACACCCCCACCGACTTGCGGGTGATCCAGGACTGGATCATCAAGCCGCAGCTGCGCAACGTGCAGGGCGTGGCGGAGATCAACACCATCGGCGGCTTCGCCAAGGAGTACCAGATCGCTCCGGACCCCAAGCGCCTGGCGGCCTACCAGCTGACCCTCAATGATCTGGTGACGGCCCTGGAGCGCAACAACGCCAACGTCGGCGCCGGCTACATCGAACGCAGCGGCGAGCAGTTGCTGATTCGCGCGCCGGGGCAACTGGCGTCCATCGAGGACATCGCCAACATCGTCATCAGCAGCAGCGACGGCACGCCGATCCGCGTGCGCAATGTCGCCCAGGTGCAGATCGGTCGCGAACTGCGTACGGGCGCGGCCACCGAGAACGGCCGGGAAGTGGTGCTGGGGACGGTGTTCATGCTGATCGGCGAGAACAGCCGCAGTGTGTCCCAGGCCGTGGCGAAAAAGCTCGAAGAGATCAACCGCTCGCTGCCCGCAGGGGTGGTGGCGGTCACGGTGTACGACCGCACCAACCTGGTGGAAAAAGCCATCGCCACGGTGAAGAAGAACCTCTTCGAAGGCGCGTTGCTGGTGATCGTGATTCTGTTCCTGTTCCTGGGCAATATTCGCGCCGCGCTGATCACCGCCCTGGTGATTCCGCTGTCGATGCTGTTCACCTTCACCGGCATGTTCAGCAACAAGGTCAGCGCCAACCTGATGAGCCTCGGCGCCCTGGACTTCGGCATCATCGTCGACGGCGCGGTGGTGATTGTGGAGAACGCCATCCGCCGCCTGGCCCATGCCCAGCAGCACCATGGGCGCATGCTGACTCGCTCCGAACGCCTGCACGAAGTCTTTGCCGCGGCCAAGGAGGCCCGGCGGGCGCTGATCTTCGGCCAGTTGATCATCATGGTGGTGTACCTGCCGATCTTTGCCCTCACCGGGGTGGCCGGGAAGATGTTCCACCCCATGGCCTTCACCGTGGTCATGGCCCTGCTGGGGGCGATGATCCTCTCGGTGACCTTCGTCCCGGCGGCCATTGCGCTGTTCGTCACCGGCAAGGTCAAGGAAGAGGAAAACCTGCTGGTGCGTAGCGCCAAGCGTGGCTACGCCCCGGTGCTGGACTGGGTCATGGGCCATCGTGCGGCGACCTTCGCGGCGGCCGCGGCGATCCTGCTGGGCAGCGGTGTGCTGGCCAGCCGCATGGGCAGTGAATTCATTCCCAGCCTCAGCGAAGGCGACTTCGCCCAACAGGCCCTGCGGGTGCCCGGCACCAGCCTCACGCAATCGGTGGACATGCAGCAGCGCCTGGAGAAGACCCTGCTGGCGCAAGTGCCGGAGATCGAGCGGGTGTTTGCCCGCACCGGCACCGCGGAGATCGCCTCGGACCCGATGCCGCCGAATATTTCCGACAGTTACCTGATGCTCAAGCCCAAGGCGCAATGGCCGGACCCGGGCAAGTCCCGGGAGGCGTTGATTGCCGATATCCAGCGCGCCAGCGCCCTGGTCCCGGGCAGCGCCTATGAACTGTCGCAGCCGATCCAACTGCGTTTCAACGAGCTGATTTCCGGGGTGCGCAGCGATGTGGCAGTCAAGGTGTTCGGTGACGACATGACCGTGCTGAACAAGACCGCCAATGAAATCGCCACGGCCCTGCAGGGCTTGTCCGGTGCCTCGGAAGTCAAGGTCGAGCAGACCTCCGGCCTGCCAGTGCTGACCATCAATATCGACCGCGACAAGGCGGCGCGATTCGGCCTGAATGTGGGCGATGTGCAAGACACCATTGCGGTGGCGGTGGGCGGGCGCCAGGCCGGCACCCTGTATGAAGGCGACCGGCGCTTCGACATGGTGGTGCGTCTCTCGGACCAACTGCGTACCGACATTGACGGCCTTTCGCGGCTGCTGATCCCGATCCCGGCGACCGCGGGCACGGCCAACGGGCAGATCGGCTTTATCGCCCTGTCGGAAGTGGCCAGCCTCGATCTGGTGTTGGGCCCCAATCAGGTCAGCCGTGAGAATGGCAAGCGCCTGGTGATCGTCAGCGCCAACGTTCGCGGGCGGGATATCGGCTCCTTTGTCGAGGAAGCCACGGCGTTGATTGCCAGCAAGGTCAAGGTGCCCGCGGGGTACTGGACCACCTGGGGCGGGCAGTTCGAGCAATTGCAGGAAGCATCCCAGCGCCTGCAAGTGGTGGTGCCGGTGGCACTGCTGCTGGTGTTCGGGTTGTTGTTCATGATGTTCAACAACCTCAAGGACGGCCTGCTGGTGTTCACCGGCATTCCCTTTGCCCTGACCGGCGGGATCATGGCCCTGTGGTTGCGGGGTATTCCGCTGTCGATCTCGGCGGGGGTGGGTTTTATCGCCTTGTCGGGGGTGGCGGTGCTCAATGGGCTGGTGATGATCGCCTTTATCCGCAACCTGCGAGAGGAAGGGCGTTCGCTGTCCGTGGCGATTCATGAAGGCGCCCTGACCCGTTTGCGTCCGGTGCTGATGACCGCCCTGGTGGCGTCCCTGGGGTTTGTTCCTATGGCCCTGGCCACCGGCACCGGCGCCGAAGTGCAACGGCCCCTGGCGACGGTAGTGATTGGCGGCATCCTGTCGTCCACCATCCTCACCTTGCTGGTTCTGCCGGCGCTGTACCAATGGGCGCACCGCAAGGAAGAGGACTAGCGCCTGTCGCCGCTGCCGCAGGCTGTGAGCGGACTGGGCGGCATTCCGTCGAAGGGATGCGGCGGTCTTCAGGCCGCTGCGGGGTTTGCGGGAGATCGTCAGGCAAGGTCCTGCGGACCTTTGCGCAGCTTCGCCGTGGCTCAGCAGCGGCTACAGGGCCAGTGCCGATCGGGGATTTGTGTAGCCGCTGCCGCAGGCTGCGAACGGCCCGAAGGGACGCGGCGTTCTTGAGGCCGCTGCGAGTTCGGCGGGGGATCGTCAGGCAAGTTCCTGCGGACCTTTGCGCAGCTTCGCGGGCTCAGCAGCGGCTACAGGGCGGGTGGGTTAGAGCCAGGCGGCATCCCAGAGGGGATAGTCGCCCACGCGCTGGACCAGTCCCGCTCGAACCGGGTTGTAGATGATGTAGCGGGCAAGCGCCTTGAGGTCTGCTTCGCGACGGATGGCCCGTTCGTAATACCCTTTTTGCCACAGTCGACCACGCTGGTTCAGGCGCTGGTTGATGTTGCGCCCGCTTCGTGACTTGAGCCGGCACAAGGATTCTTCCAGCGAGCATTTCTGCAGTTGGAACAACCAGTGAATGTGATCAGGCATGACCACCCAGGCCAGGGAGTGGATGAGTCCCGCTTCGTGTTGTGCCCTGATTTGTTCGACCACCAGCCGCCCCAGGTAGAAGTCGCTGAACATCGGGCGCCGCTGTTCGGTCACGGCGGTTATCGCGTAGATTCTACCGATCTGTGTGTGTCGTCCTTTGAGCAGGCGAAAACCATTGGATCGGAATTGCATTACCCGGCTCTCCCTGTGCTGGAATGATCCCTTCACGCTAGTCCTGGCTCGGCCTGTTAACAGATGTATCTCGTTAACACCTATGTCTCTCTTGCATCCCTGTAGCCGCTGCTGAGCCAAGGCGAAGCTGCGCAAAGGTCCGCAGGACCTTCAGCGATCCTCAGATGCAGCACCTGCTTCGCGGTCGTTCGCAGCCTGCGGCAGCGGCTACAGGTGCCAGTCCTGCGGCAGTTTTCGGGCAAAAAAAAGCGCCCCATGCGGGACGCTAAAAATTCATCTCTTTCCAAAGGAGCATCAAAAAAACGCTTCAAGAGATGAATGTGCTCGGTAGGCCATCGCCGTTAAATATCTTCCTCGGCCGTAGCGGATGCGCCAGCGTCGCGAGGGGAAGTGCCGGTGCCAGCCGCGGCTGTTTGCTGACTGGCGTTGCCGTGAATCTGTTCCTGGCTGGCGAGGAAGGTGTCGCGGACCTGCTGTGGGCGTTCGCTGCCATCAGATGCCCAGACGGCGGAGCCGGTAGTGGCCAGAAGGCCGATCAACAATAGTCGGGTGGGACCCATGGTGTTTCTCCTGACAAGCTCGCCGGCCGGGGGAATCACGGCGGATTCGAGTGTGTTCAGGAGTATATGGAGGCCAACCTAACGAGAAGGTGAGGCCGATATTACAGTTCTGAAAGCCATGCGTCTGTGAAGAAGTTTTAACACCGGGCAGGCCGCAACCTGCCCGGCCAGACGCTTTAGAGCAGGGCCAGCGGGTACTCGACGATCAGTCGGAATTCTTCCAGGTCGGACTCGAACTGACTGGAGCGGATGGTCGCCTGGCGGATGCGCAGGGACAGGTCCTTGAGCGTGCCGCCCTGGAACACGTACTTGGCTTCGATGTCCCGCTCCCAGCGACGCTGATCGGTCAGCGGATCACCCGCCGCGTCGCGGCGCATGTACACCGAGTTGGCGTGGCTGTAGTCGGCGTCGCTGCCGCGCGCGTAGCGGGTCATGAACGACAGACCGGGAATGCCGAAGGTCTGCATGTCGAGGTCGTAGCGGACCATCCACGAACGCTCCTTGGGCGAGTTGAAGTCGCTGTACTGGATCGAGTTGTCGAGAAAGATCGAGTCCGACTGGCGCAGGTAGTCGAAGTCGTCGTTACCGTTGTTGCGCTGGTGCGACAGGGCCAGTGTGTGGGCGCCGTAGGTGGCGCCGACCTTGGCGCTCCAGATGTTGTTGTCGAACTCGCCCAGCAGTTTCTTGCCCTCGTCCACAGCCTTGTAATAGTTGAAGCCGCTGAACAGGGTCAGGTCGTCGGACACCGGGTAGTTCATCGCCGTGCCGAAGTAGTACTGATCCCAGGCGTCTTTCAGGCGGCTGCTGTAGAGGCTGAAACTCAGGTTGGGGTTGAACTTGTAGTCGCCACCGAAGTAGCCGACCCAGGGCGAGTCGACCTTGCCGGCGTAGAAGGTGGCGAAGCCGTCGCGCATGCCGCTGCTGTCGGGCTGGCTCATGGCGTGCAGGCGCCCGCCCTGCAGGTTGAGACCGTCGAGGCTGGTGTTTTCCAGGGTCACCCCGCGAAAGCTTTCCGGCAGCAGGCGCGAGTCGCCGTAGTGCACCACCGGGGTCTTGGGGAACACGTCGCCGACTTTCAGCACGGTGTCCAGGGCCCGCAGTTTCACTGCGCCGCCGGCCTTGCCATAGCCGTCGGCGGGCTCGTTGTCGTGGTTCACCGGCAGCATGCCGAAGGAGCCACGGCCGCCGCTGCGCCCGCTGCCGGAGTCGAGCTTGAGGCCGTACATGGCAAAGGCGTCGATGCCGAATCCGACCGTGCCCTGGGTGAAGCCGGACTCGAACTTGCCGATCAGGCCCTGGGCCCAGGCTTCGGAGTAACCGTTGCCGGTGGGGCTGGACTGGCCCTTGCGATCATCGCGGTTGAAGTAGTAGTTGCGCAGCAACAGGTCGAGGCGGCTGCCTTCGACAAAGCCTTCGGGTCGTTCCTCGGCGGTTACCGCCGCCACGGGACACAGCCCCAGTACCGCGGCAAGCACGGACAGGGACAGAGGGGGATTGATTCGCATGGGGTCGCTCCTGAGTGTTGGCAGCTATCAACTTTTATATCGCCAGAGGCGTTCTTATTGGGCGGACTGACCGGCGCAGAAGCGCCCTGAAAGTCGCTGTCGATAGTTGCAAACAGTCGATAACGGCGAGGTGACCCGGTGATTACAATTGTGCAAGAAAGGACGCTGGTAACGCTCGGCCAAAGCCTCTGAAACCCCCATGAACAGGGGCGATGGCAATGGGGGGGAAGTTGCCTGAAGGGGCATTACAGATAAGTAATGTGCCCGCGATCATTCTGACAGGGTCGGTTCCTTATCCTCGCTGGAGTCAACTGGACGAGGAAACTGTCATGAAGCTTTTCAACTTGAGTATCGCCGCGTTGCTGCTGTCCATTTCTGCCCTGGCCCTGGCCGAGGGCGGTGGTGATCGCACCTTTACCCGCGCCATGCTGGAGAACCAGAAGGCCATGGAGCGCTATGCCGCGAGCCAGGGCAAACCGGCACCGGTGGTGCAGAGCTACCGCTATGGCATGGCGCTGGATATCGCCAGGGTGGTCAATGTGACGCCTGCGGCCAAGTCCTGCGAGGTGGTGCCCTCGCGCATGACGTATGAAGACTCCGCCGGTCAGCTCAAGACCATCGAATATCAGGTGGTGGGTCAGTGCCGCAACAACGGCAGCTGACTCTGGTGTCGTGCCCTCAGGCGTCGCCTGGTTCGGGGTGCAGGGCAACGATCATGTCGACTTCCACCGAGGCGTTTTTCGGCAGCTGATAGACCCCCAGCGAAGTGCGTGTGTGCACGCCGGCCTCGGCAAACACCGAATACAGGATCTCTGAGGCGCCATCCGCCACTTCGCTCTGCTGGGTGAAGTCCGCCGCGCTCTGCACATAGACGTTGATTCGCAGAATGCGCTTGATCCGCTGCAGGTCGCCGAGCATCTGTTCCAGGATCGCCAGGGCTCGCAGGGTACAAATCTGTGCCCCGTGCCGGGCCTGCTCCAGGGACGTCTCGGCGCCCACCCGGCCGACCACCATCACCGTGTTGTCGATGCGCGGGATCTGCCCGCTGACATAGACCTCATCACCGTTACGCACCGCCGGCACATAGTTGCCGCCAATGCGCATTTCGCCTTCGAAACTGTGGCCGATCCGGGCTGCCGCCTGCTGGAAAAGTGCCTTGCGTGTTGCGTCCATAGTCCAACTCCGTCGATCGCCGTGGAATTTCCAGAAGCCGACTATACGCGCTCCAGCGCGGCGATGAATCTTCGGCGAAAGCCCCGTATCGACGGGCTTTGCCTGCCGTTGAAATTTTTTGGCCGGACAAGTCGCAGTTGCTATTAAGAAAATTCTTTCAGGGCCGATGTTAGGCCCAAAGCAGCCCATTTTTTCAGTCCCCCGTCCCCGGTGCATCCTCATGTTCAATAAACGCTTGAAGCAAGAGTTGTCGGCGCTTCGTGAAGAACTCTCGAGCCTTCAGCAAGTGAAGGAAAGTCTTGAAAGCGAGATGCTCGTGATCAATTTGAGCGCCGATGGACGGATTCAATCGGTCAACCACAACTTCGCCCAGGAAATGCTCTACAAGGGAGGCGATCTGGTGGGCCGTGCCCTGGAGGACATCGTCCCAGAACACGTCAAGCACGACGAGTTCCATCAGCGCTTCAAGGCGACCCTGGCCCGGGGCGAGCATTTTGCCGGGGCGGTGCGCTTGCTGCGGGGCAACGGTGAGGAGGCCTGGCTGCGCGCCATTTCCCAGCCGATTCGCGACTCAGAGGGCCGGATCAAGTACTTCGCGATCTTTTCCAGCGACCTGACCCGCACCATCGAGGCCTCCCGCGAGCACGAGAACCTGATCGGCGCGCTGATGCGTTCCACTGCGCTGATCGAGTTCGATCTCAATGGCCATGTGCTGACCGCCAATGACCGTTTCCTGGCCGGGATGGGTTACAGCCTGGCGCAGATCAAGGGCAAGCATCACCGCATGTTCTGTGAGCCGGAGGAGTACAACAGCGCGGCCTACCAGGCGTTCTGGAGACGGCTGAATGCCGGGGAATTCATCGCTGAACGCTTCAAGCGGATCGATGCCCATGGCCGGGTGGTCTGGCTGGAGGCCTCCTACAACCCGGTGCTGGACGCCAACAACAAGCTCTACAAGGTGGTGAAGTTCGCCACGGTGATCACCGATCAGGTGAATCAGGAAATGGCCGTGGCCGAAGCGGCCAACATTGCCTACAGCACCTCGTTGCAGACCGACAACAGCGCCCAGCGCGGCACCACGGTGGTCACCGAGGCGGTGAACGTCATGCGTGATCTGGCCAAACACATGCAGGAGGCCGGCGAGGGTATCGGCGCTCTGAACGAGCAATCCCTGGTGATTGGCAGCATCGTCAAGACCATCAGCGGAATTGCCGAGCAGACCAACCTGCTGGCGCTCAATGCGGCGATCGAGGCAGCCCGTGCCGGTGAGCAGGGACGGGGTTTTGCCGTGGTCGCCGATGAGGTCCGGCAACTGGCCTCGCGTACCAGCAAGGCCACCGAAGAAATCGTCGGCGTGGTCCGGCAGAACCAGGACATGGCCCGTGAAGCCGTGGAGTTGATGGCCGAAGGCAAGCTTCAGGCCGAGCAGGGCCTGGCCCTGGCCGCAGAAGCCGGCACGGTGATCGTCGAGATCCAGGACGGCGCACAGAAAGTGGTGAGCGCGGTGGGTCAGTTCGCCAATCAACTGTCGACCTGAGTCATGGGGCCCCGGTGACGGGGCACCGCTCATCCTCTGGGCACGGCGTTCGCCGGCTCCGGTGGCCTTGAGGAAATTTCCGAAGAGGTCTTAAGAATATTCTGAAACGCTGCGCATGGCTTGGAGAAAGGTCACGCAGCGCCGATGGCAAGAGGGTCGCTGTATCCACTCTTAGTCTGTCGGTGTATCCATGTTCAACAAACGTTTGAAGCAACAGCTTGCCACCTTGAGCGACGAGCTGAATGCTCTGCAGCAATTCAAGGCCTGTCTGGAAACCCAGGTGCTCAGCATCGAACTGGACGGCGAGGGGGTGATCCGTCGGGTCAACCAGAACTTCACACGCACCCTGGGCCTTGATGGCCAACAGCTCTGTGGGCAGCCCCTGGAGCAGATTGTGTCGCGCCACACCCAGGCGACGCAGTTGTATCGCACTTTCCAGGCGGCCCTGGGGCGCAACGAAGGCTACATCGGCCAGTTGCGCCTGCAGCGGGGCGACGGCCGCGACGCCTGGTTGCATACCTGCGTGCAGCTGATCCATGACAGCGCCGGACGCCTGGACCACTACTCGCTGATCTGCAGCGACCAGACGGCGTCGGTGGAAAGCGCCTGCGAGCATGAAAACCTGATGGCGGCGTTGCTGCGTTCCACTGCGGTGATCGAGTTCGATCTGCAAGGCCGGGTGCTGACCGCCAACCCGCGTTTTCTGGCCTGCATGGGTTACCGCCTCGATGAAGTCCAGGGCCAGAACCACCGTCTGTTTTGCGAACCCCAGGAATATGAGGGGCCGTCGTACCAGGAGTTCTGGGCGCGCCTGAACGCTGGCGAGTATGTCGCCGACCGCTTCAAGCGTATCGACAGCCAGGGGCGTGTCGTGTGGCTCGACGCCTCTTACAACCCGGTGCTGGATGCCAATGGCCAGCTGTACAAAGTGGTGAAGTTCGCCACCGTGATCACCGAGCAGGTGAACCAGGAACGCTCGGTGGCCGAGGCTGCCGACATCGCCTACAGCATCTCCCGCCAAACCGATACCAGCGCCCAGCGCGGCTCGGCGGTGGTCACTCAAACCCTGGACGTGATGCGTGACCTGGCCAAGTGCATGCAAGACGCCGGTGACGGTATTGAAGCCCTGAACGAGCAGTCCCTGGTGATTGGCAGCATCGTCAAGACCATCAGCGGGATTGCCGAGCAGACCAACCTGCTGGCCCTCAATGCGGCGATCGAGGCCGCTCGGGCCGGTGAACAGGGGCGCGGTTTCGCCGTGGTCGCCGACGAGGTCCGACAACTGGCCTCGCGTACCAGCAACGCCACCGACGAAATCGTCGGTGTGGTCCGGCACAACCAGGACATGGCCCGCTCGGCGGTGGAACTGATGGCCGAAGGTCGCCAGCAAGCCGAGCAGGGCCTGACCCTAGCGGCGGAGGCCGGCGCGGTGATTGTCGAGATCCAGGACGGTGCGCAGAAAGTGGTGGGCGCGGTGGGGCAGTTCGCCAGTCAGCTGTCCAGCTGAGTGTCACGCTGAGGGTTCAAGTTTCGCGTCCGCCTGGCCCAGCGGACGCGGAGGGTTTCAGTGTTGCAACGGCCCATGGCATTCGTAATGCAAACGGTCGAACCACTGCCCGTGCAGCAGGAAGCTGCGGCGTGAATGGCCGTAGCAGGAGAACCCTGATGCCTCCAGTACCCGCACCGAGCCGAGGTTCTCCGGGCGGGCGTTGGCTTCGATGCGGCTCAGTTGCAATTCCCCGAAGGCCCGTTGCCGGACTTGCTCCACCGCCGCCTTGGCGATGCCGCGGCCGTTGAAGCGGGCGCCCACTCGATAGCCCAGTTCGGCGCAATTGAAGTAGGCGCGCTGCACCCGGTGCAGGTTGATGCGTCCCACCAGCTGTGAGTTTTCACGGATCAGGAATTGATAGCCGCGATCCGCTTCGGCGTCCTGTCGAGCCTGGGCGATGGCTTCGGCGACGCCTTCGACACAGTAGTACGCGGCGGGTCGGGCGTTGATCGAGGTCTCGAAAAAAGCGCGGTTCTCTTGTTCAAAAGCTAGCAGTTCATGCACGTCGTCAGGCTGCGGGGCGGTGATGTACAGGTGCGTCATGGTCCGGTGGCCTCAATCCGTTGAAGGCGCTTTCATCTCACGTTCTGCAGGTCGGCTTCAAGTCTCCAGGTGCGGTTTGATCAGTTCGGCAAACCATTCGATGAACACATTGAGACGGCGCGAGCGATGGCGGCGGTCGGGGTACAGTGCGCTGATTTCCATGGGCGCCACCGGCAGGTCATGAAGCACCTGCACCAGTTCGCCGCGCTCCAGTAGATGCTGCACATCGAAGCGCGGCACCTGGATCAGCCCCAGGCCCTGGCGACAGCAGGCAATGTAGTTCTCGACGTTGTTGACGATCACCCGACTGGGCAGGCCCAGCAGGTGCTCGCGACCTTCCTGCAGGTATTCCCAGGGCAGCTCTCGACCCGTGTCCGGGCAGGCGTAGCCCACCATCCACTGGCCGTTCTGCAGGTCCTGATGGCTGTGAGGCTCGCCATGTTCGGCGAGGTAGGCGGGGCTGGCGCAGTTGATCAGCGCCAGGCGTCCCAGGGGACGGGCGATCAGGCTGCTGTCCGCCAGGCTGCCGACGCGGATCGCGCAGTCGATGCCTTCCTGGACCAGGTCGATGCTGCGATCGCAGGCCCCCAGCGCCAGTTGCAGGCCGGGGTATTGCGCCAGCCATTGGGGCAGGGCGGGCACGATCAGGCGCCGGGCGATGCGGCTGGGTACGTCGATGTTCAAACGTCCACTGACATCCACCTGGCGATGCTGGAACAGTTGGCTGAGTTCGGATGCATCCGCCAGCAGACGCCGGGCTCGCTCCAGAAGGATGGCGCCGTCGGCGGTCAATTGCACATGCCGGGTCGTGCGGTGCAGCAGTCGCGTGCCGAGGCCGGTTTCCAGTTGCTGCACGGCGGAGGAGACGGTGGCCCGTGGCAGTTCCAGGACATGGGCGGCCTTGATGAAGCTGCCCATGTCGGCCACCTGGATGAACACGCGGTATTGTTCAAGCTTATCCATCGTATGAACGATCCTGGTCCGGGGGACGCCGAGCGGCAATGGATCGCGGCATCGTCCGAGGCGATCGATGCAGCGGCTCGGCAGGCCAATTTACCCCTTGGGCGCCAGGATTACTTGGTGGTGTAGCCGCCGTTGATCAGTAAGGTCTGACCGGTGATCCACCAACCCTCGGTCACCAGGTGACGAATGAAGGGCACCACATCCTCGATATCAGTGAGTCCGGTCTTGCTCGAAGGCGACAGGGCCGCAGCGCTCTTGTGGTAGGCCACCGCGTCGTCCCCTTCGGCAGGGTAGAAGAACGGTGTATCCATGGGGCCTGGCCCGACAGCGGTGACCGAGATGCCGCGGGCGCCGAACTCCTTGGCGGCGGCCCGGGTGAAGTGTTCCACCGGGGCCTTGGAACCGCCATAGGCGGCATAGAACGGGGTGAAGGCTCCCAGCAGCGACGTCACCAGGGTCACCAGCTTGCCGTTGTCCTCCAGGTGTTTGCCGGCTTCCTTGATAAAGAAGAACGCGCTCTTGGCATTGACCGCAAACATCTGGTCGTACTCGTCTTCGCTGATGTCGACTATGGGTTTTTTCAGCACCTTGCCCACGGTGTTGATGGCGATGTCGATCTTGCCGAAACGCGCCTTGACCTCGCTGAACAGACGCTCCACGGCACTGGCGCTGGTGAGGTCGGCCTGCCAGGCGTGGGCCTCGACCCCCAGGTCCTTGAGCGCCGCCAGGGTACGCTCGGCGTCGGCCTGGCTGGCGCTGCTGTTATAGTGCACGGCCACGGCTTTGGCCCCGTGACTGGCAAGATCACGGGCAATCAGGCCGCCGAGGTTTTTCACCCCTCCGGCAATCAGCACGACTTTGTTGTTCAGGGAATGATCGGCCATGGTGCGGCTCCTTCGACGATTGGTGAAGGCTGAGTCTAGTCTTTGGAAGGGCGCGGATAAGCCGTCGGCGGCTGGACGGATTATCCAGAAAATCCATCCAATGCCGCGGTCTGCCCGAGGGCTGGATAGGGCTACAATCGGATTTTTTTCAGGAGCCTGCCATGCCTGCATTTCGTCGTTCGGTCCCTCTGGAAAAGGCCTACCGCCTGCTCAATCACGGTCCTACGGTGCTGGTCAGCGCGGCCCATGGCGGCCAGCGCAATATCATGGCCGCGGCCTGGGCGATGCCCCTGGATTTCGAGCCGCCGAAAGTTGCCGTGGTGCTCGACAAGTCCACCTGGACCCGGCAACTGCTGGAGGCTTCGGGCACCTTCGTCCTCAACGTGCCCTGCGCCGCTCAAGTGGACATTGTGCAGAGCCTGGGCAACAGCTCCGGACTGGAGCTGCACCACGCCGGGCGCGACAAGTTTTGCGCCTATGGTTTGTCGACCTTTGCCGGCCAGGCCCTTGAGGCTCCGCTGCTGGAAGGTTGCGTGGCCTGGCTGGAATGCCGGCTGTTGCCCGAGCCCCACAATCACCAGCAGTACGACCTGTTCCTCGGTGAGGTGATTGCGGCCCAGGCCGATGCCCGAGTGTTCAGCGAAGGGCGTTGGCACTTCGAGGGTCAGGACTCGCTGCGCACCCTGCACCATGTAGCGGGTGGGCATTTCCTGACCATTGGCGACGCCGTTGATGGTCGTCAGTTGCCCCAGGCCGGTGGGGTTTGAGTCAACGTCTGCTGGGCGTGATCCAGCACCTGCAAGTCCAGCGCTCTGCCGCCGACCGGGTCTTGGCTACCAGCTCACCTGGCCCAGGGCGTCGGCGAAGGCGTTGAGTTTCGGCGAGCATTGGCGTGAGGGCGGGTAGACCAGGGACAGTTCCCGGCAGCGCCCGTCATGGGCCTGGAGAATCGGCACCAGATGGCCTGCGTCGATGGCATCGCGCACGGCGAACTCCATCAACTGGGCGATGCCGAAGCCGCCCAGCACCGCGTCCACCAGGGCATCGCCGATGTCGAAGATCAGCCGCCCCTGCACCGCCAGGTCCAGAGGCTTGCCCTGGTCCATGAACTGCCAGTCCACCAGGCGGCCGCTGCGCAGGTTGCGCACGGTGAGGCAGTTGTGCTGCTGCAAGTCCGCCAGTTGCCGGGGCGTGCCATGGCGCTGCAGATAAGCCGGCGCCGCCACCGTTACCCAGCGCAGGGGCGCCAGGGGGCGGGCGATCAGGCGCTGGTCGTTGATCACCCCGGTACGCAGCACCGCGTCGAAGCCTTCGTCGATGATGTCCACCACCCGATCGGTCATGACCGCCTCGATGCTCAATTCGCGATAGCGGGTGGTCAGCTCGCCAATGACCGGCATCACCACCTTGCGCCCGAACAGTGAAGGGGTGCTGATCTTCAGCGCTCCGGTGGGAGAGTCCCGGCGGTCCAGCAGCAAGTGCTCGGTATGGGCCAGTTCTGCCAGCAGCGGTCCTGCCCGGTCCACCAGAACCTGGCCGTCCGGGGTCAGGCTGACACTGCGGGTATTGCGTTGCAGCAGGCGCACGCCCAGTTGCTGTTCCAAGCGGGAAATGGCCCGGGACAAGCCGGATTGGGTCAGCCCCAGGTCGCCGGCGGCCCGGGTGAAACTGCGGGTCTCGGCCACCCGGACCAGCAGGCGAAGGGCGTTCAGATCCATGATTAAAGTCATTACTGAAAGAGGAAGTGGCGTATTTATCATTTAAACGGCATCGATGACACTGGGCGCCGCCTATTTCAGACAAGGATTTTCGCAATGTCCGCGACCCCGTTAGCCAAGCCGTCGGGCTGGATGCTGTTACTGCTGGCCACCGCGCAGTTGATCATCGCCCTGGACGCCACCATCGTCTTTGTTGCCCTGCCGGACATTGGCCAGCGTCTGGGGTTCTCCGCCCAGCAATTGCAGTGGGTGGTCAGCGCCTACAGTGTGGCCTTTGGCGGCTTCCTGCTGCTGGGCGGGCGTGCGGCGGACCTGTTGGGCAAGCGGCGTTTCTACATCATTGGCCAGTCCCTGTACGCCCTGGCGTCCCTGGCCGGCGGCCTGGGCGGCAGCGCCCTGTTGCTGGTGCTGGCCCGGGCCGTGCAGGGCGTGGGCGGGGCGATGCTGTTCCCGGCCACCCTGGCCCTGATCAACACCTGGTACGCCGAAGGCCCGGCCCGTAACCGCGCCTTTGCGGTGTGGAGCGCGGCCTCGGCGGCGGGGCTGGCCCTGGGGGCCTTGCTGGGCGGGGTGTTGACCCAGTACTGGGGCTGGGAAGCGGTGTTCCTGGTCAACGTGCCCCTGGCCGGTGCCTGCGCACTGATGGCCCGACGCTGGATTCCCGCCGACCCGGCGCGCCCGCGTGGCCGTCAGTTCGATCTGCGCGGTGCCCTGACCGTGACCCTGGGGGGCACCTTGCTGGTGTTTTCCATTGTTCAGGGGCCGGAGTGGGGCTGGACCGCGCCGGCGACCCTGGCTTGCCTGATGCTGTCCCTGGCGTTGCTCTGGCTGTTTGTCCGACTCGAACAGCGCAGCCCGGACCCGCTGATGCCGTTGCGTTTGCTGGGTTATCCACAACTGCGCATGGCCATGGTGATTACTGCATTGTTCATGAGCAGCTTCGGCGTGCAGTACTACTTTCTCAGCCTGTATTTCCAACAGGTCTACCAGTTCAGCGTGTTGCAGAGCGGCTTGGCGTTCCTGCCTTCGACCCTGCTGTGCACAGCCGGGATCTGGGTGGCGGAACGGGCGCTGCTGCGCATCGGCTTGCGGGCGACCCTGGTCAGCGGCTTGCTGCTCGGGGCGCTGGGCATCGGCATGATGTACCTGGCCTTGCCCGGCAGCAGCGGTTTTGTCGGCCTGTTGCCGGGAATCGTGGTCATGAGCATCGGCCAGGGTATGACCTGGACCTCGATGTGGGTCTCGGCCGGGCAGGGTATCGCAGCGTCCGAGCAAGGGGTGGCAGCGGGGGTGGCCTCCACCAGTCAGCAAATCGGCGGGGCCCTGGGGCTGGCGCTGCTGGTGTCCCTGGCCAATACCTTGAGCCCTGAGGGCAATCAGGCTCATGGCATTGAAATGGCCACTGCGGCCAGCGCCCTGCTGGCCTTGCTCGGGGCCCTGCTGGCGCTGCGCTTGCCCCGGGTCTCACCGGCATTGCCGGCCTGTTCCGTGGCCCAGGGCTGAGGCGCGTTCAGTGGGGCTGGGGCAAGTGGCGGCGCACGGCCCACAGTACCCCGGCCAGCAACAGCAGGGCCGCCGAGCTTTGCAGCAGGCTCGGCAGGTGTTGCAGGCAGATAAAACCGTACAGCAGGGCAAACAGGGTCTCGAACACGATCAACTGGCCGCTGAGCGTCAGCGGCAAGCGCCGGGTCGAGGCGTTCCACATGCGATTGCCGAACCAGGAACCCAGCACGGCACTGGACAGGCTCAGGCCCCAGAACAGCATCCAGCGTTGCTCGCTGGCCTCGACCTGGGTGCCCGGCAGGGAGAAAGCCTCCGCCAGCAGCCAGATCAGAGCGCTCATCAGCCCAGTGGTGATGCCCCACAGGGTCGACCACTGGCTGCTGTTGAAACGGCTGCCCTTGAGGTAGCGGGCGTTGTCGGTGGCGAACCAGGTCCAGCACAGCAGGGCGCCAAAGGCGCAGAGCAGACCCAGGGCGCGCTGGCCCAGCTCGGGTGAATCGCCAGGCGCGGTCAGCAGGGTGTCTAGGTTGATGCAGCAGATGCCGGCGAACACCAGCAGCAGGGGCCAGCGCAGGCGGCGCAAGGGCACGGCGTCGGCGTCGCCGCGTCCGGCCAGGGTAATGGTCAGTGGCAGCAGGCCGACGATCAGCGCGGTGCTGGCTACCCCGGCCCACTGGATGGCGCTGGCCAGGAGCATGAAATAGATCAGGTTGCCGGTCAGCGCCAGCTTCACCAGCAACCCGGCATCGCTCCAGGTCAGGCGTTGCAGCAGCTCCCGGGCCTGGGGCGCAGCCAGGAGCAGGGAGAATGCACCATACAGGGTGAAGCGGGCACAGCTGAGCATCAGCGGACTGAACTCCGGCAACAGGCTGGGCACCACAATGGCCAGGCCCCAGACCGCACCGGCCAGGGCGGCGTAAGCAACTCCGCGTTTCATGCACACACTCGCAGCGATTCAGCAAAGCGCGCAGCCTAGTCATTGCTGACCGAGTGGACAAAGGATATATAGGCACCTACCTATTCTTCTGGGGAATGCCTGATGAGCCGTTTTGCCCGTCATTTGCCACCATTGGAAACCCTGGTGACCTTCGAGGCGGTGGGGCGCAACGCCAGTTTCACCCGCGCCGCCACCGAGCTGTGCCTGACCCAGAGCGCAGTGAGCAAGCAGATCCGTGCCCTGGAGCTGTCGCTCAAGACTGAGCTGTTCGAGCGTCAGGCCCGGGGGGTGAAACTCACCGCCAGCGGTGCCTCGCTGTTCGCCGAGGTCAGCACTCAGTTGGAGGCGTTACTGCGCAGCGTCAGTCGCCTGCGGGCCGGGCGCGATGCCAACACCGTCACCGTGCAATGCACCCATGCAGTGGCGCAGTTCTGGCTGTTTCCGCGCTTGCTGGCGTTCAACAAACAGCACCCGGACATCACCGTGAGCATCCACGCCAACAACGACATGGACGAGTCCAGCGTGGCCGAACACGACTTCGCCATTCTCTACGGCGCCGGGCATTGGTCGTCCCTGACCGCTACGCCGTTGTTCGCCGAGATGGTCTATCCCATCGCCAGCCGGCGCCTGGAGTTGCCGGCTATTGACGCGCTGGCGCAACTGGCCGAGCTGCCCTTGATCCAGCTGGATGCCTCGGCCTGGAACTGCATCGACTGGCGCGACTGGTTCCGGCATTTCGGCCTGGACTACAGCGCGCCGCCAGGGGCCATGGGTTTCAATCAATTGACGCTGATGTTCAGCGCCGTGCAGCAGGGTATGGGGGTGGGCCTGGGCTGGGATTTCATGGCCAGCGAGTTGGTGGCGCAAGGCGAGTTGCAGCGCGTCGGCCAGTGGGCGTTTCGCACCGGGCAGGCAGATTTTCTGGTGCATGTGCGGCACAAGCGCCTGTCTGCCAGCGGCCAGTTGTTTCGCGACTGGCTGGTGGCGCAGGCGAGTGAATGAGCGCCCGGGGCGGTGTGCCAGCCCCGCTGCCTTGATCAGAGGCTGGCGCGGGGCACACTGAAGCGGAACTCGCTGCCCTTGCCCGGTTCGCTGTGGGCCTCGATCTTGCCGCCGTGGGCCTGGATGATGCCCTGGGTGATGTACAACCCCAGGCCGGTGCCGTTGGGGTTGCCTTCCTTCAGGGTCCAGTAGCGGTCGAAGATGAACGGCAACTGGTCGGCGGGAATGCCTTCCCCGGTGTCGCGGACGCTGAAGACGATCTGCTCGCCGTCGGACATCGCCACCACCCCGACCTTGCCTTGCTTGGGGGTGAACTTGATGGCGTTGCCCACCAGGTTCGACAACACCTGGAACAACCGCTCGGGATCGGCATGGATGGTCAGCTCGGGCTCGGCGTGGAAGCTGATGTCGATGGCCTTGTCCAGGGCCAGGGGGGCCAGCAGCGAATAGGCCTCTTCAAAGATCTGGCTCACCTCCAGCGGCTGTGGCGCGATGCTGTAGCGCCCGGCTTCGATCTTCGAGGTGTCCAGCAAGTCCTCCAGCAGGTTGTTCATGCGGCTGGCGGCCTGTTGCATGGTGTCGATGGCCGAGGAAATGCGTCGTGACGTATGCGGGCCGTCAGAGCTGAAGGCCTTTTGCATCATGCCGCAGAGCATGGAAATCACCGTCATCGGGTTGCGCAGGTCGTGGGACACCACCGCCACCAGCTCGTCCCGGGCGCGCACGGCCTGTTGTTCACGCAGGACCTGGCGCGCCAGGTCGTGTTCCAGGGCCGAGCGCCGCAGATCGTTGGCGGCGAAGCGGTCGCCGTGGCTCCACTTGCTGGAGATCCCGGCCATTTCCACCTTCCAGATCTCGAACGAGGTGCGCGGTCGCAGGCGCAGGCCAGCGTCGGAGTTTTCCAGGTCCAGGGGCTTTTGCGGGTTGCCGCTCCAGTGGATGTTTTCCTTCACCTCCGGGCGGAACCACAGCACGCCGTTATCCACAGGTTTGGGCAGACTCATGGCCAGGACACCGCTGGCGACCTGTTGATAACTCGCCGCCGGCGGGTACACGCTGGCCAGGTGATGGCTGGCAAACACCGCTTCCCCCGTGCCTTGCAGCCAGCGATGCAGCGCGCGGATTTCGTCCTGTGGCGGGCACTGGCCGAAGCAGTGCAACTGTTTGTCCTCGATGATCGCCACACCGCCGGCTTGCGTCAGGTCCAGCAGCACCTGCGGCGCCTGGGTCAAGCCGTCGAAGACGCTGCCGCTGGCGTCGCGCATGGCCTGGTCGAGGCTGGCCAGGGCGGCGACTTTCTCTTCCCGCTGCCGGCTCAGGTCCAGGGCTTGCATGGCGCTGATCTGCAACGACAGCACCTGGCCAATGGTCTGGCAGGCTATGCGCAGTTCGTGGGGCACCAGCAGCGGCTGGCGGTTGCCGCAGCTGATCAGGCCCCAGAGCTGATCGTCCTTGAGCAGGGAAATGCTCATGGACGACAGCACGCCCATGTTCTTCATGTACTGGCAGTGAATTGGCGACACGCTGCGCAGGGTGGCGAAACTCAGGTCCAGGGGCTGCTGGGTGTCCGGGCGCAGGGTCGGCAGCAGCGGCACCGGCTGGTAGTCGGCATTGGGAATGATCCGCAGCCAGTTGCTGCGGTACAGCTCGCGGGCCTGTTGGGGAATGTCCGAGGCGGGGAAGAACAGGCCGTTGAACACCTCCATGTCGGGGCGGGTGGCTTCGGCGATCACTTGGCCGTGGCCTTCCTCCTCGAAGCGGTAGATCAGCACCCGGTCGTAGCCGGTCATGGCCTGGATCTCGCTGACGCTGATGGCGTACAGCTCGTGCAGGGTCCTGGCCGCTTGCAGGCGCCGCAGCAGGCGCCCGAGATTCTCGGTCTGTTGCTTGAGGTGCTGGTGCTGTGGGTGATCGGGCTGGATTTCCAGCTCCAGCATCAGCACCCCTTGATGGCGATGCAGCAGGGCTTCGAAAGGTGTTCCGTTGAGTGACAGGTGCAGCGGCGGAGCATCGAACAGCTGATCCTGTTGCAGCACTTCACGGATGCGTTGAGCGTCTGTTTCTCCCAGCAACTGCTCCAGGGGGTGACCCAGCAGCGAATCGGCGGGCTGGCCCAGTAGGGTCTCGACGTTGGCGCTGATCTGCTGGATGCGCAGTTGCGGTTCGCACAGGGTCAGCAACACACCGTGGGGCTGGATCGCTCCCGGAGAGTGGATGGGTTCGTTGGCGCAATTGGCCAGCAACTGTTCGAAGGTTTGGGATTCTTGGGGGGTCATAGCAGCACCTCGCGGCGGTCGAGCCAGCGTTCGAAACAGGCAAATGTGGATTGCGCGGCGCTGACCAAGTGTCGGCGTGTGCTCGCGTCTTCGGGCATGCGCCCCAGGTAGTCGAGAAAGTCCTTCCAGCGCCGCCCGGTGGCAGTGCCATAGACGTCGAGAAAGGCGCCGCCGTTGTCGGCATCCAGATCCAGGCGCCGGGCCATTTCCCGGCGCAGAATCTGTCCGCCCAGGGTCGCGCCTTCCAGTACGTAGAGCACGCCCAGGCAGGCCCCGGCGCTGGCCAGAGGCGGCAGTTGCTCACAGCGGGGCAGGGCCTCGATGCTGGCGACATCCAAGCCCAGGGCACGCAGATCCCCGAACAGGGTCGGGGTCTTCAGGCGTTGGCTCAGGTCATAGCCCGCAGGGATCAGGCCGCTGTTCTGCAGGGTCGCTTCCAAGGGGTGATAGAAGCCGTAATAGGCCTGGATCAGGCGTCGATACCAGGGCGCATCAAGCCGCTCACAGAAGAACGGCAGGCGTTTCTCCAGGACAACGTGCAAGGTCGCGGTGCCGGTGCGCAGGTCTTGAAGCAGGGTGGGCGTGGTGCTGGCTTGGTGCGGTGTCGGCATGCAGGGATCAGGGGTCGCAACAGGTAGTGGACGCGCCATGGGCGTCATCAAAAGCCGGGGCCAGGCTGGCATCCCCGCGATAGAGCCATCGCACAGAAAAAATCGGAGCGTCACTTTACCCGTGCTTTTTCCCTCGACGTAGGGGTTTTGTCACACCGTCGGTCGGTCAGCAGCGTTGATTGAGTGGCGTGTCAAAGCGTCTGACCTCGCCGGTGCGGTGGAAATTCCCTTTTCCACCTTGCAGATTCGGGCCGGGGTCAGATCCAGACGTCGTTCTGTGCCGTACGTTCGCCGCCTTGATCGCCGGTGTTGAGCACGCCCTTGGGCTCGATCAACAGCAGTTTGACCTCCTGCTCGGCCCAGGGCTTGTGTTCGACGCCCTTGGGCACCACGAACATCTCGCCGCTGCCGATGGACACCTGGCCGTCACGAAAGTCGATGTGCAGCAGGCCGTCGAGCACGATGAAGGTTTCGTCGGTGTCGGCGTGGCTGTGCCAGACGAACTCCCCTTGCAGCTTGGAGATCTTGAACTGGTAGTCATTCATCTCGGCGATCACCTTGGGGGTCCAGTGTTCGCTGAACAGGCCGAGTTTGTTGGCGAAGTTGATGCTTTGGTAGGCGTCTTGCGGGGCAGGGTTTTGCATGTTGCGGTCCACCTCAGTGATGAATGAGCACTGAGGGTAAACAGCTAGGGGCGCCGGCTTCTTGAACGATCGTGTGTGGCTCAGCGGCCGAGCATCTTCAGCCAGCGAGCGGGAGGCAGGCCGTAGGTCTGGCGAAACTGTCGGGTCATGTGGCTCTGGTCGGAGAAACCCGCCATCAGCGCCGCATTGGCCAGGGACTGGCCCTGCACCAGCAGGGCGCGGACCAGGTCCAGGCGGCGCATGCTCAGGTAGCGATAGGGGCTGGTGCCGAACAGCAGGCGAAAGTCCCGGGACAGGCTCCAGCGGTCGCGTTCGCTATGGGCTGCCAACTCGTCCAGGGTGAGGGTCCGGTCCAGGGCGCTGTGGATGTACTCTCGGGCGCGTTCTGCCGCTACGTAGTCGAAGCGCTGGCGGGACCGCGGGACTCCGGACACGCTGTTCAAGGCGTGGGCCAGGTCGAACAGCGCGTCCTCCTGTTCCAGCGGATCGAGGGGGCCGTCGACGCTGCGCAGCAGGGTCTCGGTGGCGGCGAACAGCCGCGGGTCATTGGACAGGCCGCCGGCAATGAAGGGCAGTGGCTGGCCGCCGAGGATCTGCTGGATCAGCGCCGGCTCGACATACAGCATGCGGTAGTGAAAACCGTCGTGGGTGCCGGCCTCGCCGTCGTGGGGCTCGTCGGGGTGCAGGACCATGGTGGCCCCAGGCAGGCTGTGGCGCCAGCCGCCGCGGTACTGGAAACTCTGCACCCCGCGCAGGGTGCGGCCGATGGCGTAGGTGTCGTGGCGGTGCATGTCATAGCCATGGCCGGCGAAATACGCCTCGATGCGCTCCAGGCCCCGGGCGGGCGGCGCGCGGTGAACCCAGTCGGTGACAGCGGTGGGTTTGGCCATGGAACGGTCCTGATGGATGAAGCCGAGGGCGGTACGTTAACTCAGGGGCGCGCTGGCTGTCTTGCCCCTCGGCTCACGCCGTGGCAGTTCTACCGGAAGAAGGGGGGCCTTGCAGGATGGATCAGGCGCAGCGCGGCGGCCGACGGCTTGAGCAGGATTGCGAGGCCAATCGGCGGTTGCCTGGGCAGGCGCGAGTGGAGTAGCGTCGTTCACCCGGATCCCCTTCATGGCCACCTGCGCTCATGCACGTCTCATACCTGGTTTACCTCGCCCCGCTGTTGTCGCTGGCCCTGCTCTGGAGCGTGGCGGTGATCACCCCAGGACCGAACTTTTTCACCACAGCACAACTGGCGGCGAGCTGCTCGCGGCGCCATGGCCTGTTTGCCTCCCTGGGGGTGGCCAGTGGCACCGTGCTCTGGGGGCTGGCGGGAGGCTTGGGCATCAAGTCGCTGTTCAGCGCGGCGCCGGCGCTGTTCGTGTTGTTCAAGGTCGCCGGTGGCTGTTACCTGATCTACCTGGGACTCAAGCAGTTCAAGCGCAAACCGGCCCTGGATAATCCAACCGCCAATGGCGCGGTCCATGCTGAGCGCAGCCTGTTCTCGGCCTACCGGCTGGGCTTTCTCGGCAACATGACCAACCCCAAGTCGGCGCTGTTCGTGGCCACCATCTTTGCCACGTCGATGCCGGCCTCCCCGCCACCTCTGCTGCTGGGACTGGCGGTGCTGACCATGGCCGGCCTGTCGCTGTCCTGGTACTGCTGCGTGGCGCTGTTTTTCGCCAGCAGCCGGGTGGCCGGGTTCTACGCCCGGGCCCGTCGCTGGCTGGACCGTCTGGCTGGTGGTTGCTATGTGCTGTTTGGCGGGCATCTGCTGGCCAACCGTTGAGCGGCCGGCGCCTTGCGCTGGCCAGGATACGCCCCCCAACAAGGACGACCCGTCCCCGTATCAGGAGACTGAACATGGCTGTTGTTTTTCGCCCGGTAGCAGAGGCGGACATTGCGCGGATCTGCAGTTTCGTGGGCAATCCCCAGGAGTTGTATTTCTTCTTTCCTGCCGCCACCTGGCCGCTGACCCACGACCAGTTGCGTGACTCCATCGCCCAGCGCAGCGACTCGACGGTGATCGAGTTGGATGGGCAGGTGGTGGGCTTTGCCAACTTCTATCGCTGGGCCAGTGGCGGCACCTGCACCATCGGCAATGTCATCGTCGACCCAGAGGTGCGCGGCGCGGGCCTGGGAGCGCAACTGATCGGGCAGATGATCCATATCGCTCGCAGCAAGCACCAGGCCAGCGAGGTGACGCTGTCCTGCTTCAACAGCAATGTGGCGGGCTTGCTGTTCTATCCGAAGCTGGGTTTTGTGCCGTTCGCCATCGAAGAGCGCAAGAACAAGGAGCAGGAGCGGGTGGCGTTGATCCATTTGCGCTACAGCCCCAGCTGAAACCAAGAGAACCGTCAGCGATCATTTTTTTAACGGAAACCATTCATGAGCAAATTGCGGGTCGGAATTATTTTTGGTGGCCGTTCGGCCGAACACGAAGTGTCGTTGCAGTCGGCGCGCAATATCGTCGATGCCCTGGATCGCACGCGCTTTGAGCCGGTGCTGATCGGCATCGACAAGCAGGGGCACTGGCACCTCAACGACACCTCGAACTTTCTGATCAACCAGGAAAACCCGGCGCTGATTGCCCTCAACCAGTCCAACCGCGAACTGGCGGTGGTGCCGGGCAAGGCCAGCCAGCAATTGGTGGAAACCAGCAGCCAGGAGCTGTTGGGGCATGTGGATGTGATCTTCCCGATCGTCCACGGCACCCTGGGTGAGGACGGTTGCCTGCAGGGTCTGCTGCGCATGGCCGACCTGCCTTTTGTCGGCTCCGATGTGCTGGGTTCGGCGGTGTGCATGGACAAGGACATCAGCAAGCGCCTGCTGCGCGATGCCGGGCTGGCGGTGACGCCGTTTATCACCCTGACCCGTGCCACTCGTGGTCGCTACGGCTTTGCTCAGGCCCGGGACCAGCTCGGCCTGCCGCTGTTCGTCAAGCCGGCGAACCAAGGCTCCTCGGTGGGGGTGAGCAAGGTCGAAAGCGAAGCCGATTATATGGCTGCTGTGGAGCTGGCCCTGGGGTTCGATCACAAGGTGCTGGTGGAGTCCGCGGTGCGCGGGCGGGAAATCGAATGCGCGGTGCTGGGCAATGACCAACCGATCGCCAGTGGCTGCGGCGAGATCGTGGTCGGCAACGGTTTCTATTCCTACGACAGCAAGTACATCGACGCAGACGCGGCCCAGGTGCTGGTGCCGGCGGACATCAGCGTCGAGCACAGCGAACGCATCCGCGCCCTGGCCATCGAGGCGTTCCAGGTACTGGGCTGCTCCGGGCTGGCCCGGGTCGATGTGTTTCTCACCGACGACGGTGAAGTGCTGATCAACGAAATCAACTCGCTGCCCGGGTTCACCCGCATCAGCATGTACCCCAAGCTATGGCAGGCCGCCGGCATGCGTTACAGCGAGCTGGTGAGCCGCCTGATCGAGCTGGCGCTGGAGCGCCATGCCGAGCGGCAAGGTCTGAAAATCAACCGCTGAAGCGGATCATCGTGTTTAAGGACGTGACGAATGAGTTCGGCAACAGAAGCTTCGGTCTACCTTTTTTCCTACGGCACCCTGCAAGACAAGGCGGTGCAGCTGGCCAACTTCGGCCGTGAGTTGAGTGGCAGCACCGATGCCATGCTCGGCTATGAACAGAGCTGGGTGGAAATCACCGATCCCGAGGTATTGGCCGCCAGTGGCAAGACCCATCACCCGATCCTGCGCCCGGGGGCGGCGGACAGCACGCCGATTGCCGGCACGGTGTTTCAGATTACCCCCGAGGAACTGGCAGCGGCAGACCGCTATGAAGTCGCCGACTACAAGCGGGTCAGCGTGACCCTGGCCTCGGGGATCCAGGCCTGGGTCTACGTCAGCGCCTGAGTTCCTGACTCACTCCGGCGGCAGCATCACCCCGAGACAGGCCAACACCAGCACCACGGCCCCGAGCGCGCAGAGCACATAGTTGAGCGGGGTGAAACGGGCGTTGCTGCGGCCTTCGGGGTCGCCGGCGGCGGCATTCAGGCCGCGCTGGCCCAGCCAGGTGACCCACGCCAGCACCGGTAGCAGCGCCAGGCTGGCGATGTCGGTTACCGGGTAGCCGATGTTCTTGCGTGACAGCGCATCCACCACGTTGTTGACGATCAGCCCCACCACAAACAGGGTCGCCAGTTCACCGGGGCGCCAGTCGTGGCTGCGGCCGTCGCGCTTGAGCTGTGCATCGGCTTCGCGGTACAGCGCATGGGTAAAGAAAATCGCGAAGAACGCCCGGGCCACCGGCCACAACTCCTGGCCGCTGGCGTGCCTGAACTGATGCCAGTTCTTATAGGCCCAGTACAGCTGGTAGATACCGAAGGTGAGGATGTACAGGGTCAGGAACTTGACCTTGGACACCACATAGAAGGGTTGTGGCGCCGTGTGCGCCGAAGGGGCGACCAGATCCGCCTGGGGCGGGGCATAGAGATTGTCAGACACGGGCACTCCTTGGGTTGGGTCTGTGGCGGGAGGCAACGTTAGCTCAGGTAGCTGGCCAAGCACCAGTACGGTCTCGATGGCCGACGAGGGCCGGGTTCAGGCCAGGGGGGG
The DNA here is from genome assembly GCF_017491625.1 of Pseudomonas sp. 50_B. Taxonomy (NCBI): domain Bacteria; kingdom Pseudomonadati; phylum Pseudomonadota; class Gammaproteobacteria; order Pseudomonadales; family Pseudomonadaceae; genus Pseudomonas; species Pseudomonas sp. 50_B. Next base: position 51,593 of record NZ_JAFGYX010000012.1, read on the forward strand.
ATCTGCGGGCCGAACGTAGTGAATATTCCATTCACTTTCGCCTACCTGAACAAAACCCAGGCGTCGATAAAAACGATTTGAGTCACTGCCGCGCAACGCATCCAGGTGGATGGGCAATTGTTCTCTGGTGGAACGCTGTAAAAGCGGCTCCAGGGCCTGGGCACCGATACCCCGCCCCTGGAATTGCGGCATGACGTACAGGTGCTGCAGTCGCAGATGATCCTCGTGTGATTCGCTCTGGATAAAGCCCACGGGCTGTCCGTCACTGAGGATGAAGTGGCAGCGCTCGGCCGCGAAGCTTGCGGCAAAACGCTCCCGGGCCCGCTGTGGGTCGAAGCGACCCAGGCGCTCAAGGCTGTCGCGCATGGCCGCGATGCGCATCTGGACCAGGGTTTCCAGGTCGGTCAGAGAGGTCGGGAGTAGCGCAAAGCCGAGGCTCATGTCCGGCCGATCCAGGAGTACTGGAAGGCCTTGGCTTCACCCCGATGCACGCGTCGGCGATAGCTGGCCAGGGTCGGGGTCGAGCAGTAGGTGCACAGCTCGCTGATTTCGATCTGCTCGTCCTCGATGCCGGCGGCCTGCAGCAGGTACACGGCATAGCGGCTCAGGTCGAACCACAGGGAGTCGGCCTGGGTCGGCTGTGGCGGGGGAATTTGCGGGGGCAGCCGCGGGGGCGGCTGCTGGCGACTCCAGGGCGCTTGCGCAGCGGGCCACAGCGGATCCTGAGTGGCGGACAGGGTGTCGATGAAGTCGGCACTGACTTCATAGCAGCAGGGTTTGATCGACGGGCCGATGGCCACTCGCAATTGCCGTGGGGCGATGCCCTTGTTGGCGAAGTGTTGCAGCACATTGGCGATGATCCCGCCGTGCAGGCCTTTCCAGCCGCCATGCACCGCTGCTACCCAGGCGCCGTCGTGGCTGCTGATCAACATCGGCAGGCAATCGGCGGTGACCACCGCGATGGGCCGGCTGGAATGGGTGAGGACCGCATCGCCGCGAATGATCCCGCTGGGCAGGGTGGTGCTGGCGTGCACCACCTCGCCACTGTGGACCTGCGAGCAGAAGAACAGGTTGGCCGGCAGGGCAGCGCCCAGGGTCGAAAACTCATGACGGATGCCGGGTATCTGGTTCAACACAGCTGCCTGGAAACTCATCGGGCCTTCGCTCGGTAACCTGGGAATGGCTGCAGAGCATAGCGGTATCCGAGGCACTTTTGCTGACAGACCGCGCTGCAAAGGCAGCGCCAGACCAGCGGTTGCCTGTGGGGCGGTCCGCCTTGCGGATGTTTCAGGCCTTGAGCGGGATGTACAGCTCCACCACGCTGTCCGGGTGCATGGGCCCCAGGAAACGCTCGCCGGTGTATTCGAATTCCACCGCTTCGATCGGCATCAGCCCGGCCGCGGGCAGCCATTCGCTGTAGGCGGCGCGGAAGGTTTCCGGCAGGGTGGCCACGGTGCCGTGATGCTCGACCCGGGCGTAGTGGCGGGCGGGGATGTCCAGCTCGACCATGCCCGGCACCAGGGGCGCATCGGCAGCCACCGGCAAGCCGGCGACATAGCGCCAATGGCCGTCTTCCAGGGGCTGGCAGATGCCGTAGGTGCCCACCGGCTCGGCCAGGCGCTGGATTTCCTGCTCCCGGGGTTCGAAGCGTTGCCAGAGCTCAGCGATGGAGCCCGGGTCATCCTGCTGCCAGGCCATGCCGATGATCCGTTGCCGGGCCAGGAACACCTTCTGCGGCGTCTGCGGGGCAGGGATCTGGCGCTGTGGCTGGGCCAGGTAGCGTTGCAGGTGACCGAGCACCTTCTGGCTGCGGGCAATCTCGCTTTCCAGCTGCCGGGCATGCTCCTGCAACGACTGCTGCATGTGCAGCACGCTGTCCAGGCCGCCCTGGTCCGCCAGCGTGCGGATGTCTTCCAGGGACATGCCCAGTTGCCGCAGCCAGACGATGCGGCCCAGGGTCACGATCTGTTCCGGGCTGTAGTAGCGGTAGCCGTTGTCGCGGCCAGTGAGGGCCGGGGTGAACAGGCCGATGCTGTCGTAATGGCGCAGGGTCTTGGTGGTGAGGCCGTGGCAGCGGGCCATTTGTCCGATGGTGAGCATGGAGCGTCCTTGGTGGTGTTGGGTTGCCAGGCAGGTTGGGCCTTTACCCAAGGGCAAGCTCAAGCCCGGCAGTGATGCTCAGGACGACTTGTTCGGCTTGATCAGGCTTTCGGCCGGGATGCCGAACAGTTGGTGCAGTTTCCAGATCATCGGCAGGGTCAGCGCGCGCTTGCCGTTGAGCACCTCGTAGACGCGGTTGGTGCGGCCGATGGCGGGTGCCAGGTCGGCGGCGGACAAGCCGGATTGCTCCATGCGGAACTTGATCGCCTCGATCGGGTTGGGCAGGTCCAGGGGAAACTGCTTGGCTTCGTACGCCTCGATCAGGGTGATCATCACGTCGAAGTAATCGCCTTCAGGCGTCCCGGGTTGCGGTTCGTTGTCGAACAGGGGCGAGACGCTTTGCAGCGCGGCGCGGTAGTCCTGGTCGGTGTGGATAGGGCGGATGTTCATCTGGGTTACTCCATGTCTACGCTGTCGGCATCAATGGCGTCGTACTGCCGGTGGGTGCCTACGAACTTGATGTACAGCGCGCCGAAACGATAGGCCACGGCAACGACCAGTCGATACTCGTTGCCCTTGATGTTGAAGACCACCCTGCGGCTTTTGAGAATGCTTGCGTTGCGATACTGGTCCTTGATTTGCGCAGGGTTGGACCACTCGGCATTCCTTGCTTCATCGACCCAAGCCAGTAAAGGCTGCTCTGCATCCGGGTACTTCTCCCAGAAGGCCTTCAACTGACTGACTGCAATAATTCTCATGGCGCGATCCTAGTCCCGTGCTGGGACTTAAACAAGTCGCTGAGTGCGTCAGGCGACGTACGGGCAGATCGCTGGATCTGCCCGCGCAGGCGACGTCGGCTCAGGGACGATCAGGTCATGCAGAGAGCGTGGCGTGCACGTCATCCATCAGTGCCTTGCCCATCTCTGCCAGGTGATGTGCCGCCCAAGCATAGCGGTCGCAGCCCGGCTCCATGGCCGCCTCCAGGGTGAATTGCTTTGCCAGATGCAACAGCGCCGAGGCGTGCTCAAGGGCATCGCTGATCGGCACGTCGGCATTCACGCGAAACAGCGGATGCAGGTGTTCGCCGCAATGGGAAAAGCGGATTTCACCGAGGGTGGTCAGGGGCGATTGAGTGGTCATCGGGCACCTCCGGTTTTGTGTGACGGGAGGTGTGGGGGAAACAGATTGCAGAAGCAGTTCATGGTCACGACTCCTTGATTCGAAGGACCGTCACCGTCTGCCGCCAAGCAGATCAGGGTGGCGGATTGCGCAGGATTGGCGGACCGGGAATCAAGGAACCGGCGAACCCGAAGGTTCTCCCACGCAACCCGCCATAACGTAGGTATGCGGGCGCAAAAAAAGCGCCTGCATGATTGGTGGGGGCGCTGTTGCGCCTCGATTCTATCAGGCCGCCAAGCCTGATCGCTGATTTTGCAGCGACGGTCGAACCATAGGTTGGAGTAGGGTGAGTCGCAACGGCATTACTGCGACATTTTGTGAACCGCCCCTGTAGCCGCTGCCGCAGGCTGCGAACGACCGGAACGGTCGCAGCGATCTCCCTGGCGCCGAAGGCCCTTCGGTCCTTGTCGCAGCCTGCGGCAGCGGCTACAGAGGTTGTGCCAGCACCTCACGAAATACATCGGGCCTGAGCATCGCGATATGCAGCAATGAACGGGCCGCTCCGGAAGGCGAGCGCCGACCTTGCTCCCACTCTTGAAGGGTCCTTACCGACACGCCAAGCAGTTGGGCAAACTTGGGTTGTGACAACCCGGTTTTACCGCGGGCTTCGGCGGCCTTGGTGAGCGGAATGCTGTGGGTATTGCCGTGACGGCCGGCTTTGACATCGATGATCGCGTCCAGAAGCTCCTGGCCGATATTGCGCTTGGCATCACGTGCCAATAGTTCTTCTTCAGTAAGGGGCATGATTCATCTCCTTCGCGATTCTGCGCAGAACAGGCGCTGGAATGTTTTCGGTAGCGCCTTTGCCATAGATCACCAACGCAACCAGGGCTCCGCATGCGAGCTGGGTGGTATAGATGACCCGCACCGAGCCACTTTTTCCACGTCCATCAACGCTCCATCTGATTTTCCTGCAACCGCCAGAACCCGGAATGACAACGCCGGACTCCGGGTCGTTGGCAAGAAACGTCATGAACGCTCCACGCTCTTCTTCGGACCAGTAATCGGGCCAGAGTCTGGAAAACAGCGGAGATTCTATGATCGTCAGCATGCGGGAGGATTCTACGTCTTTGACGTACCTTGCGGCAATGGTGGGTGCTAGGAGATGACTCCTGAAAGATTAAGAACGTGGAGTTGCAACGCCAATGAGCGGAGTCCTGATTTCCAGTCAGCCCATTCGCTTTCTTGTGTGTGATCCATGCCTTCGATGTCACCTTTTGCATGACCTGAAACTCGGGCAACTCTGCTCAGTGCGGCTCTATGATCCAGAGCAGCTAACTCAAGCTTCCAACACCTTCGCCATCTCACTGGTCGCGGCCCAACCCAGCCCCTGATACAGCGGCTTGCCGGCCTCGGTCGCATGCAGTACGGCAAAGCCCAGCCCGCGCTGGCGGAACTCGGCCTGTGCCAGTTTCATCAGCGCCGACGCCAGGCCGCGGCGCCGGTAGGCCGGTTCGACGTAGACGTTGAGCACATAGCCGCGCTGATCCTGGGTTGGATGGGAAGGGTGGGGCGGCCAGTCGATGCTCATCAGGCCGATGCTGGCCACGCTCTGCTCGGCGTCCATCAGGGCGAAGCCGTAGTAGCGGCCGTCCTCCAGGCGTTCGCGCAACCAGGGGCGAAAGTGCTCGGTCATCACCTGCAAGGTGGAGAGGTCATTGCCCGCATCGAGAAACATCGCCTGGCGATGGCGGCAGATCAGTTCAAGGTCCTGGGGCGTTAGGCGTCGTGGGCTCAGGCCCGGAATATCAAGGTCGGCTGCAATTTTGTTCATCGTCGGTTCCTCGGTTGACAGGGAAGATGCTAGGGCAGATCCCCAGGCCGGGTCAGACACAGACCACCGCAAAATCTTGCATACAGCGCCCGTGTTCCCCGCCCACAAAAAAGGGCCAGCCTCACGGCCAGCCCTCGGGTTCATCCGATAACCCTCAATCCCCCAGCGCTTCCCCTTCGCGCCGAGGATCGGCGCCGCCGGCCCAGGAGGCCTTGCCCTGTGCATCACGCACGCGAACGATGGCCTGGGTGCCGCTGGTCATGTCGATTTCGTTCACTTCATGGCCCTGGGCTTTCAGCGCCTGTTTCAGCGCCGGGCTGAACTGGCCCTTCTCCAGTTCGGTCGGGCCGTTGCGGCTGCCAAAGTTGGGCAGGCCGACGGCGGCTTGCGGGTCGAGGTTCCAGTCGAGCATGCCCACCAGCGACTTGGCCACGTACTCGATGATCTGCGAGCCGCCGGGGGAGCCGACGCTGGCCAGCAGTTCGCCGCTGGCGCGGTCGAAGACCAGGGTCGGGGCCATGGACGAGCGCGGGCGCTTGCCCGGTTCGACGCGGTTGGCCACCTTCTGGCCGTTTTCCTCGGGGATGAAGGAGAAGTCGGTCAGCTGGTTGTTGAGCATGAAGCCCTGGACCATCAGGTGTGAACCAAAGGCCGCTTCCACCGTGGTGGTCATGGACACCGCGCCCCCTAAGTCATCCACCGCCACCACTTGCGAGGTGGAAATGCGCATGGGCGAACGGTCCGGGGCGTAGGCCACCTGGATGCCCCGGGGCTGGCCCGGCTCGGCCTTGCCCAGGCTGCGCTCGCTGATCAGGGCGGCGCGCCGGGCCAGGTAGTCCGGGGCGATCAGGCCGGCCACCGGCACGGGCACAAAGTCGCTGTCGGCCACGTACAGGCCGCGGTCGGCGTAGGCCAGGCGCTCGGCTTCGGCGATCAGGTGCACCGCTTGCGGCGCAGGCTCAAGGCCGGCCGGCAGGTTGGTTTGCTGCGGCTTGAGGTTGGCCAGGGTGTAGCGCGGGTCGCGTTGTTCCAGGGCTTGCAGGGTGCCGAGGATCTGCGCCACCGCCACGCCGCCGGAAGAGGGCGGCGGCATGCCGCACACCTGCCAGCGCTTGTAGTCGCTGCACAGCGGCGCGCGTTCCTTGGCGCGGTAGCCTTGCAGGTCATTGAGCGACAGGCTGCCGGGGTTGGCGTGGCCCTGGACCTTGGCGACGATTTCCGCGGCCACCGGGCCTGTGTACAGGGCGTCCGGGCCTTCCTGGGCGATGCGCTTGAGCACGGCGGCCAGCTGTGGATTTTTCAGCAAGGTGCCCACGGCTTTCGGCGTGCCATCGGCATTGAGGAAGTACGCGGCCATGTCCGGCGAGCGCGCCAGGAACGGGTCGGCGCTGATCATGGTGTGCAGCCGTGGCGAGATAGCGAAGCCTTGCTCGGCCAGGCGGATCGCCGGCTCGAACAGCTGCGCCCAGGGCAGGCGCCCGTGTTTCTGGTGGGCCATTTCCAGGGCCCGCAGCACGCCCGGGGTGCCGACCGAGCGTCCACCGATCTGCGCCTGAGGGAAGGGCATCGGCTTGCCGTCCGCCTGCAGGAAGAGCTTCTCGGTGGCGCCCGCCGGCGCGGTTTCCCGACCGTCATAAGTGCGCACGGCCTTGCCGTCCCAGAGCACGATCATCGCGCCGCCGCCAATCCCCGAGGACTGCGGCTCCACCAGGGTCAGCACCGCTTGCATGGCAATCGCCGCGTCGATGGCCGAGCCGCCTTGGCGCAGCATCTCGCGTCCGGCTTCGGCGGCCAGCGGGTTGGCGGCGGCCGCCATGTGTTTGTCGGCGTGCCGGGTCTGCATGTCGGTGCGGTAGCCCGAAGCGATTTCCGGAGCGGCAGGCAGGGCAGTGGAAGAGGGCGGGTTGTTACAGGCGCTGAGGCTGAGGGCGGCGGCCAGCAGGCTGAGGCGGGCCAGGTGGCGGTGACGGGGAGGGAAGATCGAGAACACGCGTTGAGCTCCGTTCACTGGGAAATGAGGTGTCGTCCGTGGAGGGGAATGTACAGCAGTGGCGCCGACAGCAGGGCCGGCAGGTGGCCATGACCGTGCGCTGGGCCAGTGGCAAGGCGCTGCTCAGCGGCCCTGTACATAGGGTCGCAGGCAGGCGTGCACCCGGCCACCGATTGATCTGAGTCAGGGCGGCTGGGGGAGGTTGGGCACATGGTGCAGCAAACCATAAGCCTGATGAGAGGACGCCATGCACGGTTGTAAGTGGTTACTTGTGTTCGGATTGCTGTTGGGGGGCGAGGTACGGGGCGAGACGCCGAGCGAGCCGATCCTGCCGGTACAACCGGCGAAGATCACCGATGTGGCCAAGGTGGAGTTGGGCAAGCAGTTGTTCTTCGACCCGCGCCTGTCCAAATCCGGTTTCATCTCCTGCAACTCCTGCCACAACCTGAGCATGGGCGGCAGCGACAACCTGCCCACCTCCATCGGCCACAACTGGCACCAGGGGCCGATCAACTCGCCCACGGTGCTCAACTCCGGCCTGAGCTTTGCGCAGTACTGGGATGGCCGTGCGGCCACGCTCCAGGAACAGGCCAGCGGTCCGATCACCAACCCGGGGGAGATGGGCTTTACCCATGAACTGGCGGTGGAGGTGCTGCGCTCCATTCCCCAGTACCGAGCATCGTTCAAGCGCGTGTATGGCAACGATGAGATCAGCTTCGACGACGCCACCAACGCCATTGCCGCCTTCGAAGCCACCCTGGTGACGCCCAATGCGCCGTTCGACCGCTGGCTCAAGGGCGACAAGGCGGCCATCAGCCCCACCGCGCTCAAGGGCTACCAACTGTTCAAGTCCATCGGCTGCGTGGCCTGCCACAACGGCGAAGCGGTAGGCGGTGGCTCGTTCCAGAAAATGGGCATGATCGAGCCCTACGTCACCCAGAACCCGGCCCAGGGCGTGGCCGGGCTGACCGGCAAGGACGCCGACCGCATGCTGTTCAAGGTGCCGACCTTGCGCAACGTGGCGCTGACCTATCCCTACTTCCACGACGGCGCCTACTGGACGCTGGAAGAGGCGGTGGACGTGATGGCCAGGCTGCAATTGGGGCGCAAGCTGGGCACTGAGGAAGTCGGCCAGATCGTGGCCTTCCTTGAAACCCTGACCGGCGATCAACCGGACTTCAAGCTGCCGATCCTGCCGCCGTCCTCGGCGCAGACACCGCGTCCACAACCCTTCAACTGACCTGGGTGGAAAAACCGCAGCGTGCTGCGGTTTTTCCGGAAAGGCCAGGCATGCGGCATTCAGGTCTGCCGGGAAGGGCGCTCTGTTGTCATGAAAAAACGACTGGATAATAATGAGAGATATTATCATTAGCGGCGGTCGATCATGGACGCAGGGGTCAAGGCTTCAATATCGCTGGAGATCGAAGATCTGTATGGCGCCCACCACGGCTGGTTGAAGGGCTGGTTGCGCAGCCGCACCGGCAACTGTGCCGATGCGGCGGACCTGGCCCAGGACACCTTCGTGCGGATGCTGTCGCTGCGCCAGTTGCCGGCACTGCGAGAGCCCCGTCATTACTTGGCGACCATCGCCCGCGGCCTGCTGATCGACAAGGCGCGCCGCAGAGTTCTGGAACAGGCCTATCTGGAGGCTTTGGCGGCACGTCCGGAGCCTCAGGACATTTCACCTGAAACCCATCATTTGATCATCGAGTCATTGCTGGCCATCGATGCCTTGCTCGATGGACTGGGCACGCGCACCCGACAGATTTTCCTCATGGTGCAGCTGGACGGCCTGAGCTATGTGCAGGTCGGGCGGCAGTTGGGGGTGTCGGTGACCACCGTCAAGAATCATCTGGGCAAGGCACTGCTGCAATGCATACAACTGATGGACGATTGAACGTGCCGTCGCCTCCTCCCCTGGACAAGGCCCACCTGCAGGCAGCGGTGGACTGGTACCTGGTCCTCAACGATCAACAGGTCAGCGCGGCGCAGCAACAGGCCTGGCAGCAGTGGCTTGGCGCCGATGCGCAACATGCGCGAGCCTGGGCCCGGGTGCAAAGGCTGCAACTGCAGCTGCGTGGGGTCCCGCAGGATATTGCCTTGCCGGTCTTGTCGGAAATGGGCATCCAGCGCCGCCAGGGCCTCAAGGTACTGCTGCTGATGGCTAGTGGCTCGGCGTTGCTGGGCGGCTATCGGCTGTCTCCCTACAGCGCCGACTTCGCCACGCGCACCGGCCAGCGCCGGGAAGAACTGCTGGCGGACGGCACGCGGCTGCACCTCAATACCGATACCCGGGTCGACGTTGCCTACAGCCATGAAGAACGGCTGATCTTCCTGCGTCAGGGCGAGATCCAAGTCACCACGGCCGCAGACCGGGCACCGGCGCGCCCTTTACTGGTGGTAACTGCCCATGGCCGCATCCGGGCCCTGGGCACCCGTTTCGATGTGCGCCTGGAGCCGGCCTTCAGCCAAGTATCGGTTCAGCAACATGCGGTGGAGGTGCGCCTGAACGATGATCCGCAACATGCCCGGAGGGTCGCCGAAGGCCAGGCGCTGACCTTCGGCTCCGGGCAGATGGGTGCCCTGCGGGTGGCGGACAATGCCGAGAGTGCCTGGGTCCGGGGCCAGTTGGTGGCGCTTGACTGGCGACTGGCGGATTTCATCCGTGAGCTGGGTCGTTACCGCCCTGGCTACCTGGGGTGTGCGGATGAAGTTGCGCAACTGCGCATCAGCGGGGCCTTCCGCCTGGATGATATCGATGGGGTGCTGGCCAACCTGCCATTGTCGTTGCCGGTGAGGGTGCGCCGGTTTTCCAGGTACTGGGTGCGTGTGCAAGCGTGACGGGCGAATGGTCGCTTGAAGAAAAATCGTCAATGCGCCTTGCCGATTCCGCCTGGCGTTCGGCTCATCAGTAGAGCGGTCAATCAGCCGCCTTTACTGCTATGGCATAGGACGCGTACATGAGCCACCGGAGTCGTTTCACCCAGGCCGCCCTGCGGCGCAGTTTCAATCGCACGGCGTTGAGCATCACCCTTGGCACGCTGCTGGCGGTCACCAGTGTTGCGCCGTTGGCCCTGGCCCAGGAGGCGGTGGGCGAAGCGCAGGAATTCAACATTGCGCCAGGGGCACTGGGTACTGCACTCAGTGAGTTTGCCGCGGCCAGCGGAGTTACCCTGTCCTTTGGCTCCAGCCAGACCCAGGGGCTCGTTACCCAGGGGCTCAAGGGCCGTTATTCCTTCAGTCAGGGCGTGGCGCAGCTGCTGGCCGGCAGTGGCTTGCAACTGCGCCAGGAAGGCCCGGCGCGCTATACCCTGGTCAAGTTGCCGACGGGGGCGGCGCTGCATCTGGGGCCGACCCAGATCACCGGCGCGTCTCTGGGCACCACCACCGAAGACACCGGTTCCTACACCACCGGTGCCATGCAGACGGCCACCAAGCTGGCCCTGTCGATTCGCGAGACTCCACAGTCGGTGACCGTGGTCACCCGCCAGCGCATGGACGATCAGAACATGCAAAGCCTGGAGGATGTGCTCAAGAGCACCCCGGGCATTTCCATCACCAAGGACGGACCCCAGCGGCCGATTTTCTATTCGCGGGGTTTTGAAGTACAGAACCTCATGGTCGATGGCCTGGCCAACGACATGTCGCATTACCTGAGCCGGGACATGAGCACTGCGGCCGACACTGCGATCTTCGATCGGGTCGAAGTCATGCGTGGCGCCGCTGGCCTGATGCAGGGGACGGGCAGCCCCTCGGCGGCGATCAACATGGTACGCAAGCGGCCCACTGCCGCACCGCGTCTGAGCATCACTGCCAGTGCCGGCAGTTGGGACAATTACCGCAGCGAAATCGATGCCTCCAGTGCCCTCAATGACAGTGGCACGTTGCGCGGGCGCCTGGTGACTGCCTACCAGAGCAAGAACAGTTTCCAGGACGTGGCCGATGCCGAGCGTTCGGTGTTCTACGGCATTGCCGAGGCCGACTTGAATGACAACACCACGCTGACCGTGGGCGCTACCAATCAGGCGTCGCACAACACTACGACCTGGGGCGGGCTGCCTGCGGCGATTGACGGCCGGCACCTGCACCTGTCGCGCTCGGCCTACCTGGGCAGTGACTGGGAGTACTGGGACCAGAACAACGTCACGGCCTTTGGTCGCCTGGAGTACCGCTTCGACAACGCCTGGAAATTGTTGCTGTCGGCCAGCAAGTCCTGGTCCGACTTGCAGATGCTCGGTTCGATGACCGAGCGTTTCGGCGCCGATTTCGACGAGTTCGGCCAGTACGTCGGTCAGTACCACTACAAGGATCAGCAAGACAGCTACGACCTCTTCGCTTCCGGGCCGTTTGCTCTGTTCGGGCGTGAGCATGAGCTGGTGGTGGGGGCCAGTCAGCGTGAGCTGGCCTTTCGCGGCAAGGGCAATTTCCAGGACAACGAGACGCGGACCAACATCTACCGTCCCGATCCCCATAGCGTGCCCAAGCCGCAGATGGACCTGGATTACTGGCGCCAGGAGCGCAACTCCGAGCTGAAAAGCTTCTACCTCACCTCACGTTTTAGCCTCGCCGAGCCCCTGACCCTGATTCTGGGCGGGCGCCTGGACTGGTACGACTACGATGTGGATACGCGCTTTGCCGGGGTGCGCACCGCCTCCAGCACCGACTACAAGGTCACCCGCAACCTCACCCGCTATGCGGGCATGGTCTACGACCTTGACGCCCATCACTCGGTGTATGTCAGCTACACCGATGTCTTTAGCCCACAAGCGGAAGTGGACAGCTCCGGTGGCTTGATCAAGCCCGTAGTCGGCAAGAACTACGAGACGGGCATCAAGGGCGAATACTTCGAAGGAGCCCTGACCGCCAGCGTTGCGGTGTTCAGGATCGACCAGGTCAATCGCGCCAAGCAGGTGGTCAGTGCTCAGTGCTCCAGCCTGCAGTGCTACGAAGCCAGCGGCGAGGTGCGCAGCGAAGGTATCGAGCTTGAGGTCAACGGTAAGCTGGCGCCGGGTTGGGAGTTGGGGGCGGGCTACACCTATGCCCAGGCCAAGTATCGCAAGGACAGCAACGAGGACAATGTCGGCCGCCTGTTCGACACCGATATTCCACGTCACGTGTTCAAGGCCTTTACCACTTACCAACTGCCGGGAGACTTGCATCGTTGGACTGTGGGCGGGGGGCTCTATAGCCAGAACCGGATCTACAACAAGGATGTGAATTTCTACGACTCGGGCACGCCGATGTACGTCGAACAGAAAGGCTATGCCCTGGTGGACCTGATGACTCGCTATCAGGCGTCCGAACACCTTGAGTTTCGGCTTAACCTGAACAACGTCTTCGACAAGAAGTACTACCAGAGCATCAGCACCAATACCTACTACGGCAATGACATCTATGGTGAACCGCGTAATGCCATGGTGACGGTGCGATGGTCGCTGTAGCGGGTCATGGCTCGAAGGGAGCCATGACCACCCCTGTGCGGGGGCTGTGGTGTTGCGTGGTTAGTCTTTCACCTGCCAGGCGTTAGCTCCGGCCGTGGCCTTGAACTTGGCGCGGTTTTCCGCGGTGGCCGGCGGTTCGGAATCGCCGAAGATCGCCTTCAGCCAATGGCCGTCGGTGGGGTTGGGGAAGAGGATGAACTTGCGCCCGAACTGCTGCTTGTCCTCGGTCATCAGGCTGCTGCGCTGTTTGACGTCGGCTACGTAGTACTTGCGTTTGAAGTCGTTGAGGTTGTCGCCCAGCATCAGCACCACGTTGTGGTCCTTGGCGATTTCCTGCTGCCGCGGCTCCTTGTTGGAGCTGTCGCGGTACACCGTCAGGTGCTGTTCATCGGCGTAGGGCAACTGGTTTTTGCGCAGGTTGGCCAGGGCGTAGTCGTAGGTCTTTTCGCCCTGGTCGCGGCTGGTGACGTAGAACACCTCGACGCCTTTGGACTGGGCGTACTTGAGGAATTCCACGGCGCCCGGAGTGGCCACCGGGCCATTGTCCGCGACCCACTTGTCCCAGGCCTCGTCGTCGAAGAATTCTTTCCCCGAATTGATCATGTAGCCCCAGTAGCTGTTGCTGCTGAGCACGGTGTCGTCGACGTCGCTGATGATCGCCAGCGGCCGGTCGCCGGCCTTGTGCTCCTGCAGGGCACGGTCCAGTTGCAGACGGGCGATGTTGAAGCCCTGGTAGTACAGCGCCTCGAATTCGGCGGCGGTCTGCTTCCAGGCCACGGCGGCGGTCAACAGGTTGGAAGGCGGGGTAGGGGCCTGTTCGGCAAAGGTTGGGGTACAGGCGATTGCCAAAAGCGAGAACAGCCAGGGGGCGACTGAAGTTGCGTGGTTTTTTATTGTCATTATCGAGCCCTTGAAGTGAGGATGGCGCAGCTCTCACACACACTGCCGGAGTGTTCTATCCCAGCCAGTGGCGGTGCTCAATGCGGGTGTCGCGTTTGTGGATCAATGCGGCGTAATCCCCGGTACTTTTTCGCGGGCATAAAAAAACGGCTTACCTTGCGGTAAGCCGTTTTTAGTACTTGGTGGCTACACAGGGACTTGAACCCCGGACCCCAGCATTATGAATGCTATGCTCTAACCAACTGAGCTATGTAGCCAAGTGGCGCGCATTATTCGCGCAGAACGACAATGCGTCAAGCATTTTTATAAAAAAATTATCTACGCTATCAACCGTTTATCCCTTCCCCTCGGAAATCAGCGGCGACGGGCAGCGCTGGAACCAGCGGCTGGCCTGTTCGTAGGCGTGGGCCAGTTGCAGGACGGCGAAGTCGGCCTGGTGTTTGCCAATGATCTGCAAACCCATGGGCAGGCCTTCGGCATTGAAGCCGGCCTGCACGCTGGCCACTGGGCAGCCGGACAAGGTGCCGGGAATCACCACCTCCATCCAGCGGTGATAGGTGTCCATGGCCGCGCCTTCGATGCTGCACGGCCAAGGGGTGTGCTTGTCGAAGGGGAAGACCTGGGCGCTGGGCAGCAGCAGGTAGTCGAAGCGTTCGAACAGTTTTGACAGGGCGCGGTACCAGTCGCTGCGAATCACCGAGGCGTCGAAGACCTGGCTGGCGGACAGCTTGAGGCCGTTTTCCACTTCCCAGATGGCTTCTGCCTTGAGCTGTGAACGCTTGTGCGGGTCGGCATAGGCGCTGCCCAGGGACCCGGCGACCATCCAGTGGCGCAAGGTGCGCCAGCTGCTCCACAGGCGCTCGGGGGCGAAGTCCGGGCTGGCCGGTTCGACGCTGCAGCCCAGGCTGCGGAAATCGCCGAAGGCCTTTTCACAGAGTTCCAGCACACCTTTTTCCATCGGCAGGTAACCGTTGAAGTCCCCCAGCCACCCCAGGCGCGTGCCCTTGAAGTCGCGCTCCAGTGGCGCGGCGAAGCCCTGGCCCGATTCGGCGATGGACAGCGGTGCCCGTGCATCGCCGCCGGCCTGCACCGACAGCAGCAGCGCTGCGTCGCGCACGCTGCGGGCCATGGGGCCTTCGTAGCCGAGCTGGTCGATGAACAGGTCGCTGCTGTCGTCGAAGGGCACCCGGCCCTGGGACGGGCGGAAACCGAAGATGTTGTTGAAGGCCGCCGGGTTGCGCAGCGAGCCCATCATGTCGCTGCCGTCGGCCACCGGCACCAGGTGCAGGGCCAGGGCTGCGGCGGCGCCGCCACTGCTGCCGCCGGCGGTCTTGCTCGGGTCATAGGCACAGCCGGTGGCGCCGAACAGCGGGTTGTAGGTCTGCGAGCCGAGGCCGAATTCCGGGGTGTTGCTCTTGCCGATAATGATCGCCCCGGCAGCCTTGATCCGTTCCACCATGATGCCGTCGCGCTCGGGGATGAAATCCCGGTACAGCGGCGAGCCCAGGGTGGTGCGGATGCCCTGGGTCAGGGACAGGTCCTTGATCGCGTGAGGCAGGCCGTGCATCCAGCCGCGATAGTCGCCACGGGCCAGTTCGGCGTCGCGCTGCTCGGCCTGGGCCAGCAGGCTGTCGGCCGGTTGTAGGCTGACCAGGGCATTGACCAGGGGGTTGTAGCGCTCGATGTGGGCAAGGTAGGTCTGCATCACTTCCCGGCAGGAAACCTGACGCAGGCGGATACGCTCGGCGAGTTCATGGGCCTGGAGCAGGACCAGCTCGCTGGGGGGATTGGCGATCATGGCAGGGGGCCTTTCAAACGGCTTTAGAAACGCCCCGGCATCCAGGCCGGGGCGGCAGAAGTCAACGCAGCTCAGCGCATCAGGTTGGTCCACAGGCGGTCGGCGAGGCGGATCGCGCCTTCGCCGCAGGTCTGGCTGAAGACCACCTTGGTGCCCTCGGGAATGTGCAGCTCGGGAGCATCCTTCAACCCGGCGTCGAGGAAGGGTTCGACGCCCTTGATCGGGCTCTGGTGCTTGAGGAAGTTCTGGGTCATGGCGGCGTTCTCAGGCTGGCTGAGGAAGGCGATGAAGGCCTTGGCGTTCGCCGGGTGCTTGCTGCCCTTGGGGATGACCATGTTGTCCACCCAGGCCAGCACGCCTTCTTTCGGGTAGAGGTACTTCAGGCTGGGCTTCATCTCCCGGGCACGCATCGACGAACCGCCCCAGAACATCGACATGTCGACTTCCCCGGCTGCCAGGTTCTCGCGGATCGCCCCGGCCTTGGAGCTGTAGGTCTTGACGAAGGGCTTCTGCGCCTTGAGCAGGCCAAGGATCTGCTGCATCTGCTTGGGGTCTTCGCTGCACAGCGGAATGTTCAGGTACAGGCTGGCCATGTCGATCACTTCGCTCACCGAGTCGAACATGTTGATCCGCCCCTGCAGCTCCGCTGGCGGTTCGTAGAGCACTTTGTAGCTGTCGCTCGGGCCTTTGTAGCGTTCGCTGTTGAGCACCACGCTGGTGGTGCCCCAGATGAAGGGCACCGAGTAGGCGCCTTCAGGGTCCCAGGTGGGCTTTTTCAGGTTGTCGACCACGCCGGCGTAGTAGGGCTGCTGGGCCGGATCGAAGCGCTCCAGCAACTGCTCCTGGATCAGGATCGGAATGAACTGGTGGGACGGGATTGCCACGTCATAACCGGTGCCGCCCTGTTTCAGCTTGGCCAGCAGGGTTTCGTTGGAATCGTAGGAGTCCACCGTGACCTCGATGCCGGTCTGCTTCTGGAACTTGGCGAGAATCTCCGGCGAAAAGTAGCCGCTCCAGCTCACGACGTTGAGTTTCTCGGCGGCCTGTACCGCCAGTGGCAGGCTCAGCAGCAGCGAGGTTCCCAGACTTGCGATCAACTTGCTCATGGCATTTCCCCAAGGTCAGTGGACGGTTCAAGGGTGTTTCTTGCTCAACAGGTAAGAGAGGCTGACGAACAGCACCGAGACGCCGAGGATCAGCGTCGACACGGCGTTGACGTCGGGTGTCACGCCCATGCGCAACAGGCCGAAGATGAAGATCGGCAGGGTGGTGGTGCCCGCCTGGGACACCATCATCGAGATCACGAAGTTATCCAGGGAGACGATGAAGGCCAGCATCAGCCCGGAGACGATCCCCGGCATCAGCAGCGGCAGGGTCACCTTGCGAAAGGTGCGCCAGGGGCCGGCGTACAGGTCCGCGGCGGCATGCTCCAGGGACAGGTCCATGTCGTTGAGGCGGGCGCGGATCGGCAAGTAGGCGAAGGGGATGCAGAACACCGTGTGGGCGATGATCAGGTTGCCGTAGCCCAGGGACAGCCCCAGCGTCGAGAACAGCGCCAGGGTGGCCACGCCGACGACGATTTCCGGCAGCACCAGGGGCAGCATGATGGCGCCCATGGACAGTTGCAGGCCCTTGAACTTGGCCCCGCGTGAAGTGCCCAGGGCGGCCAGGGTGGCGATGGCGGTGGCTGCCATGCTGGCGCACACGGCGATCAGCAGGCTGTTGCCCGCCGCCTGGCGCAGGGCCTGGTTGGCAAACGCTGCGCGGTACCAGTCGAGGCTGAAGCCGCTCCACACCGTGGCCGACTGGTTGGCGTTGAAGGAGAACACCACCAGCACCAGGATCGGCGCGTAGAGGTACAGGTAGAACAGGAAACTGACGCCGCCGAAGCCGGGAAAGTCCTGGACGCCTGGGCCGTTGCGTTTGAACAGGCGGATCATCATGCACCCTCCTGAAGGGTTCGCTGGCGCTGGGCGCGCAGGGCGTAGACGGTCAGTACCAGCATCACCGCGGCCATCAGCACCAGGGACAGGGCGGCGCCGAAGGGCCAGTTACGGGCGTCGCTGAACTGCCGGAAAATCAGGTTGCCGAGCATCATCCGGGTGCCGCCGCCCAGCAGTTCCGGAGCGATCATCGCCCCCAGGCAGGGCACGAAGGTCAGGATCGCCCCGGCGAAGATCCCCGGCTTGGCGATTGGCAGCACCACCTTGCGCAAGGTGCGCCAGCGCCCGGCGTAGAGGTCCTGGGCGGCTTCCAGCAGGCGGATGTCCATCTTTTCCAGGGTGGCGTAGATCGGCAGCACCACGAAGGGCGCGTAGGTGTAGACCAGCCCCAGCAGCACCGCGCCGTCGGTGTACAGCAGTTGCAGCGGTTCGTGGATCAGCCCCAGGTCCATCAGGCTGTTGTTGATCACCCCGGTGTTGCGCAGCAGCAGGATCCAGGCGTAGGTACGGATCAGCAGGTTGGCCCAGAACGGCACGGTGATCAGGAAGATCAGCAGGCCCCGGCGCTGCACCGGTTGCATGGCCAGCCACACCGCCACCGGAAAGCCGATCAGCAGGGTGATGAGGGTGGTCAGCCCGGCGATGCCGATGGAGCGCAGGGCGATCAGCAGGTAGGAGTCGGTGAAGGCCAGGCTGTCATCCAGTTGCCGTTCGAACAGCAGGGCGGTGTAGGCGTCGCTGCTGAAGACCTGGTTCACCCCGCCGTAGGGGTTGGCTTCCATCAGCGAGTAGCCGATGACGATCAGGATCGGCACGATCAGGAACAGGCCGATGGCAATCAGCGCCGGGCTGACTCCGAGAACGCTGCGCAAGGCCTTGCGCCGTTCCAGGTGCTGGGAAATCGATGAGGCGTGCATGGCGAATCCTCGTGGTCAATCCAGCAGGACGCTGGCGCTGCCGCGTTCGAACACCAGCCCGGCGTGGCTGCCCACGCTCAGACGCGGATGGTGTTCGAGGCTGTTGGGCGCACGCACGGTGAGGCGCATGCCGTCGCCAAGGCTGACCTGGTATTGCAGGTCGGTACCCAGGTAGATCTGCGCCTCGATGCGGCACGCCAGGGCGCCTTCCACGGCGTCGCTACGCAGGTGCAGGCGCTCCGGGCGCACGGACAGGGTGACCTGCTGGCCGACTTTGACCGTGTTGCAGGGTTGCGCCGGCAGCGCCTCTCCGGCGGGACCGCCAAACCAGGCCAGGCCGGCTTCGACGCGGCTGACGGTGGCCTGGATGAAGTTGGTTTCACCGATAAAGTCGGCGACGAAGCGATTACGCGGTTGCTCGTAGATCTCTTCCGGGCGACCCACTTGCTGCACTTCGCCTTCGGAGAGCACGGCGATGCGGTCGGACAGGGTCAGGGCTTCTTCCTGGTCATGGGTGACGAAGATGAAGGTGATGCCGGTCTTGGCCTGGATCGCCTTGAGTTCTTCGCGCATGGCCTGGCGCAGCTTGAGGTCCAGGGCCGACAGCGGTTCGTCCAGCAACAGCACCTTGGGGTGGGGCGCCAGGGCCCGGGCCAGGGCGATGCGTTGCTGCTGGCCGCCGGAGAGTTGGTTGGGCTTGCGCCCGGCGAAGCGTTCCATCTGCACCAGGGCCAGCATCTCGCGCACCCGCTCGGCGATCTGCGCCTTGCTCAGCACCTGGCCCATGGGCCGCGATTCCAGGCCGAAGGCCAGGTTCTCGGCCAGGGTCATGTGGGGGAACAGGGCGTAATGCTGGAACACGGTGTTCACCGGGCGCTCGAAGGGCGGCCGCTCGGCGATGTTCTCGCCGTAAAGGAGGATCTCGCCCTGGGTCGGAAATTCGAACCCGGCGATCATCCGCAACAGGGTGGTCTTGCCGCAGCCAGAGGGGCCGAGGAGGGTGAAGAATTCGTTGTCGCGGATGTCCAGGTCGATGTGCTTCAGGGCCACCGGGCCGCTGTGTGGATCGCCGTAGACCTTACGCACCGAGCGGATGGACACCGCCAGTGTTTGCAGCGCATGCAGGGCATTCATGCCTTACCTCCGATTCCCCCATGGGCTGTCGCGCAGGCCATGGATATTGTTTTTCTTAGGGCAGGATCGAGATGTGTTCGGATGCGTGCAAAGCCTGTTTTTACGGGCTTTGCGCGGGTTCTTATTGTTCTGCTGGGGCTGATTATCAGTGAGGGGTTGCGGGGGCGAAACATCAATTTTAACATACCAGCTGTTAAATAATTTAATAGCAGAGAGCGTGCAAAACCATGGCCGAACAGCGTTTGCCACCGTTGAATGCGGTGCGGGCTTTTGATGCCGCGGCCCGCCTGGGCAGCTATGTCGAAGCGTCCAGGTCGCTGCATGTCACCCAGCCGGCCATCGGCCGCCACGTGAAGCTGCTGGAGGACTGGCTCGGGGTGCAGTTGTTCGAACGCACCTCGCGCGGTGTGGTCCTGACCCCGGCGGGGGAGAAGTACCACCGCAAGATCGCCGCCGCCCTGCAACTGATCATCGAGGCCGGGCGCGAAGCCCAGCCCAAGGCCGCCGAGCGCTGGCTGCGGATCATGGTGGTGCCGGGTTTTGCCAAGCGCTGGCTGACCCCGCGCCTGGAGGCGCTGCGCCATGTGCGGCCGGGTTTGAAGTTCGCCATCGAGCCGAACTCCACCTTCACCGAAGTCGACGCCAAGAGCGCCGACCTGGGGATCGCCTATGGCCTGGATGGGCAGTACCCCGAGTCACGGATCAGCCTGATCTGCCCTCGGGTGTTCCCGATTTGCACCCCGGCTTACCTGGCCGGCATCGAGCCGATCAAGGGCCCGGCGGATCTGGCCCGTCACGAGTTGATCCATTTCGATGACGGTGAGTGGTGGAACCTGTGGTTTGCCGCCAATGGCCTGGATATCCAGCTCAGCTCCGACCTGATCTATGTGAACAACGACCACGCCCTGTCGGTGGCCGAAAGCGGCGGCGGCATTGCCCTGGCCAATGAAGTGCTGGTGCGCGAGGAGCTCAAGGCCGGCACCCTGGTGCGGGTGCTGGAGGATCAGGTGAAGCTGGAAAGCTACCGGGTGCTGACCCCGGCCACTGAATGGTCGCAGGACGTGGAGTGGTTCATCCAATGGCTCAAGGCCGAGCTTGAAGCGGACTTCCCCGAGGCGCGGATAGTGGGGTCGTTAGCAAGCTAATGGGATGGCGTGTGCGCAGCAAAAAATGGCACATTGGCGCATCTGCCCCTGTGCACCCACCCGTTGTACGGAAAATCCTATGGCTAGCAGCAACCCTCAGACCGTCGCAACGACGGCATCTCCCGCTTCGCAAAGCAGTCCACTGGTCTTGCGCATCATTGGTGCGGTGGCCCTGGCCCACTTGATCAACGACCTGATCCAGGCGGTGCTGCCGGCGATCTACCCGATGCTCAAGGACAATTACGGCCTGACCTTCACCCAGGTCGGCCTGATCACCCTGACCTTTCAGCTCACCGCTTCCCTGCTGCAACCCTGGGTTGGTTTTTACACCGATCGACGGCCTCTGCCGTTCCTGTTGCCAGCGGGCATGATCTGCACCCTGATCGGCATCTTGATGATGTCCCAGGTCGGCAGCTTTGCCCTGATCCTGCTGGCGGCTGCATTGATCGGCATTGGCTCTTCGACCTTCCACCCGGAAGCGTCGCGGGTCGCCCGGCTGGCTTCCGGCGGGCGCTATGGCCTGGCGCAGTCGAGCTTCCAGGTGGGCGGCAACGCCGGCACCGCGTTCGGCCCCTTGCTGGCCGCGGCGATCATCATTCCCTACGGCCAGGGCAATGTGGCCTGGTTCGGTCTGTTCGCGCTGTTTGCCCTGGTGGTGCTCTACGCCATCAGCCGCTGGTACGCCAACCATCTGCGCCTGCACAAGCTCAAGCAGGGCCAGGCGGCGACCCATGGTCTGTCGAGGAACCGGGTGATCAGCGCCCTGGTGGTCCTCGGGCTGCTGGTGTTCTCCAAGTATTTCTACATGGCCAGCTTCACCAGCTATTTCACCTTCTACCTGATCGAGAAATTCGACCTGTCGGTGGCCAGCTCGCAACTGCACCTGTTCCTGTTTCTCGGCGCGGTGGCGGCGGGGACCTTCTTCGGCGGGCCGATCGGCGACAAGATCGGGCGCAAGGCGGTGATCTGGTTCTCGATCCTCGGGGTGGCGCCGTTCACCCTGCTGCTGCCCCATGTCGACCTGTTCTGGACCAGCGTCCTCAGTGTGGTGATCGGCTTTATCCTGGCCTCGGCGTTCTCCGCCATCGTGGTCTACGCCCAGGAACTGGTGCCGGGCAACGTCGGCATGATCGCCGGGGTGTTCTTCGGTTTGATGTTCGGTTTCGGCGGGATCGGCGCGGCGCTGCTGGGGCACCTGGCGGACATCCATGGCATCGAGTACGTGTACTTCCTGTGCTCGTTCCTGCCGCTGTTCGGAGTGCTGGCGATCTTCCTGCCGCGCACCCGCAAAGCCTGACGCGCGGTGGTTCGACGCGTAAAAAAACGCCCGGGGCCATGCTCCGGGCGTTTTCGTTTCAGCGTAGTGCTAGTT
This sequence comes from Pseudomonas sp. 50_B, assembly GCF_017491625.1. Taxonomy (NCBI): domain Bacteria; kingdom Pseudomonadati; phylum Pseudomonadota; class Gammaproteobacteria; order Pseudomonadales; family Pseudomonadaceae; genus Pseudomonas; species Pseudomonas sp. 50_B. The sequence continues at coordinate 73,286 of NZ_JAFGYX010000012.1, forward strand.
GAGGCGTCGCTGCCTGCGGCCTCAGTGCAGGCTTTTCAGGTAGGCAATCAGGTGTTGGCGGCTCTGCGGGTCGGCCTGGCCGGGAAACATCATCTTGTTGCCCGGTACCAGGGTCGCCGGGTTGCTCAACCAGCGCTCCAGCGTGGCATCGTTCCATTGCAGGCCTGCGCCTTGCAGGGCACTGGAATAGCTGAAGCCCTGGGCCTTACCGCTGGCCCGGCCGAACACGCCTTGCAGGCTGGGGCCCATCAGGTGCTTGCCGTTCTCGACGCTGTGGCAGAAGCCGCATTGAGCGCTGAACAGAGTCTTGCCGAGGACCGCATCGCCGTTGGCCAGGGCCAGGGGGGCGGCCAGCAACAGGGCGTGAGCTGCGAGCAGTGGGGTGTACTTCATGGATTTTCCTGTGCTTCAAAGGGCCCCGTGGCGCCAGGCCGACGGGGCGTGTGTGCGATTTAGAAGGGGTTGGCCAGATCGATCCCGGACTTGCCCGGGGCGAGGATGTTGTTCGGGTCCAGGGCGCGCTTGATGGCGTGCTCGACCTTGCGCTTGACCGGGCCGTAGCTCTGCGCCACCCGCTCCTGGAAGGCGGTGTTGACCCGGTACACGGCATAGCCTTGCTGCTCGAACACATCCAGCAGTTCGGCGAAGCAGGCGTTGGCGCGCAGGGTTTCTTCCGGGTTGCTGCGGTCGTACAGCACGTCGATGACGTGGTGCATGTCGCGCCAGCCGACGATGAATTCGCCGACATAGTCCAGGCCGTGCTTGTTGAGGACCTGCTTGGCCAGGGCCTGCTGTTTGTTGCACTCGCTGCCGCGGGCCTGGCTTACCGGGGCGAACCACATCGAGCCTCCGCCGCCGCGCCAGTTGTACAGGCCGAACTCCTGCAGGTTGGGCACCCCGGACATCAGTTGCGAGCGGTACAGGAACGGTTGTGTGTTGCCCGCTTCTTCCTGGGTGACGATGCGTCCCTTGCCCAGGGCCTTGAGGGCCTGGTTGACGATCTTCCAGTTGACGTCCACTTGCTCCTGGGTGCCGTACAGCGCGGCGTAGACGTTCCAGGCACCGAGGTTCTTGTCCTTCTGGATCTGCTTGAGGATGGCCTCGGAGGTGGCCCCCGGCTCGCTGGTGTAGTCGGAGCGGCGGGTGTTGCAGGTGGCCGCTTCCCACAGCACGCCGGCGATCACCACCGAGTTGGGAATCACCTGGGCGATGCGCAGCGGGCGGATGAATTCGACGATCTCGGCAATGTCCGACTCGTTCTCGAACTTGATCTCGAACGGCTTGAACACCGGCGGCTTGGGCATCAGCCAGAAGCCCATCTTGGTGCAGATGCCGTAGTTGGCCTGGGTGAACATGCCATCCAGGGTCGGGCCGTAGCCCCACTTGAACACTTGCCAGGCGTTGTCGCCTTTGACCCCGCCCATACCGCTGCGATAGACGTCGCCGTTGGCCAGCACCACTTCCATGCCGCACTGCATGAGGAAGTGTTCGCCGTAGGGGGTGTAGCCGACGCCGCGGTCCATGGTGTTGCCCAGGGGACCGGCGATGGCCGAGGGCGCCGAGAAGGACAGCATCAGCGGCAGGTTGTGTTCCTGGATGTAGTCGTAGAGCTGCTGGTAGGTGACCCCGGGCTCCACCAGCGCGGTGCACAATTGCGGGTCGACGTGGAGGATCTTGTTCATTTTCTTCAGGTCGAGAATCACCTGGCCGCGTTGGCCGGGGGCGGCCGAACCGTAGCCGAAGTTGCGCCCGGTGGAGATGGTCCAGACCGGGATCTTGTGTTCGTTGCAGATCTTCACCACCCCCTGCACCTGCTCGACGCTGGTGGCGGTGACCGCGGCCGAAGGCATGTGCTCGGCGGTGTCCACCGCCATCATGATCTTGCTGTAGGGCACCAGTTGGTCGTCCTTGACCAGGACGTTCTCGTCCCCCAGCAATGCTCGGAACTGGGCGATGGCTTTATTGAAGTGGGCCGTATTCACGCCCCGGGGCAGCAGTGGCTTCTGGGTTTGCTCAGTCATGGGATCAGCTCCTTCAAGCCTCGATCGAAAACGAAACGAAATGGCCGCTCAGCGGCGTGGCCCGTGGGCTGGCCAAAGGCGCCTGGCCGAGGCGGCCGCGGGCCAGTTCGGCCAGGCTGTAGCCGAGGATGGCGGCCCATTGTTCGGCGCTGCGCGGATCGCGGGCGCGAGCGCCGGCCTGGAACGCCGGCTGTGCCAGCAGGCGTTGTTCGCTGAGGCTGAAACCGGCGCCACAGGCGTTCAGTTGCAGACCCAGTTGCAAGGCGCAGCCATGGGCGGCGGCGGTGCCCAGCAGTTGGTGGCGCGAGCTCCGGGCATCGCTGTGGTGCTGGCCGAGCCATTGCACTCGGGCCCCGGCGCTACGGGCCTGGTCCAGCACCAGGGCGGCGCTGGCGTCGTCCAGCAGGCCGATCAGGCGTTGTGGCCGGCCGCTGCCCAGGCGTTGCTGCAGCGCCTGGAGCGACGCCAGGTTGCCCTCCCAGCGCTGCACGCTGACCTGGCGCGCTACCGAGCTGGCGTTGATCCCCTGGACGAAAGCCGAGTCGGCGACGGCGGGGCTGACCAGGGCCAGGGTCGGTAGCCGTGGGCCGCTGGACGGGCCCAGCACGCTGTTGGCCAGGCCCAGGCCGGGGCCGGTCACCGCGACGCTGGCCAGGCCGCCCAGGGCCATGCCCTTGAGCAGTGAGCGACGTTCAATGTTCATGGGCGTCTCCTCAAGGTTGGGCGGCCGGGGCCGGGGCGTTGGAGATGTACTCGGCGACCTGCTGCAAGGCGTTGTCGTCGATGAACGATGCCGGGAAGGCCGGCATCGCGCGAAAGCCGTTGCGCACCACCGCGGTGATGTAGGGCGGCGGCAGTTGGCGCCCCTTGATCGGCGGGCCGACCTGCTTTTCGTGGCAGTGGCCGCAGACCTTGGCATAGACGTTTTCACCGTTTTTCCAGACGCCGTCGCCATCGGCGGCGGCCGGACCGGCCAGCACCATCAGGGGCAGGGCCAGGCACAAGGCAAGGGTCCGCTGTGCAGCGGGGCTGTTGAGGAGCGAGGACATGGCGTACTCCGTATTGTTATGGGGTGACTCGGTTGATAAGCGCCCAGCTCAGAAGGGATAGGGACGTGGTGTGTGTTGCAGGGTGATCCAGTGGTCGGTGGTGAATTCGTCGATTGCCCAGTCGCCGTTGAAACGGCCCAGGCCCGAGTTCTTCTCGCCGCCAAAGGGCGCGTTGGGCTCATCGTTGACCGGCATGTCGTTGACGTGGCTCATCCCCGCATGAAGGCGCTGGGCGAACTGCACGCCACGCTCCGGGTTGGCGCTGAACACCGCGCTGGACAGGCCGTATTCACTGGCATTGGCCAGCTCCAGGGCGTGCTCGGCATCCCGCGCGCTCTGGATGCCCACCAGGGGGCCGAAGATTTCTTCGCGGGCGATTTCCATGTCGGCGTGCACGTCGCCGAACACGTGGGGCGGCAGCACATTGCCCGAAGCCGGGCCACCCACTAGCAAGGTCGCGCCTTCGGCCAGGGCCAGGCGGATCTTGTCCTGCAGACCGGCCAGCTGTTTGCTGTTGATCACCGGGCCGACCACCGTGGCCGCCAGACTCGGGTCGCCGTAGGGCAGGGCCTTGACCCGTTCGACAAAGCGCTGGGTAAAGGCCCGCAAAACCGGCTGCTCGACGATGATGCGGTTGATCGCCATGCAGATCTGCCCCTGATGCAGGAACTTGCCCACCACCGCGGCGTTCACCGCCTGCTCCAGGTCGGCATCGGCCAGGACCACGAACGGGCTGTTGCCCCCCAGCTCCAGGGCCACGTGCTTGAGGTGCTCACCGCCACTGGCGATGCGCCCGATGTTGCGACCGACCTGGGTCGAGCCGGTAAAGGAAATGAACGCCGGGACCGGGTGCTCGACAAAGGCATCGCCGATTTCCGCCCCGGCGCCGACCACCACGCTGAGCACCCCGGCGGGCAGCCCGGCTTCCTCGAAGATCCGCGCCAGCAGCAGGCCGCCGGTCACCGGGGTGTCGCTGGCCGGCTTGACCACCACCGCGTTGCCCAGGGCCAGCGCCGGGGCCAGGGAGCGGGCGCTCAGGTGCAGGGGGAAGTTCCACGGGCTGATCACCCCGATCACCCCCAGCGGCTTGCGGTAGACGCGGCTTTCCTTGCCGGGAATGTTGGAGGCGACGATCCGCCCGTGCACCCGGCTGGGCAGGCTGGCGGCCTCGACGATGATGGCGCGGGCCGCACCCCATTCGATCTGCGCCTTGATCCGCGTGCTGCCGGATTCGCGGATCAGCCAACCGATGATTTCTTCACGGCGTTCATCGAAGATCCGCGCGGCGTTGAGCAATACCTCGCTGCGTTGCGCCGGGCTGCTGGCGGCCCATTGGCCCTGGGTCTGGCGGGCCTTGGCATAGGCCTGATCCAGGTCCTGGCGGTTGACCAGGCTGATCTGCAGCAGGCATTGCCCGGTGAACGGGTCGTAGACGGGTAGCTCCCGGCCGCTGCTGCCGGCTCGCCAGTCTGCGGCGATGGGTTGCAGTTCCAGGTGTTGATAGGCAGGTCGAGTCGCAGTCATGGGGTTCTCTCTGGTTCGTGGCCATGGCTCGGCTGTCAGCAATCAAGCCGATGGCGCGTGAGGGTAGGGATGGGGGCCCGCTACGGCGGCGTTTCAGCCGAGGCGGGCAAGGTTGCGCAAGGAGCGCTCGTCCAGGGCAGAGGGGTAGGGCAGAGGAGGCACAAGGCGGGCGGAAGGCATGGCAAGGTCACCTGTTGTGTTGTTATGGATGAGCATCTGCCTGTGCATAACAACTATCGTGCCACGCGCTTTGTTTTGAAAAATATCCTTTAAAAACAATTGGTTATTTGTTTGTTTCGGATTTTTTAGCGAGCCCGCCACGCGGCATCAGGCGCGGGCTGCGGAAATTTATGCAGAGAAGTCGTGAGGTTGTCGAAAGCTCGGCACTCTGTGGGCACTCGTGGAAACTGTGCGGTTATCGGCCAGAACTTGCGCAGCACCGACGGCGACGGGGGATGGCGATTGACCCGGAAAAGCGCCGGGGCATACTGCAAGGCCCCTGAACTGCCTGTTGATTGCCCATGACCCGTTCTCCTTCCAGCCAGCCCGGCCGTCCTGCGGATGAAGATTTCCTCAAGCAGATGCTGGGGCGGCACAAGCGCTTGATCGTCGATCGCGCCAGCCAGTTCGAGGCCAGCGGCCTGCCTTCGGCCGAGCAACTGGCCGAGACCGTGGCCTTTGCGCCCCAGGACGGCAGCATCTGGCTGTGCGGGCAGCGGATGATGCTGATGCAGGGTTCGGCGTTCGGCTCCATCCGGCGCGAATTGATCGAAGCCCTGGGCTTGGACAAAGCCCGTGGCCTGATCACCCGCATCGGCTGGCAGGCCGGCGCCCGGGACGCGGCCCAGGTCAGCGAGCAGTGGCCGGACGGCGACCACGCCAGCCTTTACAGCGCCGGGCCGCGTCTGCACATGCTCGAAGGCATGGTCAATGTCGAGGTGGTGCGCTTCGAGATCGACTCCAGCATCGGGCATTTCTATTCGGAGTTTCTGTGGCACAACTCGCTGGAGGATGACGAGCATATCGCCGCCTATGGCCTGGGCGGCGAGCCGGCATGCTGGATGGAGATCGGCTATGCCAGCGGCTACGCTTCGTCGCTGTTGGGGCGGCTGGTGGTGTTTCGCGAGCTGGAATGCCGCTCGATGGGCCAGCCGGCCTGCCGGATTGTCGGCAAACCGGCCCAGCAGTGGGACGACATCGATATCGACCTGATGTACCTCGACCCTGGGGATTTTCTCAGCCGCAGTGCCTATGCCACAGGCCAGGAGACTCAGGTCGCCGAGCTGCCGGTACCGTTGGGCGAGGGGCAACGAGTGGGCATCTCGGCGGCGTTCGTGGCCGCCAGCCAGTTGTTGCAGCGGGTGGCGCCGACCCAGGCCACGGTGTTGCTGACCGGGGAGTCGGGGGTAGGCAAGGAGTTGTTCGCGCGCCATCTGCACCAGGCCAGCGCCCGCCGGCACAAGCCGCTGGTGGCGCTGAACTGCGCGACCCTGCCGGAAAACCTGGTGGAGGCCGAACTGTTCGGGGTGGAGCGGGGGGCCTTTACCGGTGCCGATCGTTCGCGGCCCGGACGTTTTGAGCGGGCCCATGGCGGCACCCTGTTCCTCGATGAGATCGCCACCCTCAGCCTCTCGGCCCAGAGCAAGATCCTGCGTGCCTTGCAGGAAGGCGAGATCGAGCGGGTGGGCGGTACTGAGCCGATGCAGGTGGATGTGCGGGTCATTGCCGCGACCAACCTCGACCTGCGGCGCGAGGTGGAAGCCGGACGCTTTCGTGAGGACCTGTTCTATCGGCTGAATGTGTTTCCCATTCACCTGCCACCCCTGCGTGAGCGACGCGAAGACATTCCGCTGTTGATGAGTTACTTCCTGCACCGCTTCAGCCAGCGTCACGGCCGTCAGTTGGCGGGTTTCAGCACGCGGCTGGTGAATGCGCTGCTGACCTACCGCTTCCCGGGCAATATCCGCGAGTTGCAGAACCTGATCGAGCGTGGCGTGATCGCCGCCAGCGACGGTGAAGTCATGGACGTGGTGCATCTGAGCGAGGCGGGGACGTCGCTGGCGGGCGCCGCCATCGGCCTCAACGCCGACGGCCGCCTGTCGCCAGCGGCGCTACGGGAGGCGGCCCAGCCCGAGGCCCCGGCCCGGGCAGATGAAGCCCCGGTCGACGAGCCGGAACTGGCCAGCCTGCACGCGTTTCTCACCGGGCGGGCGCCGGCCCTGGGCACTTCGCTGGAAGAGATCGAACGGCGCCTGGTGCGTCTGGCCCTGGAGCGCTCCGGGGGCAATATCACCGCGGCGGCGCAGATGCTCGGCATGAGCCGGGCCCAGGTCAGCTATCGCCTCAAGGGCCGTTGAGCGGGCCCTCTCCTGCGCTTGGGCACGAGTGGGCCCGCCCCTCGGCGGTTCAGAGTGCGCTGGTGAATTTCAGCCAGTAGGTCTGGCCTTCAGCGCGATTGCGCACCGCCGATTCATCCTGCCATTTGGCGCTCAGCGACCAGCCCTGTTTGCTGCTGAACTGCACTGCCGGACCGATGGAGAACGAGCGGCCGCGATGGCCGTCGCTGGCCTGCACCTGGGCCGCGGCGGCGCAATCGGTGACGTTGCACTTGTCGTCGCTGATCTGCTGATAGGCGTGCCCGCCGACGCCGATCACCCAGCCATTGCCCACGCCCCAGCCGAGGCTGTAGTCGGCGTGTAGCTCGCGCCCGGACTGATAGTGGGTGGCGCGGTTTTCGAAGTTGTAGTCGTGCATCAGGCGCACGTCGGCGTTGAACCCCTGCGGGTCGGTGTAGGTCATGGCATACACCGCCTGCACGGTGTAGTAGTGGTTACCCAGGTTGATCAGGTCGTTCTTGTCGTATTCGCCGCCGCTGGGCAGGACGAAATCGATCCCGAGGGCACTGTGGAATTTGTCGCTGTGATGAAAGCCCAGTACCGGGCCGAGGTGGGCGTCGCCGATGCCGCGCTTGTGATCGTGGGGGCCGTTCTGGATGTTCAGGCGCATGTCGTTCAGCGGCAGCAGGGCGTGGAAACCGAGTTGCGCTCCCAGCACCTGTTGCTCGGTGACCCAGACAAAGCGTGGCACCACGCTGGTGACCCGCAAATCGATGCGGGCGCTACGGCGGCCGGCATCGTCCCGCAGGCTGTCGGCCAGGTAGTTGCCGACGAAGACCTGGGCGTAGGTGCCGGGCGGCGGCAGGATGCCCATGCCGTAGAGTTCGATGCCCATGGGCCAGGAGGAAACGCCGCCCTCGCTGGCCTGGAGCCAGGGGGCGTGGGCGGTCAGCAGCAGGCTTGAAGTGAGTGCAAGGGCGCGCAGGCGCGAGGAGGTCGGGTGCATGAGAAGGTCTGCCTTATTGTTATGGGGGGCGCTGGCAGGAGGTGGCTCCTGGCGCGCCGGCTGAGCTTCTCAACTAGCGTGCCAAACCTTTTATTCGAAAATTTTCTTTTTGAATCAATAAGATGGATATGTGACGTGGCCCGCAAGACCGCCGCTCCGGCCAGCGCGTGGCGAGATTTGTTAAGAGAAATCGGCTACCTGCACAAAACTCGTGGCGCCTCAGGGGCTGTTGGCGTCTTGCCCGGCACTCTGGCGGAAGGCATTGGGCGACTGGCCGCTGAGGCGCTTGAAGAAGCGTGAGAAGTAGGTGGGGTCGCTGAACCCCAGGTTGTCCGACAGCTGGCTGATGCTGATGTTGGTGTAGATCAGGCCGCGCTTGGCTTCCAGCATCAGGCGCTGGTGCAGGATCTGCAGTGCGCTCTGCCCGGCCAGCTCCCGGCACAGGGTGTTGAGGTGCACGCTGGACAGGCCGATGCGGTGGGCCAGGGATTCCACCGTGGGGTGTTGCTGATAGTGGCGCTCCACCAGCTTGATGAAGTGCCCCAACAGTTGCTGATTGCGCTCGCCGCGATTGCTCGGTGGGGTGTTCTGCTGGCCACGGCGACTGATCCACACCACCAGCACGTTGACCAGCGAGTGCAGCAACAAATCGCGAGCGGCGGCGCTGCCTTCGTATTCGTCCATCAGCGCCTTGAACAGGGTGTTGAGGCTGTGGCGGTCGCGGCCCACGGGGTAGCAGCCGGCGCTGGCCAGCACCGCCAGCGGCGCACCCAGTTGCGCTTCCAGCTGGGCTACCAGGGGCGCGCCCAGGGTCAGCACGTAACCCTGAATGTTTTCCGAGAACTGAAAGCCGTGGACCATCAGCGGCGGCACCACCTGGATCGTCGCCTCGCGCACGTCCTGGCGCCGTCCCTCGACCTCCACCAGGGCCTGGCCGCGTTGCACGTAGAGCAGTTGGTAGAGGTCGGCGTGACGGTGTGGCTTGATCTCCCAGTGGTGCAGGCTGCTGCGCTTGGGGATGGATTCGCAGTGCAACAGGTCCGGAGTCGGCCAGGCCTGGTTTTCCCCATAGAGCTTGAATACCGGGATGCTGGAGCGGCTGGCTTTCATCGGACGCGACCTTGGCAAGGGCTTGGCTGGAATGCTCGATAATCGAACGTTGTTTTCAAAAGTGCATTTTTAGCGTGGCTTATCACCATTTTTCCGCGTTTCTGTCGGCAAAAATGCAGGGGTACAACAATAACCATAAATTCCAGTCTGCGCCTGTCGGCCCACTGGAATGCCCTAATGAGACGACAATAATGAAAACTCAGGTTGCGATTATCGGTGCCGGACCTTCCGGCCTGCTGCTGGGCCAACTGCTGCACAAGGCCGGCATCGACACAGTGATTGTCGAGCGCCAGACCCCGGAATACGTACTCGGCCGCATCCGCGCCGGGGTGCTGGAACAGGGCACGGTGGACATGTTGCGCGAGGCTGGAGTGGCGCAGCGCATGGACGCCGAAGGCCTGGTCCACGAAGGGGTGGAGCTGTTGATGGGCGGCAAGCGCGTGCGCATCGACCTCAAGGCCCTGACCGGGGGCAAGACGGTGATGGTCTACGGCCAGACCGAAGTCACCCGTGACCTGATGCAAGCCCGCGCGGCCTGCGGGGCGCCGATCATCTACTCCGCGGACAAGGTGCAGCCCCACGACATGAAGGGCGCACGGCCCTACCTCACCTATGAAAAGGACGGCCAGCAGCACCGCATCGATTGCGACTACATCGCCGGTTGCGACGGTTTTCATGGCGTGGCGCGCAAGAGCATTCCCGAGGCGGTGCTGACCCACTACGAGCGCGAGTACCCCTTCGGCTGGCTGGGGCTGTTGTCCGATACCCCGCCGGTCAACCACGAGCTGATCTATGGCCAGCATGAGCGCGGCTTTGTGCTGTGCAGCCAGCGCTCCCTGACTCGCAGCCGTTACTACTTGCAGGTGCCGCTGAGCGACCAGGTCGAGGACTGGTCCGACGAGCGCTTCTGGAACGAGCTCAAGGCCCGTCTGCCGGCGCAGGTGGCGGCGGATCTGGTCACCGGGCCGGCGCTGGAGAAAAGCATCGCGCCGCTGCGCAGCTATGTGGTCGAGCCCATGCAGTACGGCAAGCTGTTCCTGGTCGGTGATGCCGCGCACATTGTCCCGCCCACTGGCGCCAAGGGCCTGAATCTTGCGGCTTCCGACGTATGTTACCTGTACCGGATCCTGGTCAAGGTGTACCGCGAGGGGCGCAGCGATCTGTTGGAAAAATACTCCGAGCTAGCCTTGCGCCGGGTGTGGAAGGGCGAGCGTTTCAGCTGGTTCATGACCAACCTGCTGCACGATTTCGGCGAGCACCAGGACGCCTGGGAGCACAAGATGCAGCAGGCCGACCGCGAGTATTTCCTCAACTCCCACGCGGGACTGGTGAACATTGCCGAGAACTATGTGGGCCTGCCTTACGAAGACATCTGCTGAGCCTTCGGCATTGGAAGCATTGGCCCTGGAACCGCTCGCGAACGGGGGTGGCTGCGGGGCCGTGTTTGCACATGGCATGGGCCGAAAGGTGCCTTTCGAGAAATATTCCTATTTATAAATGATATTTATTAGCATTACACTTCGATCCCCTCTCCCTTGATGCACCACCAAGGTGCATTGAATCGACAAGGATCGTTTGTAATGAAAGTCAGCTCCTGCCTGTTCCATTCGCTTCTGCTCAGCGCCGGTGTCGGCCTGCTGCCACCGCTGGCGCAGGCCGGCGCGACGCCAGAAGAGACCAAGCCGGCGCCGTTGGAACTGGACACCGCGTTTGTCACCGCTACCGGCGGCGCCACGGACCTCAAGGATGCCCCAGCCAGCGTCAGCGTCATCACCCGTGAGGAAATCGAGCGCCAGCCGGTTTACGACCTCAACACCCTGTTGCGTCGGGTGCCGGGGGTGACCGGTGGTTTCGGCCCGGTGGGCGAGCAGTCGAAGATCAAGCTGCGGGGCCTGGACGACAAGTACACGCTGATTCTGGTGGACGGCAAGCGCGTCGGTAGCTCCGCGGACCTGAGTTATCGTCGTGACCTGGCGCGTCAGGACTTGAACTGGATCTCGCCGAACATGATCGAGCGCATCGAGATCGTCCGTGGACCGATGTCGTCGCTCTACGGCTCGGACGCCATGGGCGGGGTGATCAACATTATCACCCGCAAGGTCTCACGGACCTGGACCGGTTCGGCCAGCACCCACATCACCGTGCCCAAGGACTCCGATCGCGGCCAGACCACCCAGTACAGTGCGAATGCCTCGGGGCCGTTGACCGAGTCCCTGGGATTGCGCCTGGGGGCCAACGTCACGCGTCGGGCGGCGGATGAAGTCGAGGCGCGGCGCGATGCCCAAGGCGATTTCATGTACGACGACGGTGCAGGCGGTTCCAAGAATCAGAGCGTAAATGCGCTGCTGGACTGGCAGATCAACGAAGAACAGAGCTTGTCCTTCGAGGCGGTACATGGCGTTGAGCGTTCCTGGGCCTCAAAGAAAACCTTTGGTGATTGGGGCGATACCGTTGGTGTTTCCTTTGGTCCCAGCCGACTGACTCGCGATAGCTACATCCTGTCCCACACCGGTGACTGGAGCTTTGGTACCACGAAGCTCGATGCCTACCTGAACAAGTACCGCAACGACCTTGATACAGGCAAAGCCAACTCCGAAGAGAAGATCGTCGAGGGCAGTCTCAATCTGCCCTTCGAACTGCTGGTGGATCAGCGCCTGACGCTGGGTGGGCAATGGAAGCGCGAGGAGCTGACCAACACCAATACCCTCGGCACCGTACCGGCGGATTACCAAGGTACGCCGGTTAGCGGCTCGACCTTGAAGGGCGATTACTCGGCGGCCTTTATCGAGGATGAACTGTTCCTGCTGGACAACCTGTCCCTGACCCTGGGCAACCGTTTCGACCACAGCGACAAGTACGGCAACCACAACAGTCCACGGGCTTATGTGGTCTATCACCCGCACCCGGACTGGACCGTGCGTGGGGGTGTTTCCAAGGGCTTTCGTGCGCCGAGCCTGAAGGAAGGCAGTGCGGGGGCGGCGACCGAGTCCGGAGGCCGTGGTTGTGGTTCGTTGCGTCCGTTGGGTTATGTCACCGGCAGTTGCTGGATGGCCGGCAATCCGAACCTGATGCCGGAAACCAGCACCAACAAGGAAATCGGCCTGTCCTTCGATCATGACGGCTGGGAAGCGGGCCTGACCTACTTCCACACCGACTTCACCGACAAGATCGAATACGGCCCGCTGGGCCAGTACCAGGGCCGCTGGTGGACCATGCTGGAAAACGTCGACAAGGCCCGCACCCGTGGTTGGGAAGGCACCGCCCGGGTGCCGCTGGGTGATTCGCTGACGTGGCGCACCAACGCCACCTACATGCTGGAAAGCCGGAACCTGAGCACGGGTGAAGATCTGATCAGCTCACCCAAACTGTCGGCATTCAGCGCGTTGGACTGGCAGATCAATGACCGTTTGAGCACCGAACTGTCGGCGCAGCACGTCGGCAAGCAGCGGGGCCTGGGCAATGATTTCGTGCAGTCCTACACCACCTATGACCTGACGGCGAACCTGGCGTTGACCAAATGGCTGACGTTGAACGGTGGGGTACAGAACCTGATGGACAAGGACCTGCGGGACGGATCGACCAACTTCTATGTGCCCGGACGGGCATTCTTCGCGGGGGCGACCACCTATTTCTAGGGGCGCTGGATAGAGCGGGGGAGGTCAGCCCCATTGCGCGGCAATGGGGCTGAAGGGGTTACACGTTGAAGCGGAAGTGCATCACGTCGCCGTCCTTGACGATGTATTCCTTGCCTTCCAGGCGCCATTTACCGGCTTCCTTGGCACCGGCTTCACCCTTGAACTGAATGAAGTCGTTGTAGGCGATGACCTCGGCACGGATGAAGCCTTTTTCGAAGTCGGTGTGGATCACGGCGGCCGCTTGAGGCGCGGTGGCGCCGACACGCACGGTCCAGGCGCGAACCTCCTTCACACCCGCAGTGAAGTAGGTCTGCAGGTTGAGCATTTCGTAGCCGGCGCGGATCACCCGGTTCAGGCCAGGTTCTTCCAGGCCCAGGGCCTCGAGGAACATGTCCTTTTCTTCGCCGTCTTCGAGCTCGGCGATTTCCGCTTCGATCTTGTTGCACACCGGCACCACGATCGCGCCTTCTTCTTCGGCGATGGCCTTGACCACGTCCAGCAGCGGGTTGTTCTCGAAGCCGTCTTCGGCAACGTTGGCGATGTACATCACCGGCTTGGTGGTCAGCAGGTGGAAGCCGCGGATGATCAGCTTCTCATCGCTGCTCATGTCCTTCATCAGGCTACGGGCCGGCTTGCCTTCGGTGAAGTGGGCGATCAACTGCTCCAGCAGGGCTTTCTGGGCCACGGCATCCTTGTCACCGCCCTTGGCGTTGCGGGCGACTTTCTGCAGCTGTTTTTCGCAGCTGTCGAGGTCGGCAAAGATCAGTTCCAGATCGATGATTTCGATGTCGCGCTTGGGGTCGACGCTGTTGGACACGTGGATCACGTTGTCGTCTTCGAAGCAGCGGACCACGTGGGCAATGGCATCGGTTTCGCGGATGTTGGCCAGGAACTTGTTACCCAGGCCTTCACCTTTCGAGGCACCGGCCACCAGGCCGGCGATGTCGACGAACTCCATGGTGGTCGGCAGCACGCGCTCCGGCACGACGATCGCCGCCAGGGCGTCCAGGCGCGGATCGGGCATCGGCACGATACCGCTGTTGGGCTCGATGGTGCAGAAGGGGAAGTTCTCGGCCGCGATCCCGGACTTGGTCAGGGCGTTGAACAGGGTGGACTTGCCGACGTTAGGCAGGCCGACGATGCCGCAATTGAATCCCATGGTGTATTCCCCGAGGAGTAGAGTCAGGCCTTCTGGCTGTGCAGGTTTTTCATCGCGCGGTTCCATTCACCGGCGAAGATATCCGGCAGCACGCCGAGGGCAAAATCGATGCTGGCATCGAGTTTTTCCTGTTCGGCGCGTGGCGCACGACCCAGGACAAAGTTTGAAACCATACTGGCAACACCTGGGTGGCCGATGCCGAGCCGCAGGCGGTGAAAGGTATTCTGATTGCCGAGCTGCGCGATGATGTCCCGCAGTCCGTTGTGCCCGCCATGCCCGCCGCCGGTCTTGAGCTTGGCGACGCCGGGAGGCAAGTCGAGTTCGTCGTGGGCCACCAGGATTTCTTCCGGCTTGATGCGGAAGAAGCCGGCAAGCGCCGCCACGGCCTGGCCGCTGCGGTTCATGTAGGTGGTGGGAATCAACAGACGAATGTCCTGACCCTGGTGACTGAAGCGCCCGGTCAGGCCGAAATATTTGCGATCGGCGACAAGGTTGACACCTTGTTTCTCGGCGATGCGCTCAACAAAAAGGGCCCCTGCGTTATGCCGGGTCTGTTCGTATTCGGCGCCTGGATTACCCAGGCCAACGATCAGTTTGATGGCAGTCACGATAGGGGCCCTTCTTTGGAGTGGTGGATAACATCGCCGCAACCGGTGCTACGGCGAAAGGGGACGACAAAAGCTTGGTTGCCTTGCGGCAAACTTCGCGTTCTCGCCCGCTTTCTCGCTACGTTCCAGTCCGCGATGTGTTCCGCTCAACTCCGGCGTCAGAGTGAATTACTCTGCTGCGCCTTCTTCTTTCTCAGAAGCAACACGTGGTGCGTAGACGTTGGCTACTGCCAGGTCGTTGCCGTGTGCCAGAGCAACAAACTCAACGCCTTTAGGAGCGGTGAGGTTGGACAGGTGGATCACGGTGCCGATGTCGGTCTCGGTCATGTCGACTTCGATGAACTCAGGCAGGTCTTTTGGCAGGCAGGAAACTTCGATCTCGGTGGTAGCGCGGAAGATCTCGCCGCCTTTCTTGATCGGTGCAGCTTCGTTGATCAGGTGCACTGGAACCATGGCGGTCAGTTTCTGACCAGCAACTACGCGAACGAAGTCAGCGTGCAGCACGTGGCCTTTGGCCGGGTGACGTTGCAGGGCCTTGATCACGACGTTCTGCTTGGTGCCACCCACGTTCAGTTCGATGATGTGGCTGTAGGCAGCTTCGTTTTCCAGCAGCTTGGCCACTTCTTTGGCCAGCATGCTGATGGATTCAGGGGCTTTGTCGCCACCGTAAACTACAGCTGGAACCAGGCTTGCGAGACGACGCAGGCGGCGGCTCGCACCTTTCCCCAGGTCGGAACGCAGTTCAGCATTCAGAGTAAAATCGTTCATGTTGTATCTCCAAAATAACCACACTCGCCCCAGCGTTTGCGACCAGCGCTAAAGGCGATATGGGCAAAAAAGCCCCGTCCCAACAGAGGTTGGGACGGGGCGCTTTTCGTCATCGGGATGTTTTGCCAGGGACTAGCCCTTAGCGGAACATCGCGCTGATCGATTCTTCATTGCTGATGCGGCGGACCGCCTCGGCAACTACCGGTGCGATATCCAGTTGGCGGATACGCGCACAGGCTTGTGCTGCAGCGGACAGCGGGATGGTGTTGGTCACCACCAGCTCGTCCAGCACGGAATTTTCAATGTTCTCGATGGCCCGACCCGACAGCACAGGGTGTGTGCAGTAGGCAAAGACCTTGGCTGCGCCATGCTCTTTCAGGGCCTTGGCCGCGTGGCACAGAGTGCCGGCGGTATCGACCATGTCATCGACCAGAATGCAGGTGCGTCCTTCGACGTCGCCGATGATATGCATCACTTCGGAGTGATTGGCTTTCTCACGACGCTTGTCGATGATCCCGAGATCCACGCCCAGGGACTTGGCCACGGCACGTGCACGCACGACGCCGCCAATGTCCGGGGACACGATCATCAGGTTTTCGAAACGCTGGTCTTCGATGTCATCCACCAGAACCGGGGAGCCGTAGATGTTATCTACCGGGATATCGAAGAAACCCTGAATCTGGTCAGCATGCAGATCAACCGTGAGGACACGGTCGATGCCGACTACGGTGAGCATGTCAGCCACGACTTTCGCGCTGATAGCCACACGTGCGGAACGCGGACGGCGATCCTGACGGGCATAACCAAAATAAGGAATAACAGCAGTGATACGAGTCGCTGAGGAGCGGCGGAAGGCATCAGCCATCACGACGAGTTCCATCAGGTTGTCGTTGGTCGGAGCGCAAGTCGGCTGAATAATGAAGACGTCTTTACCGCGGACATTTTCATTGATCTCGGCAGTAATTTCGCCGTCGGAGAATTTTCCAACAGAGATGTCACCGAGAGGGATATGCAGCTGACGTACTACACGCCGAGCCAGATCGGGGTTAGCGTTCCCCGTAAAGACCATCATCTTGGACACGCGCAGTACCTGAAGGCTGAGGGTATACCTGGATGAGTATAAGGAAAATGGCAGGGGCGGCTGGATTCGAACCAACGCATGGCAGGATCAAAACCTGCTGCCTTACCGCTTGGCGACGCCCCTGTATCTGTTGCTTCGAGTACCTGATACTCGATTCCTTTAGAGCAGACCTTGCAGCTTGCGATGCAACATCGAAACGTTGCTTCCTTTTGCCACAAACCCTGTAAGGGTCTCTGTAAGAAGGGCCGAGACTTTATCAGCTTCAGCTTTGCTTGGGAAGCCCCCAAACACACAACTTCCAGTTCCAGTCAGTTTTGCTTCGGTAAATTTACCTAGCAAATTCAATGCGTTACGTACTTCTGGATAACGCCTTGCGACTACCGGAAGGCAGTCATTTCTGCTGTTTCCCTTGGGAACGGGGCGCACTTTAATGGGCGGAGTGTCACGTGTCAACAGCGGATCGGAAAAAATTTCTGCTGTACTTACAGACACTTGCGGAACCAGCACCAGGTACCAGGGTTCTTCGGGGTATTCGGGGGTGAGTTTTTCACCCACGCCCTCAGCGAACGCAGCGTGCCCGCGTACGAAAACTGGAACGTCAGCCCCCAGGGTCAGCCCCAATGCAGCCAGTCGATCTTCATCCCAGCCCAGTTGCCAGAGATGATTGAGGCCCAGCAGGGTAGTGGCGGCATTGGAACTGCCGCCGCCGATGCCGCCGCCCATGGGCAGGATCTTGTCGATCCAGATATCGATGCCCTGGGTGCAGCCGGACTGTTCCTGGAGCTTTTTCGCCGCCTTGACGATCAGATTGCTGTCGTGAGGCACGCCGTCGAACTCGGTGTGCAGGCGAATCTCTGCGTCATCGCGGAGAGCGAAGGTGATTTCATCGCCATAGTCGAGAAATTGAAACAGCGTCTGCAACTCGTGGTAGCCGTCTTCACGGCGACCCAGAATGTGCAGCATCAGATTAAGTTTGGCTGGGGAGGGCAGGGTCAGCTTTTCCATGGACATGTCATTGCCCCAGCTTGCGTGGCAGCCATTCCTTGATCACCAGGGTGACGTCAAGGTTGCTGCCATGCAGTTTGATGCGCTCGGGAAGCCAGTAGCCGTTCTGTTCGGAGTAATTGCTGTATTCCACTTGCCAGCCATCCTGTTCCAGGCTCGCCAGGTGGCTGTCGCCATCCAGGGTCAGGCGGCTTTTGCTGTCTGGGGCAGGCAGACCGCGAACCCACCAGGCCAGGTGGGAGACCGGCAGTTTCCAGCCCATCTGCTCTTCAAGCAGAGTTTCCGGGCTGGCCGCTTCGTAACGACCCTGATTGGCCACTTCCAGGCTGACCTGGCCGGGGCGGCCGGTCAGGCGTGCAGCACCACGACCCAGCGGACCGGACAGGCGAATGTCGTAATAGTCCTGGCGTTGCAGCCAGAACAGCGTGCCGCTGCCGGAATCCTTGGGCGCGCGAATACCGATTTTGCCGTTGATCTGCCAGCCATCGAGGCCGGTCAACTGGTCCTTGTGCTGACGCCATTGGGCAGGGTTGCCCTGGCCCTGGACTGACTCACGGGCGCCAAAACCGGCACAGCCGGCAAGCAGGGCGATAAGGCTGAAAACAATTACGTGGCGCAAAAACATAGTCTTAAAGAGTCTCTGATCCGGTCAGGCGTTTGATGGTGTCGCGCAATACGGGGCTATCGGGCTGATCCTTGATGAACTTGCTCCAGATCTGTTTGGCCTCGCGCTGCTTGCCGTTGTTCCACAGCACTTCGCCCAGATGCGCCGCAACTTCCTGGTCGGGGAAGCGCTCAAGGGCCTGGCGCAGCAGGCGCTCGGCCTCGTCGAGGTTGCCCAGGCGGAAGTTTACCCAGCCCAGGCTGTCCAGCACCGCCGGGTCTTCCGGGGTCAGTTGGTGGGCTTGCTCGATCAGTGCCTTGGCCTCGGTGTAGCGGGTCGTGCGGTCCGACAAGGTGTAGCCCAGGGCATTCAAGGCCATGGCGTTATCCGGCTCGCGCTGGATGATCAGGCGCAGGTCTTTTTCCAGCTGTGCCAGGTCATTGCGTTTTTCCGCCTGCATGGCACGGGTATAGAGCAGGTTCACGTCATCGGGATACTGTTGCAGCGCCTGCTGAATAACGTTCCAGGCGCGATCGCCCTGATTGTTCGCCGACAGGGTTTCGACTTCGACCAGATACAGCTGGATTGCGTAGTCGGGCTGGGCATCACGGGCTGCCACCAGGCGCTTTTGCGCCTCGTCGGTACGGCCGTTGTTCATCAGGATATCGGCCTGACGCAGTTGCGCTGGCAGGTAATCGTTACCCGGTCCGACTTGGGCGTATTCGATCAGGGCCCCTTGCGGATCATTGAGTTCTTCGGCGATTCGTCCCAGGTTCAGGTGTGCGGAGTCTTCGTGGCTTTCCCGGGCGATCAGGTCTTCCAGGTAACCCTTGGCCTCTTCCCAGGCCTTGGCCTCCAGGCACACCAGCGCCAGTGAATAGCGCAGTTCATCGTCTTCCGGGTACTGCTGGACCAGGCTGGAGAACTGGGTCTTGGCGTCCTCCATGCGGTCCTGTTCCACCAGCATGCGGGCGTAGGTCAGGCGCAGACGCTTGTCGTCCGGGTATTTGCGGATGCTTTTTTCCAGCAGCGGCAGGGCTTCCTTGCCGCGGTTCAGGCTCTGCAGCAGACGGGCGCGCAACAGCAGCGGCGCCACCTCGCCGTCTTCCGGCGGATTCTGCTCCAGCAAGCTCAGGGCATCCTTGGCGTCGCCATCCTGCTGCATCAACAGGGCCTTGCCGAAGATCAGTTGACTGTTGTGCGGGTGCTTTTGCAGCAGGCGATCGAAGCTTTTCATCAGGCCATTGCGGGTGTCCTGGTCGGTATCGGCAGCCGACAGCGCAAGAAAGTCGAAATGGGTGTCGCCCTTGCCCTGCAGAACTTTCTCCATATAGAGCATGGAGTCGTCATAACGACCGGCGCGGGCCAGCTGGATAGCGGCAGCCCGTTGTGCTTCCAGATCGTCTGGAGCGTTCTTGGCCCAGATCAGCGAAGTGTCCAGGGCTGCCTGGTCGGCTCCCAGGTACTCGGCAATGCGAAAGGCGCGCTCGGAGATGCCCGGATCCTGGGTGTTGATGGCCTGGGTCACGTAGTTGTCCAGGGCAATGTCGAAACGATTGCGCTGGCCCGCCAGTTCAGCGCTCAGCAGACTGAAGATGGTGTCTTCGCTGAACGATGAATAGACCTTGGGCTTTTCAGGGGCTGGGGTGCTGTCTTCCACCGGCGACGTAGCGTCCGATGAAACGGGGGCCAGTGACTGGCAACCACTGAGGAAGACAAAGGCGAGGAGCAACGCGGAAGATCTATTCATATAGGAAGAGGGCGACTAACCTGCGGTCGGATCATCATGACACAAGCCTTCGGTCAAACATAACCGAGACTCAACGGGATGCCAGAACAGAGGCAGTCTATTAGTTTCTGCGCGAAAACTGCCTGCGCTTCGATCATGCTGCGTTGAAAACAGGCTCGGAATGCTCATTTAGGCCCCTAAACTCCGCTTCCTCGCCTGTTTTCGCCTTGCCTGATCTTCGCTCGGCGAGTTTTGGCACAAAACTAGGACAATAGTCGGCGGTAGTTGTTCTGCGTCGGTCGAAGTAGGACAATTGCCGGCTTCTCGACATCATCAGCGACCTTGAATGGCCTTCCTTGCACTCGGTATTAACCACAAGACTGCTTCTGTAGACGTCCGCGAGCGCGTGGCCTTTACCCCTGAGCAGTTGGTTGAGGCCTTGCAGCAGCTCTGCCGACTCACCGACAGCCGCGAAGCTGCGATCCTCTCAACCTGCAATCGCAGTGAGCTCTATGTAGAACAGGATCATCTTTCTGCGGATGTGGTGCTGCGCTGGCTGGCGGAATATCACCACCTGAGCCTAGACGAGCTTCGTGCCAGTGCCTATGTGCATGAAGATGATGCGGCAGTTCGTCACATGATGCGGGTGGCGTCGGGGCTGGATTCGCTGGTGCTGGGCGAGCCGCAGATTCTCGGGCAGATGAAGTCCGCCTACGCCGTGGCCCGTGAGGCCGGCACTGTCGGCCCGCTGCTGGGTCGGCTGTTCCAGGCTACCTTCAGCGCCGCCAAGCAAGTACGCACCGATACCGCCATTGGCGAGAACCCGGTGTCCGTGGCCTTTGCTGCGGTGAGCCTGGCGAAACAGATTTTCAGCGATCTGCAGCGCAGTCAGGCGTTGCTGATCGGTGCCGGCGAGACCATTACCCTGGTGGCCCGCCATCTGCACGACCTTGGGGTCAAGCGCATCGTCGTGGCCAACCGCACCCTGGAGCGGGCCAGCCTCCTGGCCGAGCAGTTCGGCGCCCACGCCGTGCTGTTGTCGGATATTCCCCAGGAGCTGGTGCACAGCGATATCGTTATCAGTTCCACCGCCAGCCAGTTGCCGATCCTTGGCAAGGGGGCGGTGGAAAGCGCGCTGAAGCTGCGCAAGCACAAGCCGATTTTCATGGTGGATATCGCCGTTCCCCGGGATATCGAGCCTGAAGTCGGCGAATTGGACGACGTTTACCTCTACACCGTCGATGACCTGCACGAAGTGGTCGCGGAAAACCTCAAGAGCCGTCAGGGCGCGGCCCAGGCAGCCGAGGAGCTGGTGAACATCGGCGCCGAGGATTTCATGGTGCGCCTGCGTGAGTTGGCGGCGGTGGACGTGCTCAAGGCCTATCGTCAGCAGAGCGAGCGCCTGCGTGATGAAGAACTGCAGAAGGCTCTGCGCATGCTGAGCAATGGCTCCAGCGCCGAGGATGTACTGGCCCAACTGGCCCGTGGCCTGACCAACAAACTGCTGCACGCGCCGAGCGTACAGCTGAAAAAGCTGTCCGCCGAAGGCCGCCTCGATGCGTTGGCCATGGCTCAAGAACTCTTTGCCCTCGGTGAGGGCTCATCGGATAAAACCCCGTAATGAAAGCGTCACTGCTCAGTAAGCTGGACATTCTCCAGGATCGTTTCGAGGAACTGACCGCCTTGCTCGGCGATGCTGAGGTCATTTCCGATCAGGCCAAGTTCCGCGCCTATTCCAAGGAATACGCGGAAGTCGAGCCGATCGTCGCCTCCTACAAACAGGTGCTCAAGGTCCAGGCCGATCTCGAAGGTGCCCAGGCGCTGCTCAAGGACAATGACCCGGACCTGCGGGAAATGGCCGCCGAGGAAGTGCGCGAGGCCAAGGAGCAATTGGCCGAGCTGGAAAGCGCCTTGCAACGCATGTTGCTGCCCAAGGACCCCAACGACGGGCGCAACGTGTTCCTGGAAATCCGCGCCGGCACCGGCGGTGACGAAGCGGCGATCTTTTCCGGCGACCTGTTCCGCATGTATTCGCGCTACGCCGAGCGGCGTGGCTGGCGGCTGGAGATCCTCTCGGAAAACGAGGGTGAGCACGGCGGCTATAAAGAAGTCATCGCCCGGGTCGAAGGCGAGAACGTCTACGGCAAGCTCAAGTTCGAGTCAGGCGCGCACCGTGTGCAGCGCGTGCCGGCCACCGAGTCCCAGGGTCGCATCCACACCTCTGCGTGCACCGTGGCGGTGCTGCCCGAGCCGGACGAACAGGAAGCCATTGAGATCAACCCGGCGGACCTGCGCATCGATACCTACCGCTCTTCGGGCGCCGGCGGCCAGCATGTGAACAAGACCGACTCGGCGATCCGCATCACCCACATTCCCTCGGGCATCGTGGTGGAGTGCCAGGAAGAGCGTTCCCAGCACAAGAACCGGGCCCGGGCCATGTCCTGGCTGTCGGCCAAGCTCAACGACCAGCAGACCAGCGCCGCGGCCAATGCCATCGCCAGCGAGCGCAAGCTGCTGGTGGGCTCGGGGGATCGCTCCGAGCGTATTCGTACCTACAATTTCCCTCAGGGCCGGGTCACCGATCACCGGATCAACCTGACCCTGTATTCCCTGGACGAAATCCTCGCCGGGGGCGTCGAGGCCGTGATTGAACCGCTGCTGGCTGAGTATCAGGCCGATCAACTTGCGGCATTGGGTGAGTAAATGACCATCATCGCCAGCCTGCTGCGCGCAGCTCAATTACCCGATTCGCCGACGCCGCGCCTGGATGCCGAACTGCTCCTGGCAGCGGCCCTGGGCAAGCCGCGGAGTTTTCTCCATACCTGGCCAGAGCGCATCGTGCCCAGCGAGGCCGTGTTGCTGTTCACTGAATACCTGCAACGACGCCGTTCCGGCGAGCCGGTGGCCTACATCCTCGGGCAACAGGGCTTCTGGAAGCTGGATCTGGAAGTGGCACCGCACACCCTGATTCCGCGCCCCGACACGGAGCTGCTGGTGGAGGCGGCGTTGGAACTGTTGCCAGCGACCCCGGCCAAGGTCCTCGACCTGGGCACCGGTAGCGGCGCGATCGCCCTGGCCCTGGCCAGCGAGCGTCCGGCCTGGAAGGTCACTGCCGTGGATCGGGTGCTGGAAGCCGTGGCCCTGGCCGAACGCAACCGCCAGCGCCTGCAACTGGACAACGTCACCGTGCTCAGCAGCCACTGGTTCAGCGCGGTCGAGTCCCAGCGTTTCCACTTGATCGTCAGTAATCCCCCCTACATCGCCGAGGCCGATCCTCATCTGGCGGCCGGCGATGTGCGTTTCGAACCCGAAAGCGCCCTGGTGGCGGGCAAGGACGGTCTGGACGACCTGCGCCTGATCGTCGACCAGGCCCCGCAGCACCTGGAAGCCGGTGGCTGGCTGATGCTCGAGCATGGCTACGATCAGGCTGGCGCGGTGCGCGAATTGTTGACAGCCCGGGGGTTCATCGAAGTCCACAGCCGCATCGACCTGGGTGGTCATGAACGCATCAGCCTCGGGTGCCTGCCGTGCTGACCGATCAGGAGCTGTTGCGCTATAGCCGGCAGATTCTGTTGCAGCACGTCGACATCGATGGCCAGTTGCGCCTCAAGCAGAGCCGGGTACTGATTGTCGGCCTCGGTGGCCTTGGTGCCCCGGCGGCGCTGTACCTGGCGGCGGCCGGGGTCGGCGAGCTGCACCTGGCCGACTTCGACAGCGTGGACCTGACCAACCTGCAGCGCCAGATCATCCACGACAGCCAGAGTGTCGGGGTCAGCAAGGTGGATTCGGCCATCAGCCGGCTGTCCGCCCTCAACCCGGAAATCCGCCTGGTGCCCCATCGCCAGGCACTGGACGTCGACAGCCTGGCCGCCGCCGTGGCCGTGGTGGACCTGGTGCTTGATTGCTCCGACAACTTCAGTACCCGCGAGGCGGTGAACGCCGCGTGCGTGGCGGCTGGCAAGCCCCTGGTCAGTGGCGCGGCGATTCGCTTGGAAGGGCAGTTGTCGGTGTTCGACCCGCGCCGTCCGGAAAGCCCTTGCTACCACTGCCTGTACGGGCATGGCAGCGAAGCCGAGCTGACCTGCAGTGAAGCCGGGGTACTTGGCCCGCTGGTGGGCACCGTGGGCAGCCTGCAGGCGCTGGAAGCCCTGAAGCTGCTGGCCGGGTTTGGCGAGCCTCTGGTGGGTCGACTGTTATTGATCGATGCCCTGGGTACGCGCTTTCGTGAGCTGCGGGTCAAGCGTGATCCCGGTTGCAGCGTTTGCGGAGTTCAGCATGAGTGAAGCGCCCGTTGCGGTGTTCGATTCCGGTGTTGGCGGTCTGTCGGTACTGGCGGAAATACAGCGCCTGCTGCCCAACGAATCACTGCTGTACTTTGGCGATTGCGGGCATATTCCCTACGGCGAAAAGACCCCGGAGTTCATTCGCCAGCGTTGTGCCCTGATGGCGCGCTACTTCCGCGAGCAGGGCGCCAAGGCCCTGGTCCTGGCCTGCAACACCGCCACTGTGGCCGGAGTGGCCGATCTGCGCCGCGATTACCCGGACTGGCCCATCGTCGGCATGGAGCCTGCGGTCAAGCCCGCCGCGGCGGCGACCCGCAGCGGGGTGGTCGGGGTGCTGGCCACCACCGGCACCTTGCAGAGTGCCAAGTTCGCCGCCTTGCTCGATCGCTTCGCCGCGGATGTGAAAGTGGTCACCCAGCCCTGTCCCGGCCTGGTGGAAATGATCGAAAACGGCGACCTCGACAGCAGCGCCCTACGGCAACTGTTGCAGGGCTATGTCGAACCGCTGCTGGCGGCCGGCTGCGACACCATCATCCTGGGGTGCACCCACTATCCGTTTCTCAAGCCGGTGCTGCTGCAGATGCTGCCGGCCCACATCAGCCTGATCGACACGGGCGGCGCCGTTGCCCGGCAGTTGCAACGCCTCTTGGACGAGGGCGAGCTACGGGCCCGGGGCCCGGCCCGGGAGACTCGTTTCTGGACCAGCGGCGACGTCCCGCACTTTGTCCAGGTGTTGCCGCTTTTGTGGAAAGGCCCTGCCAGCGTTCAGCGTTTCGAGTTGTGAAAAAACCCGAAAATCCCTCGACCGTAGCTGAACTTCCGAGCGCGCGCGGGCTTCTATAACTTTTCCAGAAGGTTGTACAAGACCATAGGTAACCGTTGAAAAAGGACGTTCCTGATGAAGCGACTGTTGTGTTTGGCCGCGCTGGCGGCCGGGTTGTTGGGGCACAGTTTTTCCGCGCAGGCAGCCGGAGTCGAGTTCTCCGTGGGACAAACCGGCGATTCGACCCAGACCTACCGCCTGGGTATGCAATGGGATTGGGACAAGAGCTGGCTGCAGAGTGATGTCGGTCGCCTGACCGGGTACTGGAGCGGCGCCTACACCTATTGGGATGGCGACAAGAAATCGAGCAATCACAGCCTGTCGTTCTCGCCGGTGCTGGTCTATGAGTTCGCCGGGGCCAGCGTCAAGCCTTACATCGAGGCGGGGATCGGGGTGGCGGCCTTTGCCCACACCGAGGTCGAGGACAACAAGCTCGGCTCATCCTTCCAGTTCGAAGACCGCATCGGTTTCGGCCTGCGTTTCGCTGGCGGGCATGAAGTCGGGATCCGCGCCACCCATTACTCCAACGCCGGGATTCAAACCCCCAACGACGGTATCGAAAGCTACGCGCTGCATTACACGATGCCGCTCTGAGACCGGTATCAGCGATACGCCGTGGCGATTCCCCGGCGTTCGCTCAGGCAATCGGCCTCTCCCAGCTCGAACTCGCGACAGATCAGTGGCCGCAGCTCATAGATGCTGCAGCGCATGCTGTCGCGGTCCAGGGCCGCGCACCAGCCGTCGTCCAGGCGGCGCATGACCTCGCCGCCCCAGTCGTCGGTGTCGATGAAGCGTTCGGGCACCCCGGTGTCGGTGATCAGCATCACTTCCAGCTGGCAGCAGCAGGCGGCGCAGGTCGAGCAACTGATGGCCGGTTCGGGGATGGGGGTAACGGGGATGTTAGTCATAGGCGCCCAGTGTAAGGCAGTGGGCCAGGGCTGTGTGAGAGCCCTGACGGACGCTCAGTCCTGAGGGGCCGGTTGCGGTGCTTCTTCAGTGGGACGCGCAAGCACGTGAAACAGCGGTAGCAGTACTCCCCAGAGCAGGCCCAGCCCCAGCATGGTCGGCCACAGGCCATAGGCAAAGGTCACTCCGGCCAAGCGGCCGCCGGCGTAATAGGACAGTGGTCCGCACAGCGCCCCGAGCACACTGGCCAACCACCAGGGACGTGCCGTCCATGCCAGGCAGTGGCGCAGGGTGGTGCCCAGCAAGATCCAGAGCAGCATCAGCCATAGGGGAATCAGCAGGCTTACTTGCTGGAACTGAAACACCCCCAGCCAGTGCAGGAAGCTGTCCAGCGTGATGCCGATCAGGGCGACGCCGACAATCATCCGACTTTCTCCGGCCCAACTGCCGATCCAGCGAAAATGCGCCAGCAGGATCGCCACCCCCAGCAGCAGCCAGGCGCTGTCGCCAGACAGCACGCAGATGAACCAGCCCAGCTGGAACAGCAGGGCGTTGGCCAGTTGCTTACGCATCGAAACGGCCCAGCAAAGGTTGTGGCACTGCCGAGGGTTTGGCCAGGAGCATCTGCGCGGTGCCGATGCTGCGCTCCAGGAAGCCGCCTTCGCAGTAGCACAGGTAGAACTCCCACAGGCGCAGGAAGTACGCGTCATAGCCCAGCTCGCTCAGGCGGCCGTGGGCGCGGCGGAAGTTCTCGTGCCACAGGCGCAGGGTGCGGGCGTAGTGCAGGCCGAAATCCTCCATGTGCAGCAGGTTCATGTCGGTGTCGCGGCTGACCACTTCGAGCATCTTGTGCACGCTGGGCAGGGCGCCGCCGGGGAAGATGTAGCGCTGGATGAAGTCCACGCCGTTCTTCGCCTGTTCATAGCGCTGGTCACGGATGGTGATGGCTTGCAGCAGCATCAGGCCGTTGCTTTTGAGCAACTTCGCGCACTGCTGGAAGTAGGTGGGCAGGAAGCGGTGGCCCACGGCTTCGATCATTTCGATGGACACCAGCTTGTCGTAATGCCCGTCCAGGTCGCGATAGTCCTCCAGCAACAGGGTCACCCGGTCCTGCAGGCCGGCGGCGTCGATGCGCTGGCGGGTATAGGCGAACTGTTCCTTGGACAAGGTGGTGGTGGTCACGCGGCACCCGTAGTTCTGCGCCGCATACAGCGCCATGCTGCCCCAGCCGGTGCCGATCTCCAGCAGGTGATCCTCGGGCTTGAGCGCGAGTTTCTGGCAGATGCGCTCCAGTTTGTTCAACTGGGCCTGCTCCAGGCTGTCGTCCTCGCTGCGAAATTGCGCGGCCGAATACATCATCGTGGGGTCGAGAAACTGCTCGAACAGCTCATTGCCGAGGTCGTAATGGGCGGCGATGTTTTTCTGCGAGCCCTTGCGCGTGTTGCGATTGAGCCAGTGCAGGCCGCGTACCAACGGCCGGCCGAGTCGCGCCAGGCCGCCTTCCATGGCATCCAGCACGTCCAGGTTGCTGACGAAGACGCGGATCACCGCCGTCAGGTCCGGGGTGCTCCAGTAGCCGTGGATGAACGCTTCGCCGGCACCGATCGAGCCGCTGCTGGCCACCAGGCCCCAGGCGCTGCTGTCGTGGATATGGATCTCACCCACCAAGGCTGCCGTGCGGTCGCCGAAGACCAGGCGCTCGGCGTTTTCGATGACCAGCAGTTGGCCGTGCTTGAGGTGCGCCAGTTGCCGCAGCACGCCGCGACGCAACAGGTTGGCGGTCAGGCTGTGGGTGCTGAACAGGGTAGTTCTGGCCGATACGCTAGAGGATTTCATGGCGGCGATCCTTGGGTTGTACAGCGGCTGTGCGATAGGCGCCGTCGGCGGCCTCATGGGGAAAGAAGGTGATGCCCTTGGCGGTCAGGCGCAGGGCCTGCCAGTAGATGGCCAGGCAGGTCTTGGCGGTCATCCATGGAAAACTGCGCAGGTACTGGTGCAGGCTGCGGCGATCCAGGGCTTGGCGCTGCAGGCTGAGGGTGGCGTCGAATACCTTCAGATCACCCTGCCAGTCGGCCATGTGCACCCCGAGCCGCTCGGCTGGTGGGCTGAAGCTCATGCGGTACTCAAGGTCCCGGGGCAGGAACGGTGACACGTGAAAGGCCTTGGCCACGGCGAAGTGCTGGTGCTCGGGCGCCGAGGCACTGTCTGGGCGGGCTGGCAGTACATAGTGGTAGCGCTCGCGCCAGGGGGTGTTGGTGACCTCGCAGAGAATCGCCGCCAGTTGCCCGTCGGCCTCGAAGCAGTAGAAGAAACTCACCGGATTGAACGCCAGGCCCCAGCTGCGCACCTGGGTCAACAGGCGCACCGCGCCGCCCGGCACATGGCCGATGGCCGCGGCCACTTGCTGGCGTACCGCGTCGATCAGGCGCATGCCCTGGCCGGTGAAGTCTTTCAGGTAATCGCTTTCGCGGAAGGCGAAGGGGGCGAAACGGCTGCGGCCCGCCAGGGGCGAGAGTCCCAGCACCGATTCCTGCTCGTCCAGGTCCAGGTACAAGAGGCCGATCCGATAGCGGAAGGCATGGCCCTTGGGGGCAAAGCGCCGGTGGCTGATCCAGCCGCTGTACAGGGCACTGTTCACAGTTGTTCACCAAAGGCCTGGGCCACGCGCAAGGCGCTGACCACGCCGTCTTCGTGGAAGCCGTTGGCCCAGTAGGCGCCGCAGTAGAAGCTGTGCTGGGCGCCTTGCAGTTCATTCCAGCGGCCCTGGGCCGCCACCGCATCGAGGCTGTATTGCGGGTGGGCGTAAGTGAAGCGGGCCAGGATCTGCGTTGGATCGATGGCTGCGGTCTGGTTGAGGCTGACGCAGAAGGTGGTGTCGCTCTTCAGGCCTTGCAGGATGTTCATGTCGTAGGTCACGGCGGCGGCTTTCTCGCCGCTGGCGTCCAGGCGGTAGTTCCAGCTGGCCCAGGCCAGGCGCCGGCGGGGCAGCAGCCGGGTATCGGTGTGCAGCACCACGTCGTTGTCGACGTAGGGCAGGGCCTGGAGAATCTCTCGCTCGGCCTGGCTGGGGCTGGCCAGCAGTTGCAGGGCCTGGTCGCTGTGGCAGGCGAACACCACCTTGTCGAAGCGCTCGCTGCCGGCGGCGCTGTGGATCAGCACGCCAGCCTCGTCGCGCTCGACTCGTTGCACCGGGCAGTTGAGGCGGATGTGCTGGCGGAACGGGGCGGTCAGCGGTTCGATGTAGCGGCTTGAGCCACCTTCGATCACGCACCACTGCGGACGGTTATTCACCGACAGCAAGCCATGGTTCTTGAAGAAGCGCACAAAGAACTGCAGGGGAAAGCCCAACATCTGCACCCGTGACATCGACCAGATCGCCGAGCCCATGGGCACGATGTAGTGCTGGATGAAACGCTCGCCGTAGCCCTGGCTTTTCAGGTAGTCGCCGAGTGTGGTGTCGGCGGCGATCCGCTGTTGCTGCAAATCGAGCAGCGACGCTTTGTTAAAGCGCAGGATGTCCCGCAGCATGCCCCAGAACCCGGGCGATAGCAGATTGCGTCGCTGGGCGAACAGACTGTTGAGGTTGTTGCCGTTGTATTCCAGGCCCGAGGCGGGATCGCACACCGAGAAACTCATCTCGGTGGGTTTGAACTTGACCCCGATCTGTCCCAGCAGGCGGATGAAGTTGGGGTAAGTCCAGTCGTTGAAGACGATGAAACCGGTGTCCACAGACTGGGTCTCGCCGTTCAGGCTGACATCCACGGTGTGGGTGTGGCCGCCGATCCAGCTGCCGGCCTCATAAACCCGAATGTCATGGCGACGGTTCAGGACGTAGGCGCAGGTCAGGCCGGCAATGCCGCTACCGATAATGGCGATTTTCACGATGCACTCCCTGTGCGGGCCAGGCGTTTGGCGATGGCCAGTTGCAGGCGGCCGGGCAGCCAGGACAGCAGCTTGAGGCCAAAGATGAACGGGGCGGGGAAAGCGATCTCCAGATCCCGGTGTGACAGGCGTTTGTGGATATGCCGCGCAGCCTTGGCGGCGGGCCAGCTCATGGGCATGGCAAAGTCATTGCGCGCGGTGAGCGGGGTATCGACGAAGCCGGGACTGACCACGGTGACGTCAATGCCCTCGGCAGCCAGGTCGATGCGCAAGGATTGCAGCAGATAACGCAAGGCTGCCTTGGAAGCGCCATAGGCGCCGGCCCGAGGCAGCGGCAGGTAGGTCACGGAGCTGGCCACCCCTACCAGATGCGGGCGATTGCCGGCGCGCAACAGCGGTAGAGCAGCCTCGATGCAATAGCTGGCGGACAGCAGGTTGCTGCTCAGCACGCGCTCGATCAGCGTCGCGTCAAATTGCTGCACCTCGATGTATTCACAGGTCCCGGCATTGAGGATCGCGGTGTCCAGTGCGCCCCAGGCCTGGGCGATACGCTTGCCGATCTCGCGCACCTGCAGGGCGTCGGTGAGATCGCCGGGCACCACCAGCACCCGGCCCGGATAACGCAGGGCCAGCGCTTCCAGGGGCTCGCGCGAGCGAGCGCTGACGGCCACTTGGGCGCCAGTCTTGAGCAGTTCTTCGGTCAGCGCCGCACCGATGCCGCTGCTGGCGCCGGTGAGCCAGATCCGCCGTGGCATTGCAGGGTTCATCCGAGCCTCCTTTTCAACCAGGCAATCACCGCACCGAGTAGCGGCAGATGTTCATAGAGCAAGGCACCGGCGTCGAAATAGTCCCGATGACGGTAGACCTTGCCGTCGCGCCAGTGCAGGTGCGAGCAGCCGGGGACCCGGATCATCTGGCCGCCCTTGAGGCGCGGGTGGCGGTAGCTCATGGTCCAGCGCAGATAGCCTTGGCCTTCGGTGCAGGTGTCGACACCGTGGAATTCGAAACGCAGTTCGCTGACATTGGCGTACAGCTCTGCAAAGTAATGCCGCAAGCGTGGCAGACCATTGACCTCGTGCAGCGGGTCGGTGAACTGGATGTCCTCGCTGTAGAGCTGGTCCAGGCGTTGCAGGCTGTGCTTGTCGAGGCTGGCGAAATCCCGGGCGAAGCGGTCGAGGAAGTCACTCATGGGCGCCTCCCGCATCCTGGCGCGAAGGCAGCGCCTTGAACGCCGCCAATGCCCGGTCCCGGGACATCGACAGGTTGACCATAGGCGCCGGGTAATCGGCGACAGCGAACAGGCCGCCCATGGCTCCGGGGTTGTGGATATCTTTTTTGTTCAACCCCGCCAGTTGTGGCAGCCAGTGCTTGATGAAGCGTCCTTCGGCGTCGAAGCGTTCCGACTGGCTTACAGGGTTGAAGATGCGGAAGTAGGGCGCGGCGTCGGTGCCGGTGGAGGAGCTCCACTGCCAGCCGCCATTGTTCGCTGCCAGGTCGCCGTCGATCAGGTGGCGCATGAAGAAGCGCTCGCCTTCACGCCAGTCGATCAGCAGGTTCTTGGTCAGGAACATCGCCACCACCATCCGCAGGCGATTGTGCATCCAGCCGGTTTCCAGCAGTTGGCGCATGGCGGCGTCGATGATCGGCAGGCCGGTGCGGCCTTCCTGCCAGGCGGCGAGTTCCTCTGGGGCGTCGCGCCAGGCCACCGCTTCGGTTTCCGGGCGAAAGGCACGGTGCCGGGAAACCCGTGGGTAGCCCACCAGGATGTGTTTGTAGAACTCGCGCCACAGCAGTTCGTTGATCCAGGTGACGGCCCCGGGATTACCGCTTTCGAACTCTCCCTGGTTACAGCGCAAGGCAGCGTGCAGGCACTGGCGGGGCGAGATCACCCCGGCGGCGAGGTAAGGTGAAAGCTGACTGGTGCCGGGCTTGGCCGGGAAGTCGCGTTCGCTCTGGTAGTAGTCGATCTGCTCGTCGGTGAACTGTTGCAGACGGCCCAGGGCTTGATCTTCACCTGCCGGCCACAGATCACGCAGTGACTGGCTGGGGCGTGGGAAGCCATCGATATGGCGGGGTACAGGATCGGCTTGGATCGACAGCGGCGATTGTGCCTTGGGGCTGGCGACCAGGGCTGGCAGCGCGCTGTGCAAGCGGCTGTAGCAGACCTTGCGGAACTGGCTGAACACCTGGAAGTAGCCGCCGCTCTGGGTCAGCACGCTGCCGGGCTGGAACAGTAACTGATCGAGGTAACCCTGGACGCTGATGTCGGCTTCTTCCAGGACCCTGGTCACGGCGGCATCGCGGCGGCTCTCGTGAATGCCGTACTCCTGGTTGAAGTGCAGCATGCGTACCTGCAGTTGCCGGCACAGTTCCAGCAGGACGTGGGGCGCCTGGTCCCAGGTGGCTGCGCTGCGAATCAGCAGAGGAATGTTCAGCCGGCCCAGGGCAGTGCTCAGGTGCTGCAGGTTGCGCAGCCAGAAGTCGACCTTGCAGGGGGCATCGTCATGGACTTGCCATTGTTCCGGGCTCAGCAGGTACACGGCCACGGTGGGGCCACGCTGGGTGGCGGCGCAGAGGGCGGTGTTGTCATGTAGGCGCAGGTCGCTGCGCAGCCAGATCAATTGCATGCTGATTCCCGGTTCAAAAGAGTCCTCGCTCAAGCAGCGCCTGGCAGGCCGAGATCGGGTCCTGGGCCAGGTACAGATCAGCGATTTCAGTGATACATACGGACCAGTCGTCGGGGTGGATGCACACCGCGGGTCCGGCGATGATTTTTTTGCAGGCAATGCCGTTGAGCAGCCTGGGCAACAGCGCAGGATTGAGCGCCTTGCTGGAATACAGCAGCAGGCCGCGGGCTTGCAGGCGTTCGATGGCCAGGGCCAGTTCGGCGCCGGGCAGCGGCCAGTCGAAGACCTCCACCGGGCAATCGGCGCTGCTGGCCAGCCAGGCGGTCAGCCACAGATGGGGTTCCAGGGCCAGGTCCGACTGGTTGACCAGCAGCAGCGGTGGGCCCTGCAGTTGGCGGTTGTTGTGGTAGATCCGCGCGCCCAGCTTGCTGCGCAGCCAGGAGTAGAAAAACACCTGTTCCATCTGGCTGCCGAACTGGCCCTGCCAGTGTTGCTCCAGCTCCGCCAGCAGCGGCATCAGCAGGTGTTCGCACAGCGTGCGGGGTGGGTACAGCGCCATGGCCTGGTTGAAGGTGTCGTCGACCTTGCGTTCGGCCAATTGGCTGATGGCCAGGCTCAGGGTCTGACGCAGGCGCTGCCAGTCATTCTCGGCCGGTGCGCTGGCGGTGGGGGCACTGTCCAGCAGGTGCTTGACCTGGCTGACCGCGACCCCGCGATTGAGCCAGGTAAGGATGGTCTGGATCTCTAGCACCTGATCCTGGGAATACAGGCGATGACCCTTGGGCGTACGCAAGGGCACGATCAATCCGTAGCGGCGCTCCCAGGCCCGCAGGGTGACGGCGTTGACCCCGGTCTGGCGCGCCACTTCGCGAATCGGCAGCCAACCCTGGTCCAGGGCGCGGCGGTACTGGGCGCTGTTGTCGGCTTCTTGAGCGGGTTGTTTCATGGCTCAGATCGCGTTGCGCAGGCTGAGGTTTTCCGGGTGTGGCTGCAGGTACAGCTGCTGGGCGATGTAGGGATCGGGGTGCTGGCGAAAGTGGTGCTTGAGCAGGGTCAGCGGCACGACTAGAGGCACGATGCCGTGGCGGTACTGGCCGATCACGTGTTGCACTTCCTGCTTGTCTTCGGCGCTGATGGACTGCTTGAGATAGCCGCTCAGGTGCTGCAGCACATTGCTGTGAGTGCCCCGGGTCGCGCATTTGCTCAAGGCCGCCATCAGTTCGCTGAAATAGCGCGGGCCGATCAGGTTCGGATCGCCCTTGCCCATGCTGCCCAGCAGATTGCCCAGGGTCTTGTACTGCACGGGATGGTGAGCCATCAGCAGATATTTGCAGCGCGAGTGGAAGTCGGTGAGGGCGCGGCGGGTCAGGCCTTGCTTGAGCAGTGCCTGCCAGTCGCGATAGACGTAGACCCGGGTCAGGAAGTTTTCCCGCAGGACCGGGTCGTTCAGGCGTCCGGCTTCTTCCACCGGCAGATCGGGGTACTGTGCGCAGAATGCCTGGGCGTAGATGCCCCGGCCGCCGTTTCTATGGGGAATGCCATTGGCCTGGTACACCTTGACCCGCTCCAGACCACAGGATGGCGAGTTCTGCATGAAGATGTAGCCACAGATGTCATCTACCTGGGCCGCCATGCGCTCGCCGTATTCCGCCAGGGGCAAGGTGACATCCAGGCTGGCGTCCACGGTGCCCACGGCCCGAGGTTGCTCAGGGTCCCCGACCAGCCGAATAGGTTCGCGGGGGGTGCCCATGCCGATCGCGACTTCCGGGCACAGGGGCACGAAGTCAAAGTATTCGCTGAGTACTCGGCTGCACAGGCGAGACTCCTTGTGCCCACCGTTGTAGCGGACCTCGACGCCCATCAGGCAGGCGCTGATGGCAATTTTCGGCTTGGCGGACATGATGCAACCTCCGGGGTTTACCTGTACAAAAACGAAACGTTGTACAACTTGTCTTCATCATAGAATTAAAGTTGTACAAGTCAATTTATTTGTACAGGTGTTGCCCGGCAGGTTGTCGAATTACTGCCAGCCCATTCGCCAGTCGCTGTCGTTGAGCAGGGTTTGCCAGCTCAGGCGCTGGCTGCGCCGGGTGAGCACGGCTTGCAGTTCGATGTCCAGCACGGTGCCTTCTTCGTCGCAGAAAAGCTCAGTGACCAGAAAGTGTTTCTCGCGGTGTTGCGGGTGGGCTGCTGTCCATTTCGACAGCAGCAGTTTGCGCGGGTTGAGTCGATTCACTGCAGGCTCTCGTGCAAACGGCGTGCGGCTTCCTGGCCACTGAGCCAAGCGCCTTCGACCCGGCCGGACAGGCACCAGTCGCCACATACGTACAGCCCCAGGTCGGCATCGGCCAGGGCACCCCATTCATGGCTGGCGGCCGGTCTGGCGTAGAGCCAGCGATGGGCCAGGCTAAAGGTTGGGGCGGGCATGACGCTGTGCAGCAATTCGGCGAAGGCCCCATGCAATTGCTCGATCACGGCCTCTTTGCTGAGGTCGATGTGTTGCCGGCTCCAGGCACTGGTGGCGTGCAGTATCCAGGTGTCGAGATGGCTGTCGCGTCCGGGCTTGCTGCGGTTGCGGGCCAGCCAGTCCAGCGGGCTGTCCTGGACGAAGCAGCCTTCCATGGGGGTTTCCAGGGGCGTATCGAAGGCCAGTGCGACAGCCCAGGTCGGGTCCATTTTCACCCCGGCGGCGACTCCGGCGAGCTTCGGTGCGGCGGCCAGCAAAGCGGTGGCTTGCGGTGCCGGCGTGGCGATCACTACGTGGCTGAAGGGGCCGTGGGTAAAGCCTTCGGCGTCCTGCAGGTGCCAGTGCTGTTCGCCACGGAAGACTTCAGTGATGCGGCAGGCGAAGTGCACTTCGAGGTCGCCGATCAGGGCGCGGGTGATGGCGCTCATGCGTGGCGTGCCGACCCAGCGGGTCTGTTCATCGGGAGAAGGGCTGAGCTGTCCGCCGTGGGAGTTGTAGAGTTGTGGCGCCCATTCGGCGACCCAGCCCTTGGCTTGCCAGCGCTGGACTTCGGTAACGAAACGGCGGTCGCGAGCGGTAAAATACTGGGCCCCCAGATCCAGGCTGCCGGCATCGCTGCGTTTGCTCGACATGCGCCCACCGCTGCCGCGGCTCTTGTCGAAGAGTTGGACGCTGTGCCCGGCATCTCGAAGTGCCTGGGCGGCGGAGAGTCCGGCGATGCCGGTACCAATGATTGCGATGGGTACTGTCATAGGGGCCTCGTTTACCAGTCTGTACAGATTACGCCGCTACTAAAACCTGTACAATATTGTTTTTTGGTATAGCTTTCGGCGTCATCGGTTGTGCAAGTTGTCTATCGTTAAGTCACAGCCTGTCCGATTGAAAAGATCCCTGCCTATAAAAATAGACTAGTGATTCGGGTAAAACGCCACGCGAGGAAGATGTCATGCATATATTGCTGACCGGCGGTACTGGTTTGATCGGGCGTGCGCTGTGTCGTTACTGGCAGGCCCAGGGTCACCAATTGAGTGTATGGACGCGCCATCCCGAAAAAGTGGCCGCTCTGTGCGGTCCCCAAGTGCGGGCCATCAGAACTTTGCAAGAGCTGGACCAGGCGCCGCTGGATGCGGTGATCAATCTGGCCGGAGCCCCGATTGCCGATCGGCCCTGGACCCACAAGCGCAAGGCGCTGCTGTGGAGCAGCCGTATTGCCCTCACCGAAACCCTGCTGGCCTGGCTCGAAACTCGCGAGCATAAACCGCGGGTGCTGGTTTCTGGCTCGGCAGTAGGTTGGTATGGCGACGGTGGCGAGCGGGAGCTGAGCGAGGATTCACCTCCGGTCAGCGAGGATTTTGCCAGCCAGTTGTGCATTGCCTGGGAAGAAACCGCTCAGCGGGCCGAGGCCTTGGGCGTGCGCGTCGTGCTGGTGCGCACCGGTTTGGTGCTGTCGTCCGAGGGCGGCTTTTTGTCGCGCCTGCTGCTTCCGTTCAAGCTGGGGCTGGGCGGGCCGATCGGTAACGGTCGGCAATGGATGCCGTGGATTCATATCGATGACCAAATCGCCCTGATTGATTTTCTTGTGCATCAGGATGAGGCACGGGGTCCTTATAATGCCTGCGCGCCGAAGCCGGTGCGCAACCGCGAGTTCGCCAATAGCCTTGGGCGGGTACTGCGCCGGCCGGCGCTGATACCGCTGCCGGCCTTTGTCTTGCGCCTGGCGCTGGGTGAGCTGTCGTTGCTGTTACTGGGCGGCCAGCGTGCCGTTCCCGCGCGTTTGCTGGAGGCGGGATTCACTTTCCAGTTCACTGATTTGTCCGCGGCCCTGGACGATGTGTCCAGCCGCCTTTGAAATAGGACGTTGCATGACCGATCACGCGTTGCTCCTGGTCAATCTCGGTTCGCCGGCCTCCACTTCGGTGGCGGATGTGCGCAGCTACCTCAACCAATTTCTCATGGACCCTTATGTCATCGACCTGCCATGGCCGGTGCGGCGCTTGCTGGTGTCGCTGATCCTGATCAAGCGCCCGGAGCAGTCCGCCCACGCCTATGCATCGATCTGGTGGGAGGACGGTTCGCCGTTGGTGGTGCTCAGCCGCCGCTTGCAACAGGTGATGAGCGAGCAGTGGAAACAGGGGCCGGTGGAGCTGGCAATGCGTTATGGCCAGCCTTCGATCGAGTCGGCGCTGCTCAAGTTG
Organism: Pseudomonas sp. 50_B; assembly: GCF_017491625.1. NCBI lineage: Bacteria > Pseudomonadati > Pseudomonadota > Gammaproteobacteria > Pseudomonadales > Pseudomonadaceae > Pseudomonas > Pseudomonas sp. 50_B. Next base: position 110,104 of record NZ_JAFGYX010000012.1, read on the forward strand.
GTGGCCCAGGGGCAGAAGAAAATCACCCTGGCACCGCTCTATCCACAGTTCGCCGACAGTACCGTGACCACGGTGATCGAAGAGGCCAAGCGTGTGGTGCGCGAGCACAAGCTGGATGTGCAGTTCAGCGTGCTGCAACCCTTCTACGATCAGCCGGAGTACATCGAGGCCCTGGCGGCCAGCGCCAGACCCTACCTGGCCCAGGAGCATGATCATCTGCTGCTGAGCTTTCACGGTCTGCCGGAGCGGCACCTGACCAAACTGGACCCGACCGGCCAGCATTGCTTCAAGGATGCCGACTGTTGCCGCAACGCCTCTGCGCAGGTGCTGGCCACCTGTTACCGCGCTCAGTGCATGCGGACGGCCTCGGCCCTGGCCGAGCATCTGGGGTTGGCGCAAGGCTCCTGGTCGGTGTCGTTCCAGTCGCGTCTGGGACGGGCCAAATGGATCGAGCCCTACACCGAGGCACGGCTTGATGAGTTGGCCAAGCAGGGGGTGAAGAAGGTCATGGTGATGTGCCCGGCTTTTGTTGCCGATTGCATCGAGACCCTGGAGGAAATTGGTGATCGCGGTCGTGAGCAGTTCCGCGAAGCCGGAGGTGAGGATCTGGTGTTGATCCCATGCCTGAATGACGACCCGCAATGGGCGCAGGCCTTGAACACCTTGTGCGCTAGGGCGCCGTTGGCGTTGTAAACGGCTTCGCCGGCAAGCCAGCTCCTGCGGAGCGGACTTGCCGGCGAACGCGTCTTCAGATCAGAGGCTCGTCGGCCTTCTTGTTCTTCCAGCCGTCATTACCCGGCAGCACCAGATTCAGCACGATGGCGACGATGGCGCACAGGGCGATGCCCTTGAGGCCGAAGTCGTCCGGACCGGTACCGGTTCCTACCAGTACGCCGCCGATGCCGAACACCAGGGTCACCGAAACGATCACCAGGTTGCGGGCTTCACCCAGATCGATCTTGTGACGGATCAGGGTGTTCATACCCACCGCTGCAATCGAACCGAACAGCAGGCAGAGAATCCCGCCCATGACTGGCACCGGGATGCTTTGCAGCAGCGCGCCGAACTTGCCGATAAAGGCCAGGGTGATGGCGAAGACCGCCGCCCAGGTCATGATTTTCGGGTTGTAGTTCTTGGTCAGCATCACCGCGCCAGTCACTTCGGCATAGGTGGTGTTGGGCGGACCGCCGAACAGGCCGGCAGCAGTGGTGGCGATGCCGTCACCGAACAGGGTGCGATGCAGGCCGGGCTTCTTCAGGTAGTCGCGACCGGTCACGCTGCCGACGGCAATCACCCCGCCGATGTGTTCAATGGCCGGCGCCAGGGCCACCGGGACAATGAACAGGATCGCCTGCCAGTTAAACTCCGGGGCGGTGAAGTGCGGCAGTGCCAGCCAGGGCGCGGCGGCGATCTTCGCGGTGTCCACCACGCCGAAGTAGAAGGACAGGGTAAAGCCCACCAGCACCCCGGAAATAATCGGCACCAGGCGGAAGATGCCTTTGCCGAACACCGCGACAATCAGCGTGGTGAGCAGCGCCGGCATCGAGATCATCATCGCCGTCTGGTAATGAATCAGCTCGCTGCCGTCGCCAGCCTTGCCCATGGCCATGTTGGCGGCGATCGGGGCCATGGCCAGGCCGATGGAGATGATCACCGGGCCGATGACCACGGGTGGCAGCAGGCGGTCGATGAAACCGGTGCCCTTGATCTTCACCGCCAGGCCCAGAAAGGTGTAGACGAAGCCTGCCGCCATCACCCCGCCCATGGTCGCCGCAAGGCCGAACTGGCCCTTGGCGAGAATGATCGGAGTGATGAAGGCAAAGCTTGACGCCAGGAAGACCGGCACCTGGCGGCCGGTCACTACCTGGAACAACAGAGTCCCGAGACCCGCCGTGAACAGCGCCACGTTCGGGTCAAGACCGGTAATCAGCGGCATCAACACCAGGGCGCCAAAGGCCACGAAGAGCATCTGCGCGCCAGACAGTACCTGGCGCCAGAGCGGATCGTTGAACTCATCCTGCATGATCAGGAGTCCTTCTGCTTGGTGCCGAAGATCTTGTCACCGGCATCACCCAGGCCTGGAATGATGTAGCCATGTTCGTTGAGCTTCTGATCGATGGAAGCGGTGTAGATGGTCACATCCGGGTGCGCCTGCTCCACGGCGGCGATGCCTTCGGGGGCGGCCACCAGGACCATGGCTCGGATGTCACGGCAGCCGGCTTTTTTCAGCAGGTCGATGGTGGCAACCATGGAACTGCCGGTGGCCAGCATCGGGTCAATGATCATCGCCAGACGTTCGTCGATTTCCGGAACCAGTTTTTCCAGGTAGGTGTGGGCCTGCAGGGTTTCTTCGTTGCGGGCCACGCCCACGGCGCTGACCTTGGCGCCCGGAATCAGGCTCAGCACGCCTTCGAGCATGCCGATACCGGCGCGCAGGATCGGCACCACGGTAATCTTCTTGCCGGCGATTTTCTCGACCTGGACAGGGCCGCACCAGCCTGGAATTTCATAGCTTTCCAGGGGCAGGTCTTTGGTGGCTTCGTACGTCAGCAGGGCACCGACTTCCTGAGCGAGCTCGCGAAAGTTCTTCGTGCTAATGTCTGCGCGGCGCATAAGGCCAAGTTTGTGTCGGATCAGCGGATGGCGGATCTCACGGATGGGCATAGGGAAAGGCTCCGGCGGCGGGCAAAAAAAACGGCCTAGATTAATCTATCCGGGGTTGTTGTCCTATAGACATAAAGTACGTTAGTCCAGAAACGCTTGATCTGATCGGGCCGGATGCGTACCTTTGCCCGCTTTTCCGAAACTGCCACCCCCTTGGAGAGCGCCATGTCCGCTGATCTCGAGCATATCCGTCAAATCATGCGCGAGGCTGACTGCCTGTACACCGAAGCTGAAGTCGAGGCGGCCATCGCCCGGGTCGGTGCACAAATCACTGAAGAACTGGCTGAGCGCAATCCGGTGGTGTTCTGCGTCATGAACGGCGGCCTGATCTTCGCTGGCAAGCTGCTGACCCACCTGCAGTTCCCCCTGGAAGCCTCCTACCTGCACGCCACGCGCTATCGCAACGAAACCAGCGGCGGCGAGCTGTTCTGGAAGTCCAAGCCGGAAGTCTCCTTTATCGACCGTGACGTGCTGATCATCGACGACATTCTCGATGAGGGGCACACCCTGGGCGCCATCATCGACTTCTGCAAACATGCCGGTGCCCGTGCCGTGCACACGGCAGTGCTGATCGACAAGGAACACGATCGCAAGGCCCGTCCGGACCTCAAGGCCGATTACATGGGCCTGCCTTGCGTCGACCGTTACGTTTTCGGCTACGGCATGGACTACAAGGGCTACTGGCGTAACGCCGCCGGCATCTATGCCGTGAAGGGGATGTAAGACATGAGCGTGCCGAGCTTTCTCGATCAAGCCTTGTTCAGTGACCTGGCTGAGAAGGCGGCGGCCAATCCCCGTGGTCGTCAGCACCACAACTTCCACGCCATGGAAGAGCCTTGCCATCGCATGGCGGTGGCGCTGCAACCCTCGACCTATGTTCCCCCGCACCGGCACCTGAGCGCCGACAAGGCCGAGACCCTGTTGGTGCTCAAGGGGCGGTTGGGCGTGCTGATCTTCGATGAGGCGGGCCAGGTCCAGGGCAAGCGCGTCTTGCAGGCCGGTGGTGACTGCATCGGTGTCGATCTGCCGGCCGGGGTGTTCCATGGCTTGGTGGTGCTTGAAGCCGACAGCCTGATGTTCGAATGCAAGGCCGGGCCTTACCGTCCGGTGGGCGAGGGCGAACAGGCCAGTTGGGCGCCTCGGGAAGGCGAGCCGGGAGTGGCGCAATACCACGCCTGGATGCGTGCGCAATTCGACTGATTGTGTTCCCCCGTTTGTCGTATCCGCAGCCTGCGGCAGGCGCCTCAGACTGCGGTGCAGGATTTGCGGCAAAAACCCATGCTAGAGTGTTCAGCCCTTGATTGGAGCCTGTCATGAGCCTGTTGATTCGCACTAGCGCGGCCCTTCTTCTGAGCTTGAGCCTGCCCCTGGCAGCCGCTCCGGCGCCTCTGCACGGGCAATTCTTGCCGCCTGACGACCTGACCCTGCGCGACTCGGTCCCTGAACAGCAGCAGCTGTTGCAGGTGACCGAGTATTCCGTGGTGATCGGCAGCCAGCGCCAATCCAATCAGCAGCCGATTCCGGTGACATCACCGGTGTGGGTGCGCCTCAAGGGCAAGCCGCTGAACAAGGGGGCCACCATCAGCCAGGTACTGGTGAATTTCGACGGTGAAAGCAAAAGCCTGAAAAAGCCCCAGTACGACGCCAAGTCCAGGACCTTGACCCTGTATTACCCCCTGGCCCAGTACCGGGCAGTGATGGACCTGCTGCGTAACGACACGGTGTATTGCCAGTTTCTCAGTTATGCCAATGGTCATATCTGGGCTGACTTGCACACCGGCAGCGTGCGTCCGCGTTGAGGCCCGAGGCGGGCTGAGGGTAAACTGCCCGCCCCGTGAAATGTCTGCGAGCTGGAGTCGGCGATGCGTAAAGATAAGAAACAAGTGATTGGTGACGAGATCAGCGACGAGCAGATCAAGTTGTTCCTCGATTTCGAGCCGGTCGACGCCACTTCGCCGTCCCTGCACAAACTGATCAAGGCCTACCGTGGCCTGCGCATCGACGATTTCGAGCGCTTCCTGACCTTCTTCGTAGCAGCCGGTCTGGATCTGGATGGCAAGGATGAGCACGGCCAGACCTTCGTTGATCTGATCAAGGATCAGCGCAACGCCGCCGACTACATCGAGCTGATGGACAACGCCCGCGGCTGACCCGTTCGGAAGGCATAAAAAAACGCCCCGTCCTTTGCAGGCCGGGGCGTTTTTTATGGGCGTCAGATCAGGCGCAGCTTTCGGTTTCCTTGCTGGGCTCGACCAGTTCCAGGCTCAGGTTATTTTCGCTGTTGATCTTGTGATACAGCGCTGCGTCGGTTTCCAGGGCCTTCTCCCGCGCCGGGAAAATTTCCTTGAGCTTGGTAGCCCATTCGCCGCTGGCCTTGGCCGGGAAGCAGCGTTCGATCAGTTCCAGCATGATCGACACGGTCACCGATGCACCTGGCGAAGCGCCGAGCAGGGCGGCCAGAGAACCGTCCTTGGCCGCCACCAGCTCGGTACCGAACTGCAGGATGCCGCCTTTCTTCGGGTCTTTCTTGATGATCTGCACCCGTTGCCCAGCCACTTCCAGGCGCCAGTCTTCCGCCTTGGCTTGTGGATAGAAGCGGCGCAGGGACTCCAGGCGCTGCTCCATGGACTGCATGACTTCGCTGACCAGGTATTTGGTCAGGTCCATGTTGTCCCGGGCTACGGCCAGCATTGGACCGATGTTGCCGGCGCGAACCGACATTGGCAGGTCGAGGAACGAGCCGTGCTTGAGGAACTTGGTGGTGAAGCCGGCATAAGGTCCGAACAGCAGGGATTTCTTGCCGTCGACCACGCGGGTGTCCAGGTGCGGCACCGACATCGGTGGCGAACCCACGGCGGCCTGGCTGTAGACCTTGGCCTGGTGCTGCTTGACCACTTCCGGGTTGTCGCAACGCAGCCATTGGCCGCTCACCGGGAAGCCGCCGAAGCCCTTGCTTTCTTCAATGCCGGAAGCCTGCAGCAGCGGCAGGGCCGCGCCACCGGCGCCGAGGAACACGAACTTGGCGTCGACTTCGCGGCTGTTGCCGCTGTTGACGTCCTTGATGCTCACGGTCCAGCCGTTGTCCTTGTTGCGCTTGAGACCGGTCACGCGCTTGCAGTACTTGACCTGGGCATCGGGTGCGCTGGTCAGGTGCTTGAGCAACTGGTTGGTCAGGGCGCCGAAGTTGACGTCGGTGCCGTTGATCACCCGGGTCGCGGCGATGGTTTCATCTGCCGGACGGCCCGGCATCATCAGCGGCATCCACTCGGCCATCTTGGCCTTGTCTTCGGTGTATTCCATGTCCGCGAAGGCATGGTGCTGGCTCAGCACTTCAAAACGCTTCTTGAGGAAGGACACACCCTTGTCGCCCTGCACGAAGCTCAGGTGCGGCACTGGGCTGATGAAGGACTTGGACGAGCCGAACGTGCCTTTCTTGGTCAGGTAGGACCAGAACTGTTTCGACACTTCGAACTGGGTATTGATGTGTACGGCTTTCTTGATGTCGATGCTGCCATCGGCGGCCTGTGGCGTGTAGTTCAGCTCACAGAGGCCAGCGTGGCCGGTACCGGCGTTGTTCCACGGGTTGGAACTCTCCGCGGCACCCGAATCCATCAGCTCGACGACTTCCAGCTTGATTGCGGGGTCGAGCTCCTTGAGCAGTACAGCGAGGGTGGCACTCATGATGCCGGCCCCAACCAATACGACGTCTACTGCTTCGTTATGCGCCATTAACGCGTCTCCAAAATCTGCAGCACCAAATTGACGGCATGGCTGCCAGGAGTGACGGGGCGGTTCACGTAATGCCCCAGGTTACCCATGGCCAGGATCGCCATGTCCGAATCTTCGCAATTCTTTGCAACTACTGCGGACGCTGCCAACCGGGCCTCAAGGTGCATATGAACGCATCTCGGGGCGCCTCAGGCAATTCGACTTATGGTCGATACATCCGCTCGTGCAACCAAATCCGTCAGCGGACAGGCTTCAAGCACCAGTTCTTGAGGAGTGCTCGGTCCTGTGTAATCGGGCTGTTGTAGAGGCCAATGGTGCCAGTTCAGACGCAAAACTATTCATTTGCTCGCCACACTCTTGTGAAGTTGTGAAAACCCGTTTTTTCACGCTCTTTTGAAGACGTGAACCTCAAAAAAGGGCTGCCTCGGCCTGGCACCTGGCCCGAGCGGTGTTGCCGGCATGCAAGGCACGCGGGCACAACGGGCAAAATTCAGTGGCCGAGCAATGGCAGCTCTGCAGATTCGCGAAAAGTGGAGGTTTGCAAGGTGGTACAGCAAGCACGCCAGCTTCACTCGATCTGTGTGGGCGGCTCTCTGTGGGCGGTGCGGGGTGCCAATGCAGTGGCGTTGGCGGTACTGCGAGGCCCGATCAGGAGACGTCCTTATAATCGGGGGGAGATTGTAACGAAGAAATGCGCAGAAATGATCCTGTTTCGTGACTTTTATTAGGCTGTTGGTCAGGTGGCCAGTATCGGTCGCACCAAGGAGCTGGCGCAGCGTGGGCTGATCCGGGCGCTGGCGGGTAATACCTGGTGCAACCAGTTCAGGCGAATCTCCTGGATTTCCACCCAACCGTCACCCACGGGAGCCGCCGGGCAGTGTTTGAAGGCGCGGCAACGGCCTTGGCCATCGAGCAGGGCAAAGCTGCGGAACTGCTGACGCGGGGCGAACAGGGAGCGAAGGAAGTTCATAACCGAACACCTGTGAGTGGGTCATTGACGATAAGAGTGCCCTTGAGCCGTTACATCATGATGTATTGCGAGTGAACGGCAGGTTACAGGAACCTGGTTGTACGGCACCTGTCTGAGACTTGACTAACTCTTGCCTGACGCTGGTTCGTCGCGGTTATGCACCGCTATACTGCGGCCCTGTTTGTGCCTGATTCCTGGAGAGATGAGCATGTTGCAACGCCTGTTGTTCGGTTTGATCACTGTGACCAGCCTGTCGCTGGTGGGTTGCGCCCACAGCCCGCAACAACTGAGCCCGGAGCCGAAGCTCACGACCCAGTTGGCCCCCGTCGGCCATGGCCAGCCGGTGGTGGTGAAAGTGGTTGATGGACGTCCATCGCCGACCCTGGGTACCCGTGGCGGTCTGTACCCGGAAACCAGCGCCATTACTGTGCAGAGCGCGCAGATCCTGCCGAAACTGCAGGCCCAGGCCGAAGCCGCGGTACGTCTGTTGGGCTTCACCCCGACCGCTGGCGGCAGCAATGCTCCGCAGTTGACCGTGACCCTGGCCGAGCTCAAGTACCAGTCGCCCAAAGAGGGCCTGTACGTGACCGAGGCCACCATTGGCGCCACTTTCCGTTCCGATGTGCAGAACGCCAACCGTCGCTACAGCGGTCGCTATGGCGCCTCCCTTGACCAGCGTTTCGGCATGGCGCCGAACCAGGACACCAATACCAAGCTGGTGAGCGACGTACTGAGCGATGCGCTGACCCGTCTGTTCAAGGACCCGACCGTCGGCCAGATCCTCGGCGAGTAAGGCGCCGCTGCGGCTTCATGCCCGCTACTGGCTCCGTCACTAAAAAGCCCGGCTGCCCATCAGGCAGCCGGGCTTTTTGCTGTTCGCGTGTCAGGCCGCCTCGACGTAGAAGTCCAGCATGCTGACGCCGGTCAGCAGATCGGTTTCCGGCAAGTCCGCATGCTGATGTCCGCCCAGGGCGCAATACACCAGCCAATGCCGGTCCTGAACGTTGAAGGCCAGGGCGCCCACTAGCGCTTGCTGTTCTTCACTGGGGGCTATCAGGTAAAGGCGATCCTGGTTTTCTGCGTGCAGCATGACAAGCTCCGTGGGGCATCGAGGGGCAACAGACTGGCTTGTTTAGATGACGAAAAGATGACGTTTCAAATTAATTGGTCGACACCTCGTTACTGGTCGGAAAGCCCCCGCGTTTATCCGGGGATTGAGTAGAATCCGCGCCGCGGGTGCACTCGACGACCCGAATACAGGTTTCATTCGAGGTTCATGATGTCGCTGCAACTGATCTGGTCGATGTTCAACGCCCACCCTGCCAAATTGATCAACCTGCTGGCCCTGCTGTTTGCTTGCCCGGGCAGTTGGCTGCTGCACGCCACTCGTTGCCGTGAACGGCGGGCCCTGGCCAACCTGGCCGTCCAGAGTGAAGACCGGGGGCTGGGTCAACCCATGCTGGACCCCGCTACTTTACGAATGAACCGATTCTTCTACCGCTTCGGTTTCGCTTGCCTGGGGCTGGCATTGCTGGTGTCCTGGATCAGTACGCGTTTCTGACCGATCCTTGAACCGCAGACATGACAACGGCGCCCGCGGGCGCCGTTGTGCGTTGCAGTGCCGCGATTACAGCGCCAGGCCTGCCTTGACCCGGTACTGATTGCGCACCGGATTGGCATATTGCAGCACCAGGTAAGGGCGGTGCTCCGGTGGGCAGGCGTCCAGCCGGCGCTGCCATTCTTCCTCGGCCTTGGCCAGTTCCTGTGGCGCGAAGACCTCGGCGGCGCTCGGTACCTGCAGTTGCGGGTCGGCATCGCTCCACTGGGCATACGCCAGGTAATGCACCGGGAACAGGCGGTAGCCGCCGAGAATCTGCCGGTCCATTTCCATGGCCAATTGCTTGGTGTCTTCGAACAGTTCGCTGATGGGGGCGGCGAAGTTCACGTGGACCCGGCCCTTATAGCCAGTGATGCCTTTGGCGATGCTCACGTCATCCTCCCCTGGCGCTTTGGTGTAGCTGCCGGTGGTGGCGCGGATGTACAGCTCCCGGGCCTTGGCCTGGTCGCAGGGGTCATATTCGTAGCTGATGGACACCGGGGTCAGGTTCAGCGATTGGATGACCTCGCCAAACGGCTCGTCCTTGCGGCTCATGTGGAACATCTTGAGGATCGCTGACTCGGTGCGGTCGTCGCCATCCTTGGCCCGGCCTTCGGCCTGGGCGATCCAGATCGACTGGACGTCGTTGCGGATCGAATGGTTGATATAGGCCGAGAGCAGTTGATAGGCCGCGAGTTTTTCCCGGCGCCCGCTGATGGAGCGATGGACGATGAAACTCTTGTTCAGGCGCATCAGGTCGCTGACGAACGGCTTCTGCAGCAGGTTGTCGCCAATGGCGATGCGCGGTGTCGGCAGTCCGGCGTGATACACCGCGTAATTGACGAAGGCCGGGTCCATGACGATGTCGCGATGGTTGGCCAGGAAGACATAGGCGGTGCCGGATTTGAACTGCTCGACGCCGGTATAGGTCACGCCGTCGGTGGCACGTTCAATGGTGTGGTCGACGTAGAACTCGACCTTGTCCTGCAGGGTCGCCACCGAAGTGACCCCGGCGAATTCGCGGCGCAGGCGATGGGCAATCAGGGGTTTGAGCAGCCAGCCGAACGTATTGGCAAAACGCGGGAAGCGGAAGTGGGTGAGGATATCTAGAAACGCCTTGTCGCTGAGCAGCCGGGCCAGCACCGCTGGTACTTCGCTGTCGTGGTAAGGTCGGATGGCATCGAATTCGCCCATCATGCTCTCTTGTTAGAAACGGCTAGGGTAAGAAAAGGTCTGTATCGAAAAAAGCCGGGCATGGTCTGAAAGTTCAGCTCAAACAAAAAAAGCCCTGCAAATAGACCGGCGATTATACGCATAAGTCACTCTGGAGACGGCGATGCTGGAAACCGACCATTATCAATGCCCTTACTGTGGCGAACAGGCAGAAGCTGTATTGGACCTGTCCGCCGGCGACCAGACCTATATCGAAGACTGCCCGGTGTGCTGCCGGCCCATTGTCTTCACGCTGCAAACCGATGGTCGGGAGTGGATGCTCGATGTCCACAGTGAAAATGACTGAGTGGGGCGTGGTTCTTATGCAGCGCATCTATGAGCCGGAAAATCTGATGGAAGGCGAGTTGCTCCAGTGCATGCTGGCGAGCGAGGGTATCGAGGCACACCTGCAAGGGCGCGATTTGTTGGGCGGGGCGGGGGAGTTACCGCTGTTCGGACTGCTGGGGCTGACGGTGGAGAATGATCAGGCGCAGCAGGCGCTGGAACTGATCGCTGCGTACAATGCGGCCCAGCCATTGCCCTTTGAAGAACCGGATAGTTTTACCGGGGTGCTGGTCTGTTAGGCTGAGCGCCGATTTGCCGAGAGTTGTATTGCCCCATGTGTGGACGTTATGCCCTGTTTCGTTGGAACCCCGCTTTTGCCGCCTTGCCGGGATTTCCCGAGGATCAGCGCGCGCAGTGGAATATATCGCCCAATGATTCGGTGCTGATCCAGCGGGTCGAAAACGGCCAGCGCATGCTGGCCCGGGCCCGTTGGGGGCTGACCCCGCCCTGGCTGACGGACCTGTCGCGTACCCCGGCTCATGCCCGGGCGGAAACCCTGGCGGAGCAGCCGATGTTTCGTCAGGCGTTCCGTGAACGCCGCTGTCTGTTACCGGCCAACGGCTTCTATGAATGGCGCGGCGGAAGTCGTAAACGGCCTTATTGGCTGACGCCGGGTGAGGGTTCGTCGATATTCTTTGCCGCGATCTGGGAAGCCTATCCGGTACAGGAACAGGTCTGGTTGAGTACTGCGGTGGTGACTCAGGCGGCTGCCAATCTGCGTCGTCCGTTGATCCTGGATGCCGCTGCCCAGGAAGTCTGGCTCGATCCCGAGACGCCGCTACCTGCCTTGCAAGCTTTGCTCGCTCAACCGCCCGCCGTGTTGCGCGAGCGGGTCCTGGCCAACCTGGTCAACGACCCCAAGCTCAACGGCCCCGAGTGCCTGACCCCCGCCTGATTGGCTGGCAATAGAAGCTGGCTTGCCGGCGCAAGGGCCTTGAGCCACCTTCACCGAAAAGCCGGCTTCCAAGAGGGATGGAGCGGCGGCGTGCTGCCGGATTAAACCTTGAACTGATTGATCAGGCGCCGTTGCTGTTCGGCAAGCTTGGTCAGCCCGGCGCTGGCGGCGCTGGACTCATCGGCACCGCTTGCTACCTCGTTGGCCACCTGGCCGATGTTGATCACGTTGCGGTTGATGTCCTCGGCCACTGCGCTCTGCTCCTCGGCGGCGCTGGCGATCTGGGTGTTCATGTCGTTGATCACCGATACCGCCTGAGTGATGGTTTCCAGAGCCTGGGCTGCCTTGGCCGCATGCTCCACGCTTTGGTCGGTCTTGTGCTGGCTGTCTTCCATGACCCGCACCACTTCCCGGGTGCCCTGCTGCAGTTGCTGGATCATCGACTGGATTTCTTCCGTGGCCTGCTGGGTCTTCTGGGCCAGATTGCGCACTTCGTCGGCGACCACGGCAAAGCCGCGGCCCTGTTCGCCTGCTCGTGCCGCCTCGATCGCTGCGTTAAGGGCCAGAAGATTGGTCTGCTCGGCAATCCCACGGATGGCAATAAGAATCGCGTTGATGTTCTCGCTGTCCTTGGCCAGGGTCTGCACCACGCCCACTGCGCGACCGATTTCCTCGGCCAGGGCGCCAATCGAGCTGGAGGTGTCGCGCACGATCTGCATGCCCTGGCTGGCGGCCTGATCGGCATGACTGGCCGCTTGCGCGGCCTGTGTCGCATTGCGGGCCACGTCCTGGGCGGTGGCGGTCATTTCATGCACTGCCGTGGCCACTTGGTCGATTTCCACCATCTGTTTATGTACGCCCTGGTTGGTGCGAATGGCGATATCGGCGGTATGTTCCGAGGAATCGCTGACGCTCTGTACCGAGGTCACCACTTGGCTGATCATTGCCTGCAGCTTGGCCAGGAAGGTGTTGAACCCTTTGGCGATGGAGCCCAGCTCGTCGGCCCGGTCGCTGGTCAGGCGCCGAGTCAGGTCACCTTCGCCCTGGGCGATATCATCGAGCATGGCCACCATCTGCCGCAGTGGACGTGCGATGCCGTGCCCCACCAACCAGATCACCAGCAGGCCGAGGCCAGCAATCACCAAGCCGACCATGGCCATGCCGAAGGTGTCGGCCTTGCGCTGTTCGGCCAGGTCGCCTTGCAGCTTGTCCAGATCGGCCATCACCGCCCCCAGGGGCAGTTGCAGCATCAGTGTCCAGTTGGCATCGGTCTGACCGATACCGAACGGCAGGTACAGGGCAATCTGGCCGTTGGCCTGGTCGACGTTGTAGGTCACTTCGCCGCGCTTGAGGTTGGACAGTCTGGCCACGGTGTCTTGGCGCAGCACGTCGCTGACTTTCTCGCCGAACTTGCTCGAATCCTTGGTGTAGGCCACCAGACGGCCGTTGCCGCCGATCAGGGCCATTTCCCCGGCACCGTTGTAGAGCTTCTGATTGGCAGCGACCAGCATGTCCTGAATGAAGTTCACCGACAGGTCAGCGCCGACGATGCCCTGGAATTTGCCGTTGAGCAGGATGGGCTGAATAAAGGAGGCGAGCATCACCACCTTGTCGCCGACCTTGTACGGAGCGGGGTCGATGACGCAGGACTTGAGGCTGTCCTGGGAGCACAGGTAGTACTCGCTGGTACGCACGCCGGTGGAGAGCAGGGTCCGGTCGTTGACGTCGGCCAGCTTGTCCAGGCCCAGGCTGCCGTCTTCGTTGCGGAACCACCAGGGCAGGAAGCGCCCGTTGGCGGCGTCCATGCCTACCACCGAGGTGCCGATGTAAGCCGCGTCGTTGTGGTCGATGGCACCCGGCTCCCAGGCGATGTAGGCGCCGAGGATCTTCGGATTCTGGGTGACGTTCTCCTTGATCAGGGCGATCAGCTGTTCACGGTTCAGGCTGAGTCCGGCATGGCCTTGGGAGTCCTGGGTGCCCATCAGGGCATTGACCCGCACCAGGCCGCCGGCAATCAGCAGTGGCGCTTCCAGTTCCCGTTGGATCTGGCTGACCTGAGTCTGCGCCAGGCCGCTCAGGCGCTGTTCGATGACTTGCTCGAATTGGGCCTGGGTCCGCTCTTGCACCATTTGCTGGGTCTTGGCCCCGGAGAACAGGGCGTACAGCACCAGGGCTACAACCACGCTGAGGACAATGGCACCGGCCAGGGCGGCGACGGAAAACTGGATCGACTTGAACTTCATAGAGGCTCCGGGCGCAGGAATTTAGGTCTGCCGTGCTGTATCGGCCGCAGCCTCGCCGGTCATTAGCCTGGAGAGGAGAAATGACTGTTTCAGATGGTTAAAGGTCGTTATTGGCGGGGGCGTGTTGCAGGCCGTTGGCGGCCTCGGGCGAAATGTGAAGATTTTTCGTCTGGATCTGGATGTATCTGAATTGCGACTGAATGCGTGTTTTGCATCTGGCGCGGACACAGTTCCGCCCTTAGGATACGCGCCATGTTTTCAGGGAGGTTTCATGATGAAGAAGTCGTTACTCGTATGTGCGTTGAGCGCTGCTGTGCTGCTGACCGGCTGTGAAACGGTCAATACCACCAGCGGTGGCGTGGTGGGTGTGGATCGCAAGCAGTCGATGTTCAGCATGCTATCCAGTGCTGAAGTCAACCAGTCCTACGCCCAGTCTTATCAACAGACTCTGGGTGAGGCCAGCAGCCAAGGCGTACTGGACAAGACCAGTGCCAATGCCAAGCGCCTGCAGGTCATTGCCAATCGCCTGATTGCCCAGGCACCGACCTTCCGTCCCGACTGCGCGCAGTGGAAATGGGAAGTCAACCTGATCAAGAGCGACGAGCTCAACGCCAACTGCGGTCCTGGCGGCAAGATCATTTTCTACTCCGGGCTGATCGAAAAGCTGAAACTGACCGACGATGAAATCGCTGCGGTCATGGGTCATGAAATTGCCCACGCCCTGCGCGAGCATGGTCGTGAAGCGATGTCCAAGCAGTACGCGGTCGGTGCAGGCAAGCAGATCGCTACCCTGTTCGGTGTCTCGCAGGAAACCGTAGCCCTGGGCGACAACGGGGTGAGCCTGCTGATGACTCTGCCCAACAGCCGCGAGAATGAAAACGAAGCGGACCTGATTGGTCTGGAGCTGGCTGCCCGCGCCGGTTACAACCCGAACGCGGCCATCAGCTTGTGGAACAAGATGGGCCAGGCTGCCGGTGGTTCTGCGCCGCCCGAGTTCATGAGTACTCACCCGGCTTCCACCAGCCGTATCGCCTCCTTGCAGGCGGCGATTCCAAAGGTGATGCCGTTGTATGAGCAGGCCAAGAAGTCCTGATCCATTGCTTCATTTGCGCTGAGGCTTTCGCCGGCAAGCCGGCTCCTGCAGGTTGTGTAGGAGTCGACTTGCCGGCGATTTCATTTACAGCCAGCCACTGATCTGCATGGCCTTGTACACCGCCACTACGGCGAGGATGAAGAAGGCCGTCGCCGCCAGGCGACGAATCAGGGTCAGGGGCAGCTTGTCCGCGGCGAAGTTACCCGCCAGAACCACCGGCACGTTGGCAATCAGCATGCCCAGGGTGGTGCCGATGATCACCAGCCACAGATCCGGATATTGCGCCGCCAGCATGACGGTAGCGACTTGGGTCTTGTCGCCGATTTCAGCCAGGAAGAACGCGATCAGGGTCGTGAGGAAAGGCCCGAACTTGCGTGCGGTAGTGGCTTCATCGTCATCCATCTTGTCTGGAACCAGGGTCCACAGGGCGGTGGCGGTGAAGCTGGCGGCGAGAATCCAGTGCAGGGTCGCGTCCGAGAAGAAGCTGCCGAACCAGGCACCTACCGCGCCGGCGGCCGCATGGTTGGCCAGGGTCGCGGCGACGATGCCGGCGATGATGGGCCAGGGTTTGCGAAAGCGCGCGGCAAGAATCAGGGCGAGCAGTTGCGTCTTGTCGCCGATTTCGGCCAAGGCAACGATTGCGGTGGGAACGAGGAGAGAATCCAGCATCATCAGGGTTTTCCTAAGGGGCGGGTCGACACGGCTATGACACGTACAGCCTTCCCGCCCCGGGTAAGGTGTGCGTGTCATAGGTCTTGTCAAACCCTGCGGTCCGTCTGTGCGGACTCTTGGGTCGCATGCGCCATGGTCTGAGGACCAAGTATGTTGACGCATGCCGGACGAGCGTGGCGCTCGTGGGAGACTACTCCCCTAGGACGGAGCGGATTCTGCCTAGGCAAACTCCATTCGGCAAGCCTTGTTTGCGAAAAGAAGGTCAGCCGCGTTTGGCCCGATAAATCCGAAATCCCTGGCCTTCGGCCTTGATTGCGCAGGGTCCGAGGTGCTCTTCGATCAGGGGTTGGTAGCGCAGGAAGCTGTTGGCCACTACCCGTAGTTCGCCGCCTTTTTGCAGATGTTTGGCCGCTTTTCGCAGCAGGTTTTCTGTGGCTTGGTAATCGGTGTGGACCCCGGTATGGAAGGGGGGATTGGTCAGAATGCAGTTCAATTCCATGGGCGCGGCATCAATTCCGTCGCCGGTCAGCACCTCGGCCTCAAGACTGTTGGCGGCCAGGGTCAGGCGACTGCTGGCGGCGGCAAAGGCGTCCACATCCAGCAAGGTCACGCTGTTGTCCGGGTAGCGGCGCTTCACTGTGGCCCCCAGCACGCCGGCGCCACAGCCGAAGTCCAGCAGGTGGCCGGCGGGCAAGTGATCCAGATGCTCCAGCAACAGCGCGGTGCCGCGGTCCAGGCGCCCGTGGCTGAACACGCCCGGCAGGCTGACGACCGTCAATGGACCTTCGGCCAGGGGCAGTTCGTATTCCTGGGCCAGACTCTCCAGCGCCACCGGTTCGGGAGCGTTGGCGACCGTGACCTGCCACAGCTGGCAGTGGCGCGCGCTGTCGAGTTTGCGCGGTTTGCCGAAAGGGTTGAGTTGCTTGGCGGCGCTCTCCACGCCGCTGCGCTTCTCGCCCACCAGATACAGCTCGCGTCCGGCCAGGCGTGAGGCCAGGGCGTTGAGCAGGTAGTCGGTGAGGTCCTTGGACTTGGGCAGGAACAGCACGGCGCTGTCGAAGGATTCTGCCGGTGCTTCTACGCCAAAGTGGCTGCGGCCTGGAAAGCGTGCCTCCAGGGCCGCGTGGTCACCGGCGTGCCAGCTCCAGCCACGGGCATTGGGCAGGCGCCCGAGCAGGTCATCCGCGGTCAGGCCGGCCAGCAGCAGTGAGCCTTGAAACAATTGAGCCTGGCGTAACAGTACTTCACTGCGTGTGTCCATGATCCGCACCCGAAAAAAGTGGCGAAGTTTATCAACTCACGACACGCAGTGGGGCGCCACTGAAGAAGGCTTGGGCATTTTCCGTCAGTTGCCCGACGATTCGCTGGCGAGCTTCGCGGCTGCCCCAGGCATTGTGCGGCGTGACGATCAGGCGTGGGATATCACCGGCCAGCAGTGGATTGCCGTTCACCGGCGGCTCGACGCTCAGGACGTCGGTGGCCGCCCCACCCAGATGACCACTGCGCAGCGCATCGGCCAGGGCCTGTTCATCAATCAGGCCGCCGCGGGCGGTGTTGACCACCAGGGCGCCGGGCTTGAGCAGGGCCAGTTCCCGGGCACCGATGAAGTTTCGTGTGTGTTCGTTGAGTGGGCAGTGCAGGGTCAGGGCATCCACTTGTGGCAGCAGTTCCTCCAGCGGCAGGCGATCGGCTCGAGCCGGGCGTCCGGGGATCTGCCCCAATACCACGCGCATGCCAAAGGCTTCGGCCAGGCGTGCCACGGCGCTGCCCAGCTCGCCATTGCCCAGCAGACCCAGGGTCTTGCCCGCCAGTTCGATGATGGGGAAGTCCAGCAGGCAGAACTGCTTGGCCTGTTGCCAGCGGCCGGCGGCCACGGCTTGTTGGTAGTCGGCAACCCGAGTGGCGAGATTGAGCAGCAGCATCAGGGTGTGCTGGGCCACCGACGGAGTGCCATAACCCTGGCAGTTGCTGACGCTGATGCCTTGTTGGCGGGCAGCGGCCAGATCGACATTGTTGGTGCCGGTGGCGGCCACCAGGATCAGTTGCAGATCAGGGCAGGCCGCCAGGGTCTCGGCGCTCAGGGCCACCTTGTTGCTGATGGCGACCTGGGCACCCTGCAAGCGCTCGGTCACTTGCTCCGCGGGGGTGTGGGCATGCACTTGCAGGGGGCTGAAGCACTCATGCAGCGCACTCAGATCCAGGTCGCCCAGGTCCAGTGAGCTGTGATCGAGGAAGACGGCGCGGCGATTGTTGATCATGAACTGTACCTTTTGCACGAGGGATCTAAGGCGTAATCTGCCGAGCCTAACAGATGAAATAATTAGACATACACAGGAGCCTGCATGTACCTCACCGAGTTCTTGACCGTTGCCCTGATCCACTTGCTGGCGGTGGCCAGCCCCGGCCCGGACTTTGCCGTGGTGGTGCGCGAAAGCGTCACCCACGGCCGTCGCGCCGGTACCTGGACTGCCCTGGGAGTGGGCTGTGCGATCTTCCTGCACGTGGGTTACTCGCTGCTGGGGATCGGCCTGATCGTTTCCCAGTCCATCGTGCTGTTCAACGCCCTGAAGTGGTTGGCGGCGGCGTATCTGCTGTACATCGGCTACAAGGCCCTGCGTGCTCAGCCGGCCAAGCCGGCGGCGGACGACCTGCACAAGGAAGCCGGAGAGCGTACCGCGCGCGGTGCCTTTACTTCCGGTTTTGTCACCAATGGCTTGAACCCCAAGGCGACCCTGTTCTTCCTCTCGCTGTTCACCGTGGTGATCAACCCGCACACGCCCCTGGCGATCCAGGCCGGTTATGGCGTGTATCTGGCGGCGGCCACAGCAGTCTGGTTCTGCCTGGTAGCCATGCTCTTCAGCCAGCAACGGGTGCGTGCCGGCTTCGCCCGCATGGGCCACTGGTTCGACCGCACCATGGGCGCGGTGCTGATCGCCATCGGCGTGAAACTGGCCTTCACCGAGATGCATTGAACACTCTCCCCGGACAGGGCACGCAGGATCTCCTGAACCGCGCGAATACTGGCCTGGAGCTAGTATTGGTGCGGCCCTGCAAATCATCCCTTTGGCTGATTTAGCCGGCGCACGGGAACTTTAGAGTGGTCATCCTCCAGTCACGACCGAGCCGTCAGAAAAGGGATTCTTATGTTGCAGACTCGTGTTATTCCCCCCGCCGAAGGTGCTTATCAATACCCGCTTCTGATCAAGCGGTTGCTGATGTCCGGCGCGCGCTACGAGAAAACCCGCGAAATCATCTATCGCGACCAGTTGCGCTACACCTATCCGACCCTGATCGAGCGGGTGGCGCGTCTGGCCAATGTGTTGACTGCGGCCGGGGTCAAGGCCGGAGATACCGTGGCGGTGATGGACTGGGACAGCCATCGCTACCTGGAGTGCATGTTCGCTATCCCGATGATCGGTGCGGTGATCCACACCATCAACGTGCGCCTGTCACCGGAGCAGATCCTCTACACCATGAACCACGCCGAGGACCGCTTCGTGCTGGTCAACAGCGAGTTCGTCGGTCTGTACCAGGCCATCGCCGGGCATTTGACCACGGTGGAGAAAACCCTGCTGCTCACCGACGCACCGCAGAAGACTGCCGAACTGCCGAATCTGGTGGGCGAGTATGAGACCTTGCTGGCCGCCGCCAGCCCCCAGTATCAGTTCGAGGACTTTGACGAGAATTCGGTGGCCACCACCTTCTACACCACCGGCACCACCGGCAATCCCAAGGGGGTGTATTTCACCCATCGGCAACTGGTGCTGCACACCATGGGCGTCTCCACCATCATGGGCTCCATCGACAGTGTGCGCCTGCTAGGCACCAACGATGTGTACATGCCCATTACGCCGATGTTCCATGTGCATGCCTGGGGGCTGCCTTATGTGGCCACCATGCTTGGGCTCAAGCAGGTCTATCCCGGGCGTTACGACCCGGAGTACCTGGTGGAGCTGTGGCGCCGGGAGAAGGTCACCTTCTCCCACTGTGTGCCGACCATCCTGCAGATGGTGCTCAATGCCAAGGCGGCCCAGAACACCGATTTCGGTGGCTGGAAGATCGTCATCGGCGGCAGTGCGCTGAACCGTGCGCTGTACGAGGCGGCCAAGGCCAAGGGGATTCAACTGACGGCCGCCTATGGCATGTCGGAGACTGGTCCGCTGGTGTCTTGTGCTCACCTCAACGATGAACTGATGGCGGGCAGCGAAGACGAGCGCACCACTTACCGGATCAAGGCCGGGGTGCCAGGGCCCTTGGTGGAGGCAGCGATCATCGATGCCGAGGGCAACTTCCTGCCGGCGGACGGTGAGTCCCAGGGCGAGCTGGTGCTGCGTGCGCCCTGGCTGACTGAAGGCTATTTCAACGAACCGCAGAAGGGCGCCGAGCTCTGGGACGGCGGCTGGTTGCACACCGGCGACGTGGCGACCCTGGACAGCATGGGGGTGATCGACATCCGTGACCGGATCAAGGACGTGATCAAGACCGGTGGCGAGTGGATCTCCTCCCTGGACCTGGAAGACCTCATCAGTCGCCATGCGGCGGTACGTGAAGTAGCAGTGGTGGGCATCGCCGATCCACAGTGGGGCGAGCGCCCGTTTGCCTTGCTGGTGATCCGCGAAGGCCATGAGATTGGTGCCCGTGAGCTCAAGGAACACCTCAAGCCGTTCGTGGAGCTGGGGCACCTGAGCAAGTGGGCGATTCCCAGCCAGATCGCCCTTGTTACTGAAATTCCCAAGACCAGCGTTGGCAAGCTCGACAAGAAGCGCATCCGCGTCGACATCAGCGAATGGCAAGCCAGTAACAGCACCTTCCTCTCCACGCTTTGAGCGTCCTCTGCCGTGCCCGTCCGGGCACGGCATGCCCATCCGACAAGCCTTTGCCTTGTGCTCACGAGATTTTCAGCCATCCTTACCGCGCCGTCTTTCAACGGTTGTGGCAAAGGACTGTTCCAATGCGGTGGTCGGCTGCAAATCACACTTTAGAGGGATCAAGCAGTAATCCCTGCTGGATATAGTCCGCCTACGGATTTTTCTGAACAACGGAGCACTGTGGGGTGCTCGCGCCATGCAACTTCGGAATCGGGCAAGTGTTCATCCAACCGGTATTCGAAGCGTTTTCAGAAGAGCGTACTGCCATAAAAATAATGCACATGGAGTAGCGTCGATGACATCAGCAAACCAGTTCTGGCGCCGGGCGAAACTGCCCCTGGCCGTCGGTCTCGCCTCCACGCTCGCCGGGCCTGCATTCGGCGTCAGCTTCAATATCGGTGAAATCGAAGGCAGCTTCGATTCGTCCCTGTCGGTGGGGGCCAGTTGGTCGACCGCCGGGCGCAACAAGGACCTGATCGGGGTCAACAATGGCGGCAAGGGGCTGTCCCAGACCACCGATGACGGCCACTTGAACTTCAACAAGGGGCAGACCTTCTCGAAGATCTTCAAGGGCATTCATGACCTGGAATTGAAGTACGGCGATACCGGTGTGTTTGTGCGGGGCAAGTACTGGTATGACTTCAAGCTCAAAGACGAAGACATGGACTTCAAGAACATCAGTGACAACAACCGCAAGGAAGGCGCCAAGTCCTCCGGCGGTCAGATCCTCGATGCCTTTGTCTATCACAACTACTCCATCGCCGATGAGCCAGGCTCGGTGCGTTTGGGCAAGCAGGTAGTGAGTTGGGGGGAAAGTACCTTCATTGGCGGCGGTATCAACTCGATCAACCCGATCGACGTGTCGGCGTTCCGCCGTCCCGGTGCCGAGGTCAAGGAAGGTCTGATCCCGGTCAACATGTTCTACATTTCCCAGAACCTGACCGAGAACCTGTCGGCCGAAGCTTTCTATCAATTGGAATGGGACCAGACCGTTACCGACAACTGCGGGACCTTCTTCTCGCAGCCGGACAACATTTCCGATGGCTGTGACGACAACCTGCGTCTGCTCGCCAAGCGTTCGACCATCACCGCCACGGCCCCGGGCCGGGCGGCCCTGGCGGCGATGCAGGCGCGTGGCGTCGATGTCAATGAAGAGGGTGCGCTGGTGCGTCGCAGTGGCGACCGCGATGCCCGTGACAGCGGCCAGTTCGGTGTGGCTTTCCGTTACAACTTCGAGCCGCTGGACACCGAGTTCGGCGCCTACTTCATGAACTATCACAGCCGTGCGCCGATCTTCAGCGCCACCGGTGCACCTCAGTCGGCCTATACCATCGCCCCGGGCTTTGGCACGTTGGCGCCGGTGTGGATTGCCGGTAACTCGAAGTACTTTGTCGAGTATCCGGAAGACATCCGCCTGTACGGGCTGAGCTTCTCCACCACCTTGCCTACAGGGACCGCCTGGAGCGGCGAACTGAGTTATCGGCCGAATGCGCCGGTTCAGTTGAACAGCACCGATATCCTCTACTCCGCTGTCCGGCCTCTGGGAGGCAACTTCACCAATGCTTCCTTGCTCGATGGGATTCCTGGACAAGACCTTCATGGCTATCGCCGTAAAGAGATTACCCAGTTCCAGACCACCTTCACGCACTTCTTCGACCAGGTCATGGGTGCCAGCCGCCTGACCCTGGTAGGCGAACTCGGGATCACTCGTGTGGGTGGCCTGGAGAGCAAATCGGATGTGCGTTATGGCCGTGATCCTGTGTTCGGTCCTGGTGCCCTGCCTGCCACTCCCGGTGGACAGAACAGTTGCCGGGTGCTCAATGCCGCCACCATTGCCGGCGCAGGCCCAGGAGCCGATGCCAGTAACCTCACTTCCAACTGCAACAACGACGGCTTCACCACCGCCACCTCCTGGGGTTACCGCGGCCGGGCGATCTGGGAATACCCGGATGTATTCGCCGGTGTGAACCTCAAGCCGAACGTGGCCTGGTCCCATGACGTCAAGGGCTACTCGCCAGGTCCTGGCGCCAACTTCGAGGAAGGCCGCAAGGCCATCAGCCTGGGGCTGGATGCCGAGTACCAGAACACCTACACCGCGAGCCTGGCCTACACCAACTTCTTTGGTGGCGACTACAGCACCGTGGATGACCGGGACTTCCTCGCCTTGAGCGTTGGCGTGAACTTCTAAGCACACTGCATTTTCAGGAAGAACAACAATATGAACATCACCAAGAGTCTGTTGCACATCGGTGTGCTGGGACTGTCACTGCTGGCCACCGGGGTCATGGCCGCGGTCTCGGCCGATGAAGCGGCCAAGCTGGGCACCAGCCTGACGCCGATGGGCGCGGAGATGGCCGGTAACGCTGCCGGTACCATTCCCGCCTGGAAACCCCTGGCAACCAACGCCGGTACCGTGGACAGCAAGGGTTTCCTGTCCAACCCATACGGCAGCGAGCAGCCGCTGTTCACGATCACTGCGCAGAACGTCGAGCAGTACAAGGACAAGTTGGCCCCCGGGCAGTACGCGATGTTCAAGCGCTACCCGGAAACCTTCAAGATGCCGGTTTACCCGTCTCATCGCGGGGCCACGGTGCCTGCTGAGGTGTTCGCCGCCATCAAACGCAATGCCACCAGCACCAACCTGGTGTCCGGCGGCAACGGCCTGGAGAACTTTGAAACCGCGATTCCGTTCCCGATCCCGAAAAGCGGTGTGGAAGTCATCTGGAACCACATCACCCGCTATCGCGGTGGCAGCGTGACCCGTCTGGTGACCCAGGCCACGCCACAGGCCAACGGCTCCTACAGCCTGGTGTACTTCCAGGACCAGTTCGTGTTCCGCGACAAGATGAAGGACTACGACCCGAAAAACCCGGGCAACATCCTGTTCTACTTCAAGCAGAAGGTGACGGCCCCGGCGCGTCTGGCCGGTGGCGTGCTGCTGGTCCACGAGACCCTCGACCAAGTGAAGGAGCCGCGTTCGGCCTGGGTCTACAACGCTGGCCAGCGTCGTGTGCGCCGTGCCCCGCAAGTCTCCTATGACGGCCCGGGTACCGCCGCCGATGGCCTGCGGACTTCCGACAACCTGGACATGTACAACGGTGCGCCGGATCGCTACGACTGGAAACTGGAAGGCAAGAAGGAGATGTACATCGCCTCCGACAGCTACAAGCTCGACTCGCCGAGCCTGAAGTACGCCGACATCATCAAGGCCGGGCACATCAACCAGGACCTGGCTCGCTACGAGCTGCGTCGGGTCTGGCATGTGGTCGCCACCTTGAAGGAAGGTCAGCGGCACATCTATGCCAAACGTGACTTCTATATCGACGAAGACACCTGGCAGGCCGCGGTGATCGACCACTATGACGGTCGTGGTCAACTGTGGCGTGTGGCCGAGGCCCACGCCGAGAACTACTACGACAAGCAAGTGCCGTGGTATGCCCTGGAAACTCTCTACGACCTGCAGTCCGGCCGCTACCTGGCACTGGGCATGAAGAACGAAGAGAAGCAGGCGTATGACTTCGGCTTCACCGCGACCACCAGCGACTTCACTCCAGCCGCCTTGCGTCAGGACGGGGTTCGCTGATCCGCTGCAAATAGAGGCCGCATCCTCGGAAATTGCCCCGACTGGCTCGGGGCTTTTTTTTGCCTGGACGATTGTGGATTCGCAGATATGCACAACAATCTAGGCTGTTCCGGCAGGCTTTCTCCAGATGAATTAGTAGGTTGCCGGATAAACAACCGAAATAACGACTGATCAATCAGCTGTATCTGACCCATTTGGTCATAGTCTTTTTCACTCGAATGGTCGCAAAAATCTTCAACAGGTCGCTTTTTACCGCTAGTCTGCGGGCATCTGCTACGCCGACAACCCTACATCAATAAGAGTTGGCCATGACTGAGCTGTCCCCCCTTCAACGGTCTGCCAGCGCGGTGATTCCTGCGTTGGAAGGGCGTTTCTATCGACCCCCTCTGCCCGACGGATACGTGCAGCGGCCGCGTCTTTGCGAACGCTTGAGTGCCGGGTTGAAGGGCAGGCTGTTGCTGGTCAGTGCGCCGGCCGGGTTTGGTAAGAGCTCGTTGGCGGTGGAGTTTTGCCAGGGCTTGCCGGGCAACTGGCAGAGCCTATGGCTGGGGTTGAGCCGCCGGGACAGCGATCCCGGGCGTTTCCTCGAACGCTTGCTGGCCGGTTTGCAGCAGTACTTTCCCCAATTGGGCCGGCAGTCTCTCGGTCTGTTGAAAATGCGCCAGCGCCATCAGCCTTTCGCCTTTGAAGAGTGGCTGGATGGCTTGCTGGACGAACTGGCGCTTCACCTGTCTAGCAGCAGGCCGTTGTTGCTGGTCCTGGACGACTATCACCTGGCCCAGGGGCCGGTGCTTGATCGTTGCTTGCAGTTTTTCCTCAATCACCTGCCCGACGGCCTGCTGGTGCTGGTCACCAGCCGCCAGCGTCCGGATTGGCATCTGGCGCGGCTGCGGCTTTCACGACAGTTGCTGGAGCTGCATGAGCAGGATTTGCGCCTGACCCATGACGAGTCCCTGAGCTTGTTGGACCGCCACAGCAGTTCCTTGCGCGGCGAGGCTCTGGAAAGCCTGATCCAGCGCAGCGAGGGCTGGGTTGCCGGGCTGCGTTTCTGGCTGTTGGCAGCGTCCGAGGCTGGTGCGCTGGGCACCTTGCCTCAGGGACTGCATGGGGGCGAAGGGCTGATCCGCGACTACCTGCTGGAAGAGGTCATCGACTGCCTGCCCGCCGAGGTCCAGGCTTTCCTCTATGACACGGCGCCCCAGGAGCGCTTCTGCGCCGAGCTCTGCGACGCCCTGCGCGAAGCGCATGACAGTGCCGAGATCCTGGGTTTCCTGCAGGCTCACCAAGTGTTCCTGGTGCCATTGGACGAACACGGGCACTGGTATCGCTATCACCATCTGTTTTCCGATCTGCTGCGTACCCGACCCACGGCCAATACCCTGGTGCCGGCCGCCAGCCTGCATTTGCGTGCCTGTCGTTGGTTCAACGCTCAGGGGCTGCTGGATGAAGCCGTGGAGCAGGCGCTGCGTGCCGGACACCTGGATGTGGCGGCCAACCTGGTGCAGAACCTGTCGGAGGAGCAACTGCTGGCGGAGCAGAATGTCGGCATGCTGCTGCGCTGGAAGATGGACCTGCCCGATAGCCTGCTGATCAGCACACCGCGGCTGATCGTGCTCTACAGCTGGGCCCTGGGCCTGGCCTGCCAGTTGGACGCGGCAGAGGAACTGGCGGATCACCTGAGTCGTTTCCTGCCGGCGCCTTCGGCTACTGCGCAAAAGTCGATGCTGGCGCAATGGCTGGCCTTGAGCGGGATCATCGCTCGTGGGCGGGGCCAGCGGGAACGGACCCTGGCCTACTGCGGCGAGGCTCTGGAAAGCCTGCCGCACAAGCGTTACGGACAGCGCCTGATGTGTCTGTCGACCTTGTCCAACCTGGCGATCACCGACGCCGACCTGTGGCGCGCCCGCAGTCTCAATCGCGAATCCCTGGAGTTGGCGCAGCGGGTCGGCAATCCGCTGTTCGAGGCCCTGGCCCATTACGATCGGGCCCGGGTTCTGCAGGCGCGGGGCGAGGTGCTCAGAGCGCTGGAGGAGGTGCACCAAGGGCTGCGACGGCTGCAGGGACTGTCGGCTCAGCGGCTGTACGCGGTGCGGGCCCGGCTGACCCTGTATGAAGGTTATCTGTTGACGCTGCGTGCCCAGCCTGAGGCCGGCCTGGTGCGTTTACAGGCCGGGTTGCTGGAGGCGCGGGCCTGTCGCGACATCAGCGTGTTGATCGCCCATTGCGTGATCGCCAAGCAGGAAGGCCTGCGGAGCGAGTTTTCCCGGGCCTTTGCCGAGTTGGCCGAGGCCGAGCGCCTGATGCACATCTGGGACGTGCCGCCGATCTACTACTTGGCGATGATCACTCTGGTGAAGTGCGAGCTCTGGCTGGCCCAGGGCCGCATCGACCTGGCCGAGGCCTGGCTGGCGCGTCTGGGCCAGACCTACACTGGAGAGCAGGCTGCGGCGCCGCCGGAGTTCCATCCGCAGTTGCCCTTGCACATCGAATTGCAGCAAGCCCAACTGGAAACCATCAAGGGCGACTCCGCCCGGGCCGAACAGCGCTTGAGTCGATTGGTGCAGCATGGCCAGCAAAGCGGTCGGCAGTTGTTGAGCGTTATGGCCCTGACCCAGAAAACCCTGCTGTTGCTGGCGTCCGGGCGCGGCGCAGAGGCACGACGGGACTTTGCCCAGGCCCTGGAAGCAGCGGTGGGGGGCGCAGTGCAACCTTTCGAGAGCTTGATCCGCAGTCACCCCTGCTGGATGCGCGAGCAATTGCAGCACTGTGTGTCGACCGCTTTGACTCAGGCTCTGTTGCAGCGTTTGCCTGCTGCCCCCCGTGAGCTTCCCGAGGCGGCTCATAGTGAGTCGTTGAGTTCCCGGGAGCTGTCGGTGCTGCAATTGATTGCTCAGGGGTGTTCCAATCAGGAAATCAGCGAGCGCTTGTTCATTTCGCTGCATACGGTGAAAACCCACGCCAGCCATATCAACAGCAAGCTGGGGGTTGAGCGACGTACACAGGCAGTGGCACGGGCCCAGGAGTTGGGGTTGCTGGGGTAGGCGCTACCCCGCCGGCCAGGGCTTTTGGCGGCCGCGTCGAGGTCGGCCAACCGGCTGCAGCTGCGCCGTGATACAGCGTCGGGCCCGGGGTTATCGGGCCAGGTGCTGTTTGCAGTAATCGGCGAACAGGCGCGCCGGCTTGGTCAACTGGCCACGCTTGAGCCAGGCCGCCACCAGGCCGGAGCCGGTCACGTCCTCGACAATATCCACGCACACCACCGGCTTGCCGTCGTAGGAGCACTGGGAGTGGGGGCGGGTTACCAGAATCGAAAAGCCGAAGCCCTGGCCCACCATGCCCCGCACCATCTCGATGGAGGGCGAGCTGAAGGCGATCTGTGGCGTCAATCCCAGTTCCTCGAACAGGCTGACGAAGTAGGTCCGGCTCGGTTGCACATCCAGCAGGATCATTGGTTCCAGGCTCAGGTCACGCAGTGAAACCTGGGCCTGCTGGGCGTAGCGGTGGTCGGCGGGAAGCAACGCATAGGGCCGTTGCGGTGGCATCAGTGGTTCGGTTTCGATGGTGCCGTCCAGTTCGTGCTCGTACAGGATCACCAAGTCGAACGCACCGCCGGTCAAGCCCTGTACCAGTTCCTGCTGTTCGCCATCGCGGATGCGGATTTCCACCCCGGGATACAGGGCACTGAAGCCGGCGATCAACTGCGGCAGGTACAGCGGTGCCACGGTTTCAAAGCAACCGATGTCGATCTGTCCGGCCACCACGTCGTTGTCCGCCAGGGCGTTCTGCTCGAACTCCTTGGCCATGCGCAGCAGTTCCTGAGCCTTGCGGTAGAAGCGTGCACCACTTGGGGTCAGGGAAACCCCCAGGGCGTGGTGGCGGATCAGCAATTGCACGCCGAAGCTGTCCTCCAGGCCCTTGATGGCGGTGGAGATCGACGGCTGGGCGATATACAGCTTGCGTGACGCTTCAGCGACGCTGCCGCATTCGACGGTGGTGATGAAGTACTTGAGTTGACGCAGATTGTAGGCGGCCACAGCGAACCTCGTTCTGATTCGGCTCTAGAGTGCACTGCGAAAGATGCAGCCCGCTTCCTGCAAGCAAGTTATGCACCGACAAGCCTCCCGGGCTTGGTTTCTTGTCCGTCAACGATACTCACAAACGCTGTCGGAAAGGGCGGGGTCTAGGCAGTTTTTTCATCGCTTGTGAACAGGTATTTCCTGGCCTTGAACGATCTCGACCAGGACGATGCTTTTCAACTTTACGCCTCTGGAGCGCTCTGCGGTGCAGGCAGCTCCTCGGCGGGCGGGGCGGCATTGAAGTCCAGGGTGACCGTGAAGAGTTGCTGTTCCATCAGCACCTCAATGCGCCAGCCGAGCCGGGCGCTGAGTTGCCGCATCAGTTCCAGGCCCAGGCCATAGCCAAAGTCGTTGGATGGCTCCAACTGCTTGGCTTCCCGGATGCGGTTGACGATGCGCAGTTGTGGGTAGTCGAAATTGATCTCGACACTGCCCTCATCGGCGTATTGCAAGGCATTGCGCAGGAAGTTGCCCACCACGATGCGGCAGGCGGTCAGAGGCAAGCGGCAAGGGGTGCTGCTGATGTCCAGCAGCAGTTCGATATCCCGTGTACCGATCAGGTAGCGGTGTTCCTCGATCAGTTCAGTGACCAGGCCGCTCATGTCGATGGGTTCCTCGGGCAAGGGTTCTGGCAGTTCCCGGCTCATCCACAGCAAGGTTTCGGCGATGCGCTGCATGTTCAATACCGAGCGCTCGATACGTTGCAGGGGCGGCGGCAGGACGCCGCCGGATTGCAAGGTCAGCAGTTCGATATTGGCCTTGAGCACCGCCAATGGGGTGCGCAGTTCATGGCTGGTGTAGCGCAGCAGGCGGCCTTCGCGCAGGCTGGCGGCCTGCACCTGCTGCACGCTTTGGGCCAGGGCATCGGCGAGCACGTTGAACTCCTTGAAACCAAAATTAGGTCGCTGGCCGGACACCGCGTCCGCATCCTTGAGGGTCGAGGACCACTGGGCCAGGCGCTCCAGGGGCCTTACCAGCCACCAGACCAGCAGGACAATGATGATCAGCGCCGGGACGAACACCGCCAGGCTGATGAGGTTGACGCCGCGCAACTGGCGCTCGATGTAGGCGTCGGACAGTGGCGTCTCCACTTCGCCGCCTTCTTCCTTGTCGTGGTCGACGTCGAACATGTACAGGGTCTTGCCGTCGCTAAGGGGCTGGGCCAGGACCGCCCGCCCTTCATCCTCGTCATCGGAGTCCAGGTCGCCGAAGGCCTGCAGCGCGCCGAAGGACAGGCTGGGCGGAGTGTCCAGCAGCTGACGGATTTTCTCCGGCAGCGCCTCTTTGCCTATGACGCTGGTATAGAAGTAGTTGTGCGGCGGTGGGGTGTTTGGATCTTTCTTGTAATGCCTGGCGAAGTACTGGGCTTCCTCCTCCATCATGGCGCTGGCGGTATAGAGCAGGCCACGGATACTGTACTCGGGCAGCAGCAGGCTGTAGATCAGCAACACCACGGCAATCAGCAGCAGGAAGCTGCCGCTGATCACCCATTTCAGACCCAGACCGTTACGCATGTGACCTCATCTGAATGCCAATACCAGGGAGGGTGTGGATCAACGGTTGGCCGAAGGACTTGTCCACGGTCTTGCGCAATCGGTGCATGTGCACCTTGAGGGTATTGCTGTCCGGTGGCTCGTCGCCCCAGATCATGGTCTCCAGGCGTTCCCGGGTTACCGGTTCCGGACTGGCACGCATCAGGCATTCCAGCAGGGTCCAGCAAATGGGTGACAGATGCAGTTCTTGCCCGGCGCGGCTGACCTTGCGGGTAGACAGCTCCATCACCAGGTCGGCCACTTGCAGGCGGCTTGCCTGGCCGCTGCGGCGCATGCTCAGGGCTCGGATACGGGCCACCAGTTCCGCCATTTCAAAGGGCTTGACCAGATAGTCGTCAGCCCCGGCGGCGAAGCTGGCGAGTTTGTCGGAAAGGGCATCCAGCGAGGTGAGCATCAGGATCGGCGTCTGGCTGCCTTGCTGGCGCAACTGTTGGCACAGCTGCTGGCCGTCCAGTCGCGGCAACATGATGTCCAGCAGGATGACGTCGTAGTGCTGGCTTAAAGCCAGGTTAAGGCCGGTCTGGCCATTGCTGGCGTGGTCGCAGACGATGCCGCTGATTTCCAGGTACTCGATGACGGTGTTGGCCAGGTCGAGGTTGTCCTCGACCAATAGCAGTTGAATATGCACGGAAACGTCCCCTTGGACCCTTGGCGCTTGGTGGGCCGAAGGATAGCGGAGTCAGGCCGGTTTCTGCCGATGTTTACCCGGTGTTAACCCGGCCGTCTCTAAGCTCGGGCTCTTCTTAACTCCAGAGCGTGGCACAGCCATGAACCTGATTTCGGTAGTCAAAGGAATCCTGCTGGTCCTGATACTTCTCGTCCTGATGGCCTGCGTCCTGCCTTCCCAGGCACCTTTGGGGCGCCTGGGAGGGGGCGGCCCCCTGAGTTGGTTACTGATTGGCCACAGTGTTGAGCGGGCGGGATCCGAGCATGTCATCAGTGCATGCTGATAAGACCGGCGCCAGCTACACCGATCAGTTGGTGCTGTGCCTGGTGCTGATTCTCTGTGTATCGATCTCCCTGGGGATCTACATCATGCGCTTCAATGCGCAGATCGACCGGCAGCGCGAATTGTCCCCGGTGCACTTGCTCGAATGCGGCCAGGGGCGCGGGGCCTTCATTGTCGACCCTCATGGACAGCGCAGTAGCAGTGACAACTGTTTCCTGGTGGATGAGGACAACTAGTTTCGGGTCTGCTCGGCACTCAGAACGATTCGCCGTCGAATTCAAGCACAAGAAACGTGGTTCTTGCGCTTGAATCTCGTTTTACAGTGTCGGCGTACTGAGAAGACGGCCATGGACCACTGGGTTCCGGGTCCGATTCCACTGGCGGATTGAAGGAGACCTGAGATGTCCTGCGTATTCAAACTGATGCCGTCCCCCGTTGGCCAACTGACCCTGGTGGCCAGAGGGACCAAGCTGGCGGCGATTCTCTGGGAGCACGAACGGCAGAACCGGGTACGTCTCGGGCCGTTGCAGGAGTCGGTTGATCATCCCCTGCTGCTGGAAGCCGAGCGCCAGCTTCGGGAATACTTTGCAGGCAGCCGTGAGCGCTTCGAGCTTGAGCTGGATTTCGTCGGTACCGAGTTTCAGTGCAAGGTCTGGCAGGCCTTGCTGACCATCCCTTTCGGTGAGACCCGCAGCTACAGCCAGATCGCCCAGCAGATTGGCAGTCCCAAGGCGGTGCGGGCGGTGGGTGCAGCCAATGGCCGGAACCCGATCTCGATTGTGGCCCCCTGTCATCGAGTGATCGGTGCATCGGGGAGCCTGACCGGCTTTGCCGGAGGGCTTGAAGCCAAGCAGTTCCTGCTGGCACTGGAGGGGGAGGAGACGCTGCAACTGGCGTTCTGAGTGAGTGTTGGCGGTGAGCTGTGCCAGAATGCGCCATCGATTTTTCTGGAACGCTTCCATGGACGCCGCCAAACCCAGCCTTATCCGCGAAACCTTCCCCGTCGGGCCTTTGCAGTGCAACTGCACCATCATTGGCGACCCGCTGACCAAGAAAGCCATAGTTGTCGATCCGGGAGGCAATCCCGATTTGATCATGGCTCGCCTCGATGCCCTGGGGTTGAAGGTGGTGAGCATCATTCATACCCATGCGCACCTGGATCATTTTCTTGCCTCCGGGCAGATGAAGGAAAAGACCGGCGCCACTTTGCATCTGCATAAG
The DNA here is from genome assembly GCF_017491625.1 of Pseudomonas sp. 50_B. Classification (NCBI taxonomy): domain Bacteria; kingdom Pseudomonadati; phylum Pseudomonadota; class Gammaproteobacteria; order Pseudomonadales; family Pseudomonadaceae; genus Pseudomonas; species Pseudomonas sp. 50_B. The sequence continues at coordinate 141,774 of NZ_JAFGYX010000012.1, forward strand.
GACGACCAGTTCCTGTGGGACAACCTTGAGATGCAGTGCAGCATGTTCGGCGTGCCCTACACCCCGGTCCCGTCCCCGGACCGCTGGCTGGGCGACGATGAGGAACTGGCCTGCGGTTGCGGCGTGGCCCTGCATACTCCCGGGCACACTCCGGGTTCCATGAGTTTTTGGTTTTCCGAGGCTAAGCTTCTGATTGCCGGCGACACGCTGTTCAAGCGCGGGGTCGGGCGCACGGACTTGTGGGGCGGGGATCAGGCCACCCTGGTGCGTTCGATCAAGCAGCGTCTGTATACCCTTGATGAAGATGCCACAGTGGTTGCCGGGCACGGTCCAGACACTCGATTGGGCGATGAGATGCGCCAGAATCCGTTTGTGAGGGCCTGACTTTTAGCCAGGCTGCTGACGGAATTTTTGCCACTCTGTGTGTTCCAACGCTAGCTAAGGTCTGTTGCCAACGTCCGCTGCACCACAGAATGCAAAATGTAGGAGTTTTCCATGTTCACCTCGCGTCGTTTGATTGTTGTCGCTACTGCTGTGGCCTTGTTGTCCGGCTGCGCTTCGCCTAACCCCTATGACAATCAGGGGCAGGCCGACGGCGGCTCGTCGGGCATGAGCAAAACTGCAAAATACGGTGGCCTGGGTGCCCTGGCTGGTGCATTGGCCGGTGCTGCCATTGACCACAATAACCGTGGCAAGGGCGCGTTGATCGGTGCCGCGGTGGTGGGGGCATCCGCTGCCGGTTACGGTTACTACGCCGACCAGCAGGAGAAAAAACTGCGCGCCAGCATGGCCAATACCGGGGTTGAAGTGCAGCGTCAGGGTGATCAGATCAAGCTGATCATGCCGGGCAACATCACGTTTGCCACTGATTCGGCGAATATCGCCCCAAGCTTCTACCAACCGCTGAACAACCTGGCCAACTCCCTGCGCGAGTTCAACCAGAACCAGATCGAGATCGTCGGCTACACCGACAGCACTGGCAGCCGTCAGCACAACATGGACCTTTCCCAGCGTCGTGCCCAGAGCGTGGCGACCTACCTCACGTCCCAGGGGGTGAGCAGTGCCAACCTGTCCGCTCGCGGTGCTGGTCCGGACAATCCGATTGCCAGCAACGCCGACGTCAATGGCCGTGCGCAGAACCGTCGTGTAGAGGTCAACCTCAAGGCGATTCCGGGCCAGCAGTATCAGCAGCAAGGTCAGCAGTACCAGCAGCCCTACCAGCAGTACTGATCGACTCGACTGCAATCCCAGGTACAAAAAAGCCCGCCCGATGCAAATCGGGCGGGCTTTTTAATGACTGAAGCGGTTACTTCTTCAGACCGTAGTGCTCGTCGAGCATACCCGGAGCGTTTGGCGTCTTCGGCGCGTAGTCCCGTGGTGGCTCCTGATCCCGCGGTGGAGTCAGGCGCTCCCGTGGAGTTTGTGCCGACTCGGAATGCAGTGCAGCCAGCAGGCGTTGCCGGGTCAGTTCGTCCAGGGCCAGGCGGTTGGCACCCTCGGCGAGATGGTCCTGCACTTCCTGATAGCTCTGGGTGAGCTTTTTCACCAGGGTGGCAGTGCTGTTGAAATGGGTGACCACTTCATTTTGATAATTGTCGAAACGTTCCTGAATATCGTCCAACTGACGCTGCGTGCGGTTAGGCGCGGCATTGGGCAGCAGGCGAGCAACCAGGAATCCAATGGCGACACCCGCGACCAGGGCAAGAGTCGGCAACAACCAAACTAAGAGCGAGTGTTCCACGAGTCCTTCCTCTATAAACGGCTTTGCTTTACGTTAACGGCTCGAACCTGCGCTGTATACCGCGATTCACTCGCAATAGATTGGCACAGACCATTTGCTAGACGAGTCGACCCCCTTCGAGGTCACGGAGTTCCTTCCTTGCTAATGCGTGAAACCCCTGTAGTGATTGCCGGCCCGGTGGGCCAATTGGAAGCCCTGTATCTGGAGGTGCCCGATCCTCGTGGCGTGGCACTGATCTGCCACCCCAACCCGGTGCAGGGCGGCACCATGCTCAACAAGGTGGTGTCCACCTTGCAGCGCACCGCGCGGGATGCCGGCCTGATCACCTTGCGCTTCAACTACCGGGGCGTTGGTGCCAGTGAAGGCAGTCACGACATGGGCAGTGGCGAAGTCGATGACGCCCAGGCTGCCGCCCAGTGGTTGCAGGCCAAACATCCTGAACTGCCATTGACCCTGCTGGGGTTCTCCTTCGGCGGTTTTGTCGCCGCCAGCCTTGGCGGGCGCCTGGAGGCCCAGGGCGTGCAGCTCAAGCACCTGTTCATGGTGGCGGCGGCGGTGACCCGTCTGCGGGATACCGACCAGTTGCCGGAAAACTGCCCGCTGACCCTGATCCAGCCGGAAACCGATGAAGTCATTGACCCTCAAGCGGTCTATGACTGGTCCGACGCGCTTGTTCGCCCCCATGAGCTGCTGAAAGTGGCAGAATGCGGGCACTTTTTTCATGGCAAGCTCACTGATCTCAAGGATCTGGTGCTGCCGCGACTTTCGAATTGATAGCAGTCTGATAAGCGATTACCCATGACTACTCGTACGCGTATCCTCACCGGCATCACCACCACCGGTACCCCGCACCTGGGCAACTACGCTGGCGCGATTCGCCCGGCGATCCTTGCCAGCCGTGACAGTAATGCCGATTCCTTCTACTTCCTGGCCGACTATCACGCGCTGATCAAGTGCGATGACCCTTTGCGCATTCAGCGTTCGCGCCAGGAAATCGCGGCGACCTGGCTGGCGGGCGGCCTGGATGTGGAACGTGTGACCTTCTATCGTCAGTCGGACATTCCGGAGATTCCGGAACTGACCTGGCTGCTGACCTGCGTAGCCGCCAAGGGCCTGCTCAATCGTGCCCATGCGTACAAAGCATCGGTGGACAAGAACCTAGAGGCCGGTGAAGACCCGGATGCCGGCATCACCATGGGGCTCTACAGCTATCCGGTGCTGATGGCCGCAGACATCCTGATGTTCAACGCGCACAAGGTGCCGGTGGGCCGTGATCAGATCCAGCACGTGGAAATGGCTCGGGACATCGGCCAGCGTTTCAACCATCTGTTTGGCCAGGGCAAGGAGTTCTTCACCATGCCCGAGGCACTGATCGAGGAGAGTGTCGCGACCCTGCCTGGCCTGGACGGTCGCAAGATGTCCAAGAGCTACGACAACACCATCCCTTTGTTCACCAGTGCCAAGGACATGAAGGACGCGATCTCGCGGATCGTCACTGACTCCAAGGCGCCGGGTGAGGCCAAGGACCCGGACAACTCCCATCTGTTCACTCTGTTCCAGGCGTTTTCTACCCCGGCACAGGCCGCCGAGTTCCGTACTGAGCTGTTGCAGGGGCTGGGCTGGGGCGAAGCCAAGAACCGCCTGTTCCAGTTGCTGGATGGTGAATTGGGCGAGGCTCGTGAGCGTTACCATCAGTTGATCGCCCGTCCCGGGGATCTTGAAGACATTCTGCGTGCCGGCGCCGCCAAAGCTCGGGCTGTGGCCACGCCGTTCCTTGCCGAGCTGCGTGAGGCCGTGGGCCTGCGCTCCTTTGCCAGTCAGGTGCAAGTTGCCGCCACGACCAAGAAAAAGGCCGCCAAGGCCGCGCGCTTCATCAGCTTCCGTGAAGACGATGGTAGTTTCCGTTTCCGCTTGCTGTCCGCCGATGGCGAGCAGTTGCTGCTGTCGCGTCACTTCGCCGATGGCAAGGCTGCTGGTGCGGTGACCAAACGACTGCAATCGGGGCAGGAGCTGGATCTGCGTAGCGAAGCCGGCAGTTTCAGCGTTTGGCTGGATGGCGCCTGCGTGGCTGACAGCCCAGCCTTCGCTGACGCTGCCGCGCGTGACGCAGCCATTGAAGCGCTGCGGATTGCGCTGACCCCAGCGCAGGACTAATCGGAATCTTCCCGACCAAGGGCTGATTGCCATTCCCCAGGGCCGTCGCTAAAGTGACGGCCCGTTTTTGTTGCCTTGCTAACGAATTATGACGCCCCTAGAACGATACCAAGCAGATCTGAAACGCCCGGACTTCTTTCATGACGCGGCACAGGAAACCGCTGTGCGTCATCTGCAGCGCCTGTATGAGGATCTGATTGCAGCTGAGCAAAACAAGCCGGGTTTGCTCGGCAAGCTCTTTGGCAAGAAGGATCAGGCGCCGGTCAAGGGGCTGTACTTCTGGGGCGGAGTAGGGCGTGGAAAGACTTATCTGGTAGACACCTTCTTCGAAGCCTTGCCGTTCAAGGAAAAGGTTCGTACGCACTTTCACCGCTTTATGAAGCGCGTACACGAAGAAATGAAAACCCTGGGTGGCGAAAAGAATCCGCTGACCATCATTGCCAAGCGTTTCTCACAAGAGGCGCGGGTGATCTGCTTCGATGAATTCTTCGTGTCTGATATTACCGATGCGATGATTCTCGGCACCCTGATGGAAGAGTTGTTCAAGAACGGTGTGACCCTGGTGGCGACGTCGAACATCGTTCCGGATGGCTTGTACAAGGACGGTCTGCAGCGTGCGCGCTTTTTGCCGGCCATTGCCCTGATCAAGCAGAACACCGAGATCGTCAACGTCGACAGCGGCGTCGACTACCGTTTGCGGCATCTGGAGCAGGCGGAGCTGTTTCACTATCCATTGGATGAAGCTGCCCATGAAAGTCTGCGCAAGAGCTTCCGTGCGCTGACGCCAGAGTGCACTCAGGCGGTGGAAAACGATGTTTTGATCATCGAGAACCGAGAAATTCGTGCGCTGCGCACCTGTGATGATGTGGCCTGGTTCGACTTCCGTGAGCTGTGCGATGGCCCTCGTAGCCAGAACGACTACATCGAACTGGGCAAGATCTTTCATGCCGTGCTGCTCAGTGGCGTGGAGCAGATGAGTGTCACCACGGATGATATTGCTCGGCGTTTCATCAACATGGTCGACGAGTTCTATGACCGCAACGTCAAGCTGATCATCTCCGCCGAGGTCGAGCTCAAGGACCTCTATACCGGAGGGCGCTTGACGTTCGAGTTCCAGCGCACTCTCAGCCGGTTGCTGGAGATGCAGTCCCACGAGTTTCTGTCGCGGGCCCACAAGCCATAATCTCGAGTCGATGAAAAAGGGCCTGCATTGCAGGCCCTTTTTTTATGCCGCCTGCTGCTGGAACTGCTGGCGGTACTGATTGGGTGAGAGTTCGGTGTGTTGGCGGAACAGGCGGGCGAAGAAGCTGGCGTCGTCGTAGCCGACTTCATAGCTGATGGTCTTGATGCTCTTGCGCGTTCCCGAAAGCAGGCCCTTGGCGGTTTCGATGCGTAGACGCTGCAGGTAGTGCAGGGGCTTGTCGCCGGTAGCCGTCTGAAAGCGGCGCATGAAATTGCGAATGCTCATGCCATGTTCGCGAGCCACGTCCTCGAAGCGGAACTTGTCGGCGAAGTGCTCTTCAAGCCAATGCTGGATCTGCAGGATGATTACATCCTGATGCAGTTTCTGGCCGCCGAAGCCGATGCGTCCGGGGGCGTAGCTGCGCTGCACTTCATAGAGGATGTCCCGAGCCACGGCCTGGGCCACGTTGGCTCCACAGAAGCGTTCGATCAGGTAAATGTACAGGTCGCAGGCCGAGGTGGTGCCGCCGGCGCAATAGAGATTGTCGGCGTCTGTCAGGTGCTTGTCCTGGTTGAGCTGGACCTTGGGGAAGCGCTCGCTGAAGGCGTTGAAGAAGCGCCAGTAAGTGGTGGCTTCCTTGCCGTCGAGCAGTCCGGCTTCAGCCAGCCAGAAAACCCCGGTGGCTTCACCGCAAAGCACTGCACCGCGGGCGTGCTGGGCGCGCAGCCAGGGCAGTATCTGTGGATAACGCTGGCACAGGGTGTCGAAGTCATCCCAGAAGGCCGGGAGAATGATCACATCGGTATCTTCCAGCGCACCGTCCACTGGCATGATCACATTGCTGAAGCTGCAGACTGGCTGGCCGTCGGGGCTGACCAGGCGAGTTTCGAATGCCGGAGTCAGGCCTTGGCCCAGCTGTTTGCCGTAACGCAGGCTGGCCAGATGGAAAAAATCCTTGGCCTGCATGAGGGTGGAAGCGAAAACCCGGTCGATAGCCAGGATGCTGACGCGCCGCAAGGGCGTGGAGGTTTGGTTAGACATAATTCAATTGTTCTTATAGGGGAAAGTGGTCACCAGACGGCTGGATCGTCTTATTTTTTGTCGGATGTGTCCAGTGTCCCGTGCAGGTGCCTGGGCTTAGGCTCTGGCAGCCAACCCATGATCAATCAACATCACAGGTGCCTGCATGATCCCTAGAACCTTGTTCAGTTCCGAGCATGAACTCTTTCGTGACAGCGTGCGTACGTTCCTTGAAAAAGAGGCTGTGCCTTTCCATGGTGAGTGGGAAAAACAGGGCTTCATCGACCGTCAGTTGTGGAGCAAGGCTGGGGAGGCGGGGATGCTGTGTTCGCACATTCCCGAGGAGTACGGCGGTCTGGGGGCGGATTTTCTCTACAGTGCGGTGGTGATCGAGGAGATCGGCCGTCTGGGGCTGACCGGCATTGGTTTTTCTCTGCATTCAGACATTGTTGCGCCCTACATCCTGCACTACGGCAGTGAGGCGCTGAAGCGCAAATACCTGCCCCGTCTGGTGTCGGGGGATATGGTCACGGCCATTGCCATGACCGAGCCGGGTGCGGGCTCTGACTTGCAAGGGGTGAAGACCACGGCAGTGCTCGACGGCGACGAGTATGTGATCAATGGGTCCAAGACCTTTATTACCAACGGCTACCTGGCGGACCTGGTGATAGTCGTGGCCAAGACCGATCCCAAGGCTGGAGCTAAGGGCACCAGCCTGTTTCTGGTTGAGGCCGATACTCCCGGGTTCTCCAAGGGCAAGCGCCTGGAAAAGGTTGGAATGAAGGCTCAGGACACCTCCGAGCTGTTCTTCCAGGATGTGCGAGTGCCCAAGGAAAATCTGCTGGGGCAGGCTGGGGCAGGCTTTGCCTACTTGATGCAGGAGTTGCCCCAGGAGCGCCTGACCGTGGCGATTGGTGGCCTGGCCAGTGCCGAGGCCGCGTTGCAGTGGACCCTGGAATACACCCGCGAACGCAAGGCCTTTGGCAAGGCAATTGCCGATTTCCAGAATAGCCGCTTCAAGCTGGCTGAAATGGCCACGGAAATTCAGATCGGCCGGGTCTTTGTCGATCGCTGCCTGGAGTTGCATTTGCAGGGCAAACTCGATGTGCCGACGGCGGCCATGGCCAAGTACTGGGGCACCGATCTGCAGTGCAAGGTACTCGATGAGTGCGTGCAACTGCACGGCGGCTACGGCTTCATGTGGGAGTACCCGGTGGCCCGGGCCTGGGCCGATGCGCGGGTGCAGCGCATTTATGCCGGGACCAACGAGATCATGAAGGAAATTATCGCCCGTTCACTGTAGGAACCGGCTTGCAGGCAAATGGTGCGACGTGTCCATTCGTTGGCAAGCCAGCTCCTGTAGACCAGTTAAGGCGCAGGGTTGGGGTGATCCTTGTGGATTGCCTCTATCCCGGCGAGGACTTCTTCCGACAACTTCAAGGTGGCGCTGGCGATGTTGCTGTCCAGCTGTTCCAGTGTGGTGGCGCCGATGATGTTGCTGGTCACGAACGGCTGTTGAGTGACGAAGGCCAAGGCCATCTGTGCCGGGTCCAGACCATGCTCGCGGGCCAGCGCCACATAACGGCTGCAGGCCGCTTCCGACTGAGGGTTGAAGTAGCGGCTGAAGCGGCTGTAGAGGCTCAGTCGAGCCTTGGCTGGTCGGGCGCCTCCCTCGTACTTGCCGGACAGGTAGCCAAAGGCTAATGGAGAGTAAGCCAGCAGGCCGCATTGTTCGCGAATGGCGATTTCCGCCAGGCCCACCTCAAAGCTGCGGTTGAGCAGATTGTAGGGGTTCTGGATCGAAACCGCGCGAGGCCAGCCACGACTTTCGGCCAGGGCGAGGAACTTCATGGTGCCCCAGGGCGTTTCGTTGGACAGGCCGATATGGCGGATCTTGCCGGCCTTGACCTGTTCGTCCAGCGCTTCGAGGGTTTCTTCCAGCGGTGTGAAGTCTTCGTCGGCCTGGTGCCTGTAACCCAGTTGACCGAAGAAGTTGGTGCTGCGCTCGGGCCAGTGCAATTGATAAAGGTCGATCCAGTCGGTCTGCAGGCGCTTGAGGCTGGCATCCACGGCTTCGACTATGTGTTTGCGGTTGTGCTTGAGTTGTTTGTCGCGGATGTAGTCGATGGTGTTGCCTGGGCCGGCGATCTTGCTGGCCAGGATCCAGTCGGCGCGATCGCCGTGTTGCTTGAACCAGTTGCCTATGTAGCGTTCGGTGGTGGCATAGGTTTCGGCCTTGGGTGGCACCGGGTACATTTCGGCGGTGTCGATAAAGTTGATTCCGGCGTTCTTGGCTCGCTCGATTTGAGCGAAGGCTTCAGCCTCGGTGTTCTGCTCGCCCCAAGTCATGGTACCCAGGCAAATCGCACTCACATTCAGATCGGTTCGGCCCAGCTGGCGGTAGTCCATCGGGTACTCCCTTGGCAAAACAATCATAAAAGCAGGTTGAATTTTTTTTCGCAATCTGCATAATTCGGCAGCTCTTTCTGCAGTGGAAGTGATGCGCCGCCTGCCGAAGAATCTTGCCGTATATCAGACGCGCTGACCCGAGCCCCCGATAGCGTCTGTGTCCGGCTGCCTTTGACCTTGTCAAAGTACGCACTATTCAGTAAGATCCGCCGTCTATTTTGCTGGGCGGCCCCTGAGGCTATAAAGAATGAAAACTTTTACTGCTAAACCGGAAACAGTAAAGCGCGACTGGTTCGTCGTCGACGCTGCTGGTCAGACCCTGGGTCGTCTGGCCACCGAAATCGCGAGCCGTCTGCGTGGCAAGCACAAGCCTGAGTACACTCCTCATGTTGATACCGGCGACTACATCGTCGTAATCAATGCCGAGCAGGTACGTGTTACTGGCGCTAAAACCACTGACAAAATGTACTACTCCCACTCCGGTTTCCCGGGCGGCATCAAGTCGATCAACTTCGAAAAGCTGATCGCTAAAGCCCCTGAGCGCGTGATCGAGACCGCGGTAAAAGGCATGCTGCCTAAGAACCCGCTGGGTCGCGACATGTACCGTAAGCTGAAAGTCTATGCGGGCGCTGCTCACCCTCATACTGCTCAGCAGCCCCAAGAACTGAAGATTTAACGGAATAGTTCATTATGTCGGCGACTCAAAATTACGGCACTGGCCGTCGCAAGACTGCAACCGCACGCGTTTTCCTGCGTCCGGGCACTGGCAACATCTCGATCAACAACCGCTCCCTGGATAACTTCTTCGGTCGCGAAACTGCCCGCATGGTAGTTCGTCAGCCGCTGGAGCTGACCGAGACTGTTGAGAAGTTCGATATCTACGTTACCGTTATCGGCGGCGGTGTAAGTGGTCAAGCTGGCGCAATCCGCCACGGTATCACTCGCGCTCTGATGGATTACGACGAAACTCTGCGCAGCGCTCTGCGTAAAGCTGGCTTCGTAACCCGTGACGCACGTGAAGTTGAGCGTAAGAAAGTGGGTCTGCGTAAAGCGCGTAAGCGTCCGCAATACTCCAAGCGTTAATTCGCTACTGCGTTCAAAAGCGCCCAGTCTCCTCGCGGAGCTGGGCGTTTTTTATTGTCTGAAATTTGCGCTGTGACAACTTGCCACATCCGCGCAGGCCCTATACTACAAGGCTTCGGGCTGGGTCGGCTTGGTAATTACCTTGTCAGAATAGGGGCTTTTCATTACCATTCGGCAAAATTTTTATAAGTTCAGATTTTTACTTAGTAGATGCCTGATTTAACAGGCCACAAAGCTGATGGGAGAGGACTGAATGAGCAATGACGGCGTGAATGCAGGCCGGCGTCGCTTCCTAGTAGCAGCCACATCCGTGGTGGGTGCTGCTGGAGCGGTGGGGGCTGCGGTCCCGTTCGTGGGGTCATGGTTTCCCAGTGCCAAGGCGAAAGCCGCAGGTGCACCGGTGAAAGTGAATATCAGCAAGATCGAACCAGGTCAGCAGATGATTGCTGAGTGGCGTGGTCAACCGGTATTCATCGTCCGCCGTACAGAGGAAATCCTGGGGAATCTTAAAAAGATCGAGGGCCAGCTGTCTGACCCTGACTCCAAGAACTCGGTACAACCAACCTACGTCGATCCGGAAGTGCGTTCGATCAAGCCAGAGATTCTGCTGCTGATCGGGATCTGTACTCACCTGGGTTGTTCTCCGACCTTCCGTCCTGAAGTGGCGCCTGCTGATTTGGGCAAGGACTGGGTAGGTGGCTATTTCTGCCCTTGCCACGGCTCCCACTACGACCTGGCTGGTCGCGTCTATAAAGCGCAGCCTGCGCCCCTGAACCTGCCAGTACCCCCGCATTCCTATGAGTCGGATGACATCATCGTCATTGGCGTCGACACGGAGAAAGCGTGATGAGCAAGTTCATGGATTGGGTTGATGCGCGCTTCCCCGCGACCAAGATGTGGGAAGACCATCTCAGCAAGTATTACGCTCCGAAGAACTTCAACTTCTTCTATTTCTTTGGCTCCCTGGCACTGCTGGTTCTGGTTAACCAGATCGTTACTGGTGTCTGGTTGACCATGAGCTACACCCCTTCGGCGGAAGAAGCCTTTGCTTCCGTTGAATACATCATGCGCGATGTCGAGTACGGCGCGATCCTGCGTTTGCTTCACTCCACCGGCGCTTCGGCGTTCTTCATCGTGGTCTATCTGCACATGTTCCGTGGCTTGCTCTACGGTTCCTACCAGAAGCCTCGTGAGCTGGTGTGGCTGTTCGGCATGCTGATCTACCTGGCGCTGATGGCCGAGGCCTTCATGGGCTACCTGCTGCCTTGGGGGCAGATGTCCTACTGGGGTGCCCAGGTGATCATCTCGCTGTTCGGTGCGATCCCCGTTATTGGTGACGACCTGACTCAGTGGATCCGTGGTGATTACCTGATTTCCGGGATTACCCTGAACCGCTTCTTCGCTCTGCACGTGGTAGCCCTGCCGATCGTGATTCTCGGTCTGGTGGTGCTGCACATTCTGGCGTTGCACGAGGTGGGTTCGAATAACCCGGATGGCGTAGACATCAAGAAGAACAAGGATGAGAACGGTATCCCGCTGGATGGCATTCCTTTCCACCCTTACTACACCGTGAAGGATATCGTCGGTGTAGTTGTGTTCCTGTTCATCTTCTGCTCGATCGTGTTTTTCTTCCCTGAGATGGGTGGTTACTTCCTCGAGAAGCCGAACTTCGAACCGGCCAACCCATTCAAGACACCTGAGCATATTGCTCCTGTTTGGTACTTCACTCCGTTCTACGCGATTCTGCGTGCGGTGCCGGACAAGCTCTTGGGTGTTATCGCCATGGGCGCTGCAATTGCGGTCCTGTTCGTGCTGCCTTGGCTCGACCGTAGTCCGGTCAAGTCCATGCGCTATAAAGGCTGGCTGAGCAAGATCTGGCTGCTGGTGTTCTGCGTCTCGTTCGTGATCCTGGGTGTGTTGGGTGTGTTGGCGCCGACTCCAGGCCGTACGCTGTTGTCGCAGGTGTGTACCTTCCTGTACTTCGCCTACTTCATTCTGATGCCGTTCTATACCAGGCTCGAGAAGACCAAACCGGTTCCGGAAAGGGTGACTGGCTGATGAAAAAGCTATTTGCTGTACTGATTCTTGCTGCTATGCCTGTGTTGTCTTTCGCGAATACCGCGGGTCCTGAGTTGGAGAAGGTTGATATCGACCTGTCCGACAAGGCTGCCCTGCAAGATGGTGCGCGTACTTTCGCCAACTACTGCATGGGTTGCCACAGCGCCAAGTTCCAGCGTTATGAGCGGGTCGCCGATGACCTGGGCATTCCTCACGACTTGATGTTGAGCAAGCTGGTTTTCACCGGTGCCAAGATCGGTGACCACATGAACATCGGCATGCAGCCGGCTGATGCCAAGACCTGGTTCGGCGCTGCGCCGCCAGACTTGACCCTGGTGGCTCGCGTTCGTGGTACCGATTGGCTTTATGGCTACCTCAAGTCCTTCTATGAAGATCCTGCGCGCCCTTGGGGCGTGAACAACAAGGTCTTCCCGAACGTTGGTATGCCTAACGTCCTGGTCGGTCTGCAAGGGCGTCAAGTTGTCGGTTGCAAGCAGGTGCAAATCGTTGAAGACGGTAAGAAACAATACGATCCGCTGACTGGTACGCCCCTGACTCACGAGGCGTGCGACCAGCTGACAGTCAAAGAGGGTACCGGTACTCTCAATGAGGCTCAGTTCGACGAGAAGGTCAAGAATCTGGTGACCTTCCTGGCTTACTCGGCCAACCCTGTCAAACTGCAGCACCAGCGCATCGGTACTTACGTGCTCTTGTATCTGGCCTTCTTCTTCGTGTTCGCCTATCTGCTCAAGCGCGAATACTGGAAGGATGTGCATTAATAGCGTTTTAAGCATCAGTTGTTGAACATGCGCGCCTAGGGGCGTCTCTGAAACTGTAACAACCCTGTATCATTCGGGGGTTACCAGAGGCGCCCTGAGGGCGCGCTTGTTTTTTCTGCTTCCGATAATTTCAACAAGCGAGGAGGATCGCCATGGGCGTGACCAATCGGTTGGCCTGTTACTCCGACCCCGCCGACCACTATTCCCACCGGGTGCGCATTGTGCTTGCGGAGAAGGGTGTCAGCGCCGAGATCATCAGTGTGGAGGCGGGGCGTCAGCCGCCGAAACTGATCGAAGTGAACCCTTACGGGAGCTTGCCGACGCTGGTCGATCGGGACCTGGCGTTGTGGGAATCGACAGTGGTGATGGAATACCTGGATGAGCGTTACCCTCATCCTCCATTGCTGCCGGTTTACCCTGTTGCGCGTGCCAACAGTCGCTTGCTGATCCATCGGATCCAGCGTGATTGGTGCGGGCAGGTGGATCTGATTCTGGATTCGCGGACCAAGGAGGCGGTCCGGGTGCAGGCGCGTAAGGAGTTACGCGAAAGTCTGACAGGGGTTTCCCCGCTGTTCGCCGATAAGCCATTTTTCCTCAGTGAGGAACAAAGCCTGGTGGACTGCTGCCTACTGCCCATACTCTGGAGGTTGCCAATCCTGGGTATCGAACTGCCGCGGCAGGCCAAGCCGCTGCTTGATTATATGGACCGCCAATTTGCGCGTGAGGCTTTCCAGGCAAGTTTGTCTGGTGTCGAACGTGATATGCGCTGAGGCTTAAGGAGCCGCTATGAACTCCAGTCGACCTTATCTGGTCCGCGCGCTCTATGAGTGGATTGTGGACAACGATTGCACCCCGCACATGCTGGTCAACTCCGATTACCCGGCTGTACAGGTGCCTCAGGGTTTCGCCAGCGATGGGCAAATTGTTCTGAATATTTCTCCCAGTGCCGTGCGCCATCTGCATATGGATAACGATGCAGTAACTTTCGAGGGGCGCTTCGGCGGTGTGCCTCACAGCCTGCATGTACCGGTTGCTGCGATCCTTGGGATCTATGCGCGCGAGAATGGGCAGGGCATGGTCTTTGATCTGGAATCGCCTCTGGATGAGGAGGACGATATTGAGCCGGATGATGACCTGCCTCCACCGGGCAGTGAGCCGCCGCGACCTAGCGGCCGGCCGAGCCTGAAAGTGGTCAAGTAATAAAAAAGGCGATCCGGATGGATCGCCTTTTTTGTATCTGCTGCAGTGCTTTTTCAGTCGATGTATTCGAACAGCTTAACGATTTTCTGTACGCCGGAGACGCCCTGTACCAAATTGGTGGCTTGGGCGGCTTCCTGTTGGGTCAGCAAGCCCAGCAAGTAGACAATGCCGTTCTCGGTCACCACCTTGATCCGTGAAGCGGGAATGCTGGCGTCGGTGAGCATCTGTGTCTTGATCTTGGTGGTCAGCCAGCCATCGTTCTGCCGTGCCAGGAATCCTGATGGTGGCAGCACCTGCAGTTCGTTATGCACCTTCTTGACTCGCTGTACCTCGCTGGCGGCCTGTTCGGCTGTCGCCTTGAGGTCGGGGCGCGGTGTCTGGCCGGCCAACAGGACGATACCGTTGAAGCTGGTGACGACAATGTGCGAGTTGTTTTCCAGGTCCGGGTTGGCCTTGGCAACGTTGACGGCGACTTTGGTCTCTATCAGCGAATCGTCGATCTTGCTGCCGAAGGTGCGGGTGCCGCGATCGTCATCGATTGGTTTGTCGCGGGTGGCGGTAATCACCGAGCTGCAACCAGTGATGCCGAGGCACAAGGTCAAGGCCAGAAGGCCAAGGCGATTAAGGGTCATTCTTCACTCCCGAACAATTGGCTGTCGATCAAGTCGCAAAGGCAATGGATCGCCAGCAGGTGGACTTCTTGAATACGTGCAGTGACGGTGGCCGGTACGCGAATTTCCACGTCTTCAGGCAGTAGCAGTGAGGCCATGCCGCCGCCGTCGCGACCAGTCAATGCTACGACAATCATTTCACGATCATGTGCGGCCTGGATGGCTTGAATAATGTTCGCCGAGTTGCCGCTGGTGGAAATTGCCAGCAACACATCGCCAGGTTGGCCTAGAGCGCGAATCTGCTTGGAGAAGACTTCGTTGTAGCTGTAGTCGTTGGCAATCGACGTGATGGTCGAGCTGTCGGTGGTCAGGGCGATGGCGGGCAAGCTGGGGCGTTCACGCTCGAAGCGGTTGAGCAACTCGGAGGAGAAGTGCTGGGCGTCGCCGGCGGAGCCACCGTTGCCACAGGAGAGCATTTTGCCCTCATTGAGCAAGGCGTTGACCATGACCTGGCTGGCTTGCTCGATGTGCGGTGCAAGTACGTCCATCGCCTGTTGCTTGGTGTCGATGCTGGCCTGAAAAAGCTGGCGAATTCGGGATTGCATGTCCATCTGTGTGACCTTAAGTGGCGCGGCTTGGTGGCACGTGAATGTGCAGCCCGCAAAGCAAAGAGCAAAAAAGTTGAGTGAAAATGGGTGCGGCCTGAAGGCGTCTTTCAGCTATCAAAGGCATTGCGTAGCCAGTTCAAACGGGCTTCTGCACCCGGGGCGCCTTCAATGGCGACCACGTCGAAACGGCAGGGGTGGTTGGACCAGCATGATTCGCGTTGCAGGAAAATCTGCGCGGCAAGAATCAGTTTTTGACGCTTGCGTCCATCGATACTGCCCAGAGCTCCACCCCATTGCGTGTGTTGTCTGTAGCGGACTTCGACGAATACTACTGTATCGCCGTCAAGCATGACCAGATCAAGCTCGCCGCGTTTGCACAGCCAGTTCTGCGCCAATAGGCGCAGCCCGTGCTGTTGGAGATGCCGGAGTGCTTGGCTCTCGGCATCTCTTCCGCTTTGCTGGCGTGATCCTTGAGTCATTAGCGCGGTGTGTCGGGCAGGCGGGTGACTTGGCCGTTGACGAACTTGGCCCAGGGCAGTTGACGCTCAATGCGCTGACCGGCGGCCATGCCCAGGCTTCCGGATTCGCCTTCGATACGGCTGTCGGGCAGAGCCTTGAGCTGACCCAGGCGTGGCGCCAGGCGATAGGCGTCGACACCCATTGCGTACAGGCGACCGAGGCTGCCTCCAGCTTGTGGCCATTGTGCAGTGACCTGGCGACGCAGAAGGCCGTTGGCATCCAGCAGCCAAGGCGTTTCGCAGAACATTACACCGTTCATGTCGTTGTATTGATTCTGATCGCCGCTGGCGCTGAACACGTTGGAAGTTGCGTACACCGGAACATCGCCAGCGTACTGGAAGTTCAGGGTCGGCTTGATCTGCTGTGCTTGCTGTGGAGTGGAGGCGAGAAAAATGAACTCGATATCCTGGCGGCGCGACGGTTGTGCGGCGACTTGAGTACCTACAGTGCTCTGCAGGCTCTTGGCGCGGCTCTCGCTTTGGCGCAGTCGGAATAGGTCAGCAATTTGCTGAGCTAAGGCGACAGGCTGGTCAACGCGTTCGATGCCGATCACGCTGCCACCGTTGGCTTCCCAATCCTGGCGGAACGCCTTGAGCACGCGATCGCCCCACTCGCCCTTGGGGATCAGTACCGCGGCGCGATGCAGGCCATCGGCGCGGGCACGACGAGAGACTTCACGGGCTTCGTCCTCGGCAGCCAGGCCGAACTGGAACAGTTGCGCCGGGCCTTGTTCGCCTTCGCTGTAGTTCAGTGCGAGGGTGGTAATCGGCAGTTGCGAGCGTGTGGCCAGTTGCTTGACCAATGGTTTTTCCAGGGGGCCGACTACCAGTTGCACGCCTGCGGCCTGGGCTTTGCGATAGAAGTCGTCCAGGGAGCTCAAGCGCGAGCTGTCGTAAAACTCAATGCTGGGCGGCTTTTGTCCTGCTTGCTGAGCCTGGTAGTGAGCGGCCATGAAGCCTTCACGCAGGGCCTTGGAAACCGAAGCCAAGGGACCATCTTGTGGCAGAAGCAGGGCGATTTTCGAAACGGGTTGGCTAGCCAGCTCTTTGAGCTGGGTCAGCGGTTGTGGCAGTTGAATGGCCGCAGGATGCTTTGGGTTCTGCGCGCGCCAGTTATCAATGGCCGACTGTTGCTGCTCCAGAGTGCCGGCGGTCTTGACTGCCAGGGCCAGGCTCAACCATCCGGCCAGGTCATCGTTGCCTGCAGGTTGCAGTTGGTCGGTGGGCAGGGCAGCAATCAGTGCCCAGATGGCCTCATGGTTTTTTGCCGCGGCATCATCTTTCAGCAGGGGGGCGATAAGAATTCGCTGCTTGGCGGCAGAGAGCGTTTGGCCGTCTGCTTCCAGGGCGCGAGCATAAACGGCGCCGGTGCGGATCTGCTGAGTTGCAGGTAGTTCGCTGAGATGCTGCAGGCTCTGATGGCTCAGCGCAGTCAGCGCGGCTTTCGGCTGATTGCGGATCATGGCCAGCTCTGCGGCCAGGGTGCTGGCGAAGATCTGCTGGGCAGGTTTGAGTTGATCCAGCGACACTTGCTGAAGGATTTGTCCGGCGCGTCCTGCGTTGCCCTGGCGATATGCCAGGTCTGCAGCGCTCAAGCGCAGCAGGGCTGCCTTGTCCGGGCTTTTGCTGGTGGCGGCCTGTTCGAGCAATTGCTCGATGCTGGCATCCGGTGTCCGTGGAAGTTCGCCAAGGCTGGAAGAGGGCGAGCTGGCGCAAGCCACCAAAAGGGTAGCCAGGCAGAGGGCAAGAAACAGCCGCAGGCAAGCGATCATGTAAGTGTTCCTGATACTCGATCAAATGAGCGTGGAATTGTACCCAAGCGCTGGCCGGGGCGCGATGTTGCTGGTGATAAACCGTCTATTTAGCTGGTGCAAATGTTGCCGTGGTGCCTAAAAGGCCCCAAAGGGCTGGGTTGTTGAGTGATCGTCAGGCGTATTGATAGGGCTTCAACGCGTTACAATGGTGCTTTTGTCGATCTAGAGGTGTGCCCTTTGACTGCTCCAGGTGCTTTGAATACCGCTGCTGGTTCGCTTTATGTGGTGGCGACGCCCATCGGCAACCTGGACGACATCAGTGCCCGGGCCCTTAAGTTGTTGCGCGAAGTGTCTTTGATCGCTGCCGAGGATACCCGGCACTCTCAGCGCCTCATGCAGCACTTTGGCATTTCCACGCCCTTGGCGGCTTGCCATGAGCATAACGAGCGTGATGAAGGCTCTCGTTTCATTACTCGTTTATTGGCGGGTGATGATGTCGCCTTGATTTCCGATGCCGGCACGCCGCTGATTTCCGACCCGGGTTATCACTTGGTACGGCAGGCTCGAGCTGCAGGCATCAATGTGGTTCCTGTGCCGGGGGCTTGTGCATTGATCGCGGCACTGTCGGCGGCAGGTTTGCCGTCGGATCGGTTTATCTTCGAGGGTTTTCTGCCGGCCAAGGCCGTTGGGCGGCGTGGGCGCCTGGAGTTGGTCAAGGAAGAGCCCCGCACGTTGATTTTTTATGAGGCGCCGCATCGCATTCTTGAGTGTCTGCAAGACATGGAAGCGGTATTCGGTGGTGAGCGGCCGGCACTGTTGGCTCGAGAGCTGACCAAGACCTTTGAGACCCTCAAGGGGCTGCCTCTTTCCGAATTGCGCCAGTTCGTAGAGGCTGACAGCAACCAGCAGCGTGGTGAGTGCGTGGTGCTGGTGGCGGGATGGACTGCACCGGAAAGTGATGAAGCAATCAGTAGTGAGTCGATGCGCATTCTTGATCTGTTGCTTAAGGAGATGCCTCTCAAAAGGGCGGCGGCGCTGGCAGCCGAGATCACGGGTGAGCGCAAGAATGTCCTGTATCAGGTAGCACTGAATAAGCAGAAAGAACAATAAATTGCGTGGCAGGGTGG
Organism: Pseudomonas sp. 50_B; assembly: GCF_017491625.1. Classification (NCBI taxonomy): domain Bacteria; kingdom Pseudomonadati; phylum Pseudomonadota; class Gammaproteobacteria; order Pseudomonadales; family Pseudomonadaceae; genus Pseudomonas; species Pseudomonas sp. 50_B. Next base: position 160,019 of record NZ_JAFGYX010000012.1, read on the forward strand.
CCAAAGGCTTTTAGCGCTTGTTCTTGGGGCGCTCTGCCGTTAACCTGCGCGGCGGAGAGTCGATTGGACAGTCGCTGCCCTCTATGAAAATTAGAGGGGGGAGGAAAGTCCGGGCTCCATAGGGCGGAGTGCCAGGTAATGCCTGGGGGGCGTGAGTCTACGGAAAGTGCCACAGAAAATAACCGCCTAAGCACTTCGGTGCCGGTAAGGGTGAAAAGGTGCGGTAAGAGCGCACCGCACGTCTGGTAACAGTTCGTGGCTAGGTAAACCCCACTCGGAGCAAGACCAAATAGGGTTCCAAGGCGTGGCCCGCGCTGGAACCGGGTAGGTTGCTAAAGATGTCCAGTGATGGCCATCGTAGAGGAATGACTGTCCTCGACAGAACCCGGCTTACAGATCGACTCTCCACCTTTTCCCTCCCTGCTTGAATCAATAGCAGAAGCGTTTCTGTAATACCGAAAAAATCTTACTCTTAATAAATTACTTTAACTTCATGCTGCAGCTTATTGAGCTGTTTGAAGTTGATGCCCTGGAATGCCCTCCGAATTCTCGTTATCTCTCCTCTTAGTCTCCTAAATCTCCGTTCTATAAGGCTTTTCCGTCGCTGCGCGCCTTGACGGTGGTGTGGGCGCATTCCTATAGTGTGCGCAAGTGGCAGAAAGTGGCATGAAGTGGGTTTTTTGAGCGCAAAACGCTAAAATTTGGAGAAACGCTGACGTGTTTCGCGGAGCTAACGCTATCAGTCTCGATGCGAAGGGCCGTCTCGCCATGCCGAGCCGGTATCGTGACGAGCTCGTTTCGCGAAGTTCCGGGCAATTAATCGTCACTATCGACGCTGTTGATCCTTGTTTGTGTGTTTACCCCCTCGATGAGTGGGAGCTGATAGAAACCAAACTGCGCGCATTGCCTTCGCTTCGCGAAGAAAACCGTCGTTTGCAGCGTTTGCTGATTGGTAATGCCGTCGATCTTGAACTCGATGGCAGTGGTCGTTTTCTGGTGCCGCCGCGCCTGCGTGAATATGCCAAGTTGGATAAGCGCGCGATGCTGGTGGGCCAACTGAACAAGTTCCAATTGTGGGACGAGGATGCCTGGGATGCTGTTTCGGCGGCTGACCTGGCGGCTATTCAACAACCGGGCGCGATGCCTGATGAACTGCGTGATTTGATCCTGTGACTATTGATAGCGGCTTTAACCACATCACCGTGCTGCTTGACGAAGCCGTCGAGGCTCTCGCCGTGCGCCCTGATGGCTGCTATCTGGATGGCACCTTCGGCCGTGGCGGGCATAGCCGCTTGATTCTCAGCAAGCTCGGAACGGAGGGCCGGCTCCTCGGATTCGATAAGGACCCCCAAGCGATTGCCACCGGGCAAGCGCTAGCGGCCGAAGACGGCCGCTTTGTCGTTGTACAGCGCAGTTTTGCCGAGTTGGGTTCGGAGGTCGCGGAGCGCGGCCTGGCAGGCAAGGTCAGTGGTGTTCTGCTGGATCTTGGTGTGTCTTCGCCACAGCTGGACGATCCTGAGCGCGGCTTCAGCTTTCTCAATGATGGCCCTCTGGACATGCGCATGGACCCGACTCGTGGCATCAGCGCTGCGCAGTTCATTGCCACCGCGCCCGTCGAGGAAATTGCCCGTGTGTTCAAGGAGTACGGCGAAGAGCGCTTCTCCGGGCGCATGGCGCGGGCCGTGGTCGAGCGTCGTGAAATCCAGCCCTTCGAACGCACCGCCGATCTGGCCGAAGTGTTGAAAGTCGCCAATCCTGCCTGGGAGAAGGGCAAGAATCCTGCTACCCGGGCTTTCCAGGGATTGCGCATCCATGTGAATAACGAACTGGGCGATCTTGAGGCCGGCCTTGAAGCGGCGCTGGAGTCGCTGGAAGTGGGTGGTCGCCTGGTGGTGATCAGCTTCCACTCCCTGGAAGATCGCATCGTCAAATTGTTCATGCGACGCCTGGTGAAGGGCGAGTCCGACAATCTGCCGCGCAACCTGCCGGTACGTTTCGAAGCCTTCGTGCCGAAAATCAAGATTCATGGCAAAGCGCAGTTCGCCTCCGAGGCCGAGCTCAAAGCCAATCCCCGTTCCCGTAGTGCGGTCATGCGTGTTGCGGAGAAGCTTCGGTGAGCAAGCTCTTCGCCAAGCCTCTTCCAGGCGGAAGCTTTTTCATGCTTCTGCTATTCGTTGGCGTTTTGGTCTCCGCGATTGCGGTTACCTACAGCGCCCACTGGAATCGCCAGTTACTCAATACGCTGTATGGCGAGTTGAGCGTACGCGACAAGGCCCAGGCCGAATGGGGACGGTTGATTCTCGAGCAAAGCACCTGGACCGCTCATAGCCGGATCGAAGTGCTGGCCACCGAACAGCTGAAGATGCATATCCCTGGCGCGGCTGAAGTCCGCATGGTGGCGCCATGAAACTTGAAGGCGCTCTCTACCCCTGGCGTTTCCGTGTGGTGCTGGGTCTGCTGGCGATCATGGTGTCGGCGATTGGCTGGCGCATTATCGATCTGCAGGTGGTCGACCGTGACTTCCTCAAGGGGCAGGGCGATGCGCGCAGTGTCCGGCACATCCCTATTCCCGCTCACCGTGGCCTGATCACCGACCGCAATGGCGAGCCTCTGGCCGTGAGTACGCCAGTGACCACGCTTTGGGCCAATGCCAAGGAAATGCAGTTGGCCAAGGACCGCTGGCCAGCATTGGCCATGGCTCTTGGTCAGGACCCCAAGGCGTTGGCCGAGCGTCTTGAAGCTCAGGCCAATAAAGAATTCATCTATCTGGTCCGGGGCCTGACTCCGGAGCAGGGCCAGGCGGTGCTTGATCTGAAGGTGCCGGGCGTCTATGGCATTGAGGAGTTCCGGCGCTTCTATCCGGCCGGCGAAGTGACCGCGCACATGGTTGGTTTTACCGACATTGACGACCGTGGCCGCGAAGGGGTCGAGCTGGCCTATGACGAATGGCTCGCCGGTGTTCCCGGCAAGCGCCAGGTGATCAAGGACCGGCGCGGCAGATTGATCAAGGATGTCCAGGTCACCAAGAACGCCAAGGCCGGCAAGCCCTTGGCGTTGTCGATTGATCTGCGCCTGCAGTACCTGGCCAACCGTGAGCTGCGCAATGCCATTGTCGAAAACGGCGCCAAGGCCGGCAGCCTGGTGATCATGGACGTGAAGACCGGCGAGATCCTGGCCATGGTCAACCAGCCGACCTACAACCCGAACAACCGCCGCAACTTGCAGCCGGCGATGATGCGTAACCGCGCGATGATCGACGTGTTCGAGCCTGGCTCGACCATGAAGGCGATCTCCATGAGTGCCGCTCTGGAAACCGGGCGCTGGAAGCCCAGCGATACTGTCGAGGTCTATCCGGGCACCCTGCAATTGGGTAAATACACCATTCGTGACGTGTCGAAGACCGAAGGGCCGGTGCTCGATCTGACCGGCATCCTGATCAACTCCAGTAACGTCGGCATGAGCAAGATCGCCTTCGATATCGGTGGTGAAGCCATTTTTCGTCTGGCACAGAAGATTGGCCTGGGTCAGGACACCGGCCTAGGCTTCCCTGGCGAGCGAGTCGGCAACCTGCCGAACTACCGTGAGTGGCGCAAGGCTGAAACCGCGACCCTGTCTTATGGCTACGGCCTCTCGGTGACCGCGATCCAGCTGGTCCACGCGTTTTCCGCGTTGGCCAACAATGGTCGGATCGCTCCACTGACGCTGATCAAATCCGACAAGACCCCGCAAACCGCCCAGGTGATTCCGGAAAACGTCGCCAAGACCATGCAGGGCATGCTGCAGCAGGTGATCGAGGCGCCCCGTGGCGTGTTCCGTGCCCAGGTTCCGGCCTATCACGTGGCTGGCAAGAGCGGTACCGCGCGCAAGACTTCGGTCGGCACCAAAGGCTATGCCGAGAATTCCTATCGTTCGCTGTTTGCCGGTTTCGGTCCGATGAGCGATCCGCGTTATGCCATCGTGGTGGTGATCGACGAGCCGAGCAAGGCCGGTTACTTCGGTGGTCTGGTATCGGCTCCGGTGTTCAGCAAAGTGATGTCCGGCACCCTGCGCCTGATGAACATCACTCCGGATAATCTGCCGGCCACGCAACAGGCCAATGCGGTGCCCGGTACCCCAGTACGAGCTAATGGAGGGCGCGGCTAATGTCTCTTAGCCTGAACAAGATTTTCGCCCACGCTGGTCGCGATCTGCTGATCCGCGAGTTGACGCTGGACAGCCGCAATGTACGTGCCGGTGATTTGTTCCTGGCGGTACCCGGCGCCAAGTTTGACGGTCGTGCGCATATTGCCGACGCCTTGCAGCGCGGTGCTGCTGCAGTGGCCTATGAGGTGGAAGGCGCAACCGTATTGCCGCTGACTGATGTGCCGCTGATTCCAGTCAAGGGCCTGGCGGCGCAGCTGTCGGATATTGCCGGACGCTTTTATGGTGATCCAAGCCGCCAACTGAATCTGCTGGGCGTGACCGGTACCAACGGCAAGACCAGTGTTACCCAGTTGGTCGCCCAAGCGCTGGATCTGTTGGGCCAGCGTTGTGGTTTGGTGGGCACGCTGGGCACTGGCTTCTATGGCGCGCTGGAAAGTGGCTTGCACACCACGCCTAACCCTATCGCTGTGCAGGCGAGCCTGGCTGACCTGAAAAACGCCGGCGCCAAGGCGGTGGCCATGGAGGTCTCGTCCCATGGCCTGGATCAGGGGCGCGTGGCGGCCCTGGCATTCGATGTTGCGGTGCTGACCAATCTGTCCCGTGACCATCTGGATTACCACGGAACCATGCAAGCCTATGGCGCAGCCAAGGCGAAGCTCTTCAACTGGACTGACCTGCGTTGCCGGGTGATCAATCTCGATGATGAGTTCGGCCGGCAGCTGGCAGCGGACAAGCACGAGTCACGGCTGATTACTTACAGTCTCGAGGATGCCTCTGCTTATCTGTATTGCCGTGAGGCGACCTTCGACGACGACGGCGTTCGCGCAACCCTGGTGACTCCGCAGGGCGAGCACCATCTGCGCAGCGCTCTGCTCGGGCGCTTCAACCTGAGCAATGTGCTGGCTGCGGTCGGTGCTTTGCTGGGCCTGGAGTATGCACTGGACGAAATTCTCGCCGTGCTGCCCAAGCTCGAAGGTCCTGCCGGACGCATGCAACGCCTGGGTGGTGGTACTCAGCCCCTGGTGGTCGTGGATTACGCCCACACTCCGGATGCCCTGGAAAAAGTATTGCTGGCCCTGCGCCCTCACGCCAAGGGGCGTCTGCTCTGCCTGTTCGGCTGCGGCGGTGACCGCGATCGTGGCAAGCGTCCGCTGATGGCCGAGGTGGTAGAGCGCCTGGCAGATGGTGTGCTGGTCACCGATGACAACCCACGCAGCGAAGACCCTGCGCAGATCTTCGACGACATCCGTGCTGGTTTCAGCGCGGTAGACAAGGTCGATTTTGTTGCCGGTCGTGGCCTCGCCATTGCTCGAATGATCGCCGCCGCATCGGCAGACGATGTGGTGGTTCTGGCGGGTAAGGGCCATGAGGATTATCAGGAGATCAATGGCCAGCGCCATGACTTCTCCGACCTTGCTGAAGCCGACAAGGCCTTGACCGCATGGGAGGTGGCACATGCTTAAAGCCTTGCTGCTCAGTGAAGTATCGGCCCCATTGGATGCCCGCTTGATCGCGGGCGACGTGCGTTTCAGTGGTGTCAGTATCGATAGTCGGGCGATTCAGGCGGGCCAGTTGTTCGTTGCCTTGACGGGCCCCCGTTTTGACGGCCATGACTACTTGAACGAAGTGGCAGGCAAAGGTGCCGTAGCCGCGTTGGTTGAACGTGAAGTTCCCGACAGCACCCTGCCTCAGTTGCTGGTCAAGGATACCCGTCTGGCCCTCGGCCAATTGGGCGCTCTGAATCGTGGCGCCTTTACCCAGCCGGTGGCTGCGGTGACGGGTTCCAGCGGCAAGACCACGGTCAAGGAGATGCTGGCCAGCATCCTGCGTACCCGTGGTCCAGTGCTGGCAACCCGGGGCAACCTGAACAATGATCTGGGCGCGCCGCTGACACTGCTGGAGCTGGCCCCCGAACATACCGCTGCGGTGATCGAGCTGGGTGCGTCACGCATCGGCGAAATCGCCTACACCGTAGCCATGACTCGCCCCCATGTGGCGATCATCAATAATGCAGGTACCGCTCACGTCGGTGAGTTCGGCGGGCCGGAGAAAATCGTCGAAGCCAAGGGCGAGATTCTCGAGGGGCTCGATAGCGCCGGGATCGCGGTGCTCAATCTGGACGACAAGGCCTTCCCAATCTGGAAGACCCGAGCCGCCGGTCGCCAGGTGCTGAGCTTTGCCCTGGACAACAGCGCAGCAGATTTCCATGCCTCGGATATCGGTCGTGATGCCCGTGGTTGCCCGTCCTTCACATTGCACAGCCCAAAGGGCGTGGATAGGGTGCAACTGAACCTGCTTGGCACCCATAACGTGGCCAACGCCCTGGCTGCTGCCGCCGCAGCCCATGCCATGGGCGTCTCGCTGTTCGGCATCGTCACTGGCCTGAACGCTGTGCAGCCGGTCAAGGGCCGCACCGTTGCCCAACTGGCCAAGAACGGCCTGCGGGTGATCGATGACACTTACAACGCAAACCCCACCTCAATGTGTGCCGCCGTTGATATACTCGCCGGCTTTTCCGGCCGCACCGTCCTGGTGCTCGGAGACATTGGCGAGTTGGGCGAGTGGGCGGAGCAGGGGCACCGCGAAGTAGGTGCATATGCCGCTGGCAAGGTTTCGGCCCTCTACGCCTTAGGCCCGATGATGGCTCATGCCGTTGCCGCCTTCGGCGAACACGCGCGCCACTTCGCCAGCCAGGCTGATCTGATTGCCGCCCTGAACGTCGAGCAAGACCCAAATACCACCATTTTGATCAAGGGATCGCGCAGCGCGGTGATGGAAAACATCGTCGCGGCTTTGTGCGGCTCGAGCACGGAGAAACATTGATGCTGCTGCTGCTAGCGGAGTACCTGCAACAGTTCTACAAAGGCTTCGCGGTCTTTCAGTACCTGACCCTGCGCGGGATTCTCGGGGTACTGACTGCGTTGTCTTTGGCGCTGTGCCTGGGTCCGTGGATGATCCGTACTCTGCAAAACCGGCAGATCGGCCAGGCCGTGCGTAATGACGGTCCGCAGTCCCACCTTTCCAAGTCCGGTACACCGACCATGGGGGGCGCGCTGATTCTTTCCGCCATCGGTATCAGCACCCTGCTCTGGGCCGACCTGCGCAACCACTATGTGTGGGTAGTGCTGGTGGTCACCCTGGCGTTTGGCGCCATCGGTTGGGTCGATGACTACCGCAAGGTGATCGAGAAGAACTCCCGTGGCCTGCCGAGTCGCTGGAAGTATTTCTGGCAGTCGGTGTTCGGCCTGGGCGCTGCGATCTTCCTTTATATGACCGCACAGAGTCCGGTGGAAACCACCCTGCTGATTCCGATGCTCAAGGACGTGAGTATTCCTCTGGGCATCGGTTTCGTGGTCCTGACCTACTTCGTCATCGTCGGTTCGAGTAACGCGGTCAACCTGACCGACGGCCTCGATGGCCTGGCGATCATGCCGACCGTGATGGTTGGCGGCGCGCTGGGGATCTTCTGCTACCTGTCGGGTAACGTGAAGTTCGCCGAATACCTGCTGATTCCTTACGTACCAGGAGCGGGCGAGCTGATCGTCTTCTGCGGTGCGCTGATCGGTGCCGGCCTGGGTTTCTTGTGGTTCAACACCTATCCGGCACAAGTCTTCATGGGCGACGTCGGCGCACTGGCGCTGGGCGCGGCCCTGGGCACCATTGCGGTGATCGTCCGTCAGGAAATCGTCCTGTTCATCATGGGCGGCGTGTTCGTGATGGAGACCCTGTCGGTGGTGATCCAGGTCGCTTCCTTCAAATTGACCGGTCGCCGTGTGTTCCGCATGGCACCGATCCACCACCACTTTGAACTCAAGGGCTGGCCCGAGCCTCGCGTGATTGTCCGCTTCTGGATCATCACCGTGATCCTCGTGTTGATCGGCCTTGCCACCCTGAAGCTGAGGTAGAACGAGTGTCTCTGATCGCTTCTGACCACTTCCGCATCGTTGTCGGCCTCGGCAAGAGCGGCATGTCCCTGGTTCGCTTCCTGGCGAACCGGGGCGTGGCTTTTGCGGTGGCCGATACGCGGGAGAATCCACCTGAGCTGGCCACGTTGCGTCGTGACTACCCGCAGGTGGAGGTGCGTTGTGGCGAGCTGGACGTCGAATTCCTGTGCCGTGCCGACGAGCTCTACGTGAGCCCCGGCCTGGCCCTGGCGACTCCGGCCCTGCAGGCCGCTGCTGCCCGTGGCGTGAAATTGTCCGGTGACATCGAGCTGTTCGCGCGTAACGCGAAGGCGCCGATTGTCGCCATCAGCGGTTCCAACGCGAAAAGCACCGTGACCACCCTGGTGGGCGAGATGGCCGCTGCGGCGGGCAAGCGGGTCGCCGTGGGCGGCAACCTGGGCACTCCGGCCCTGGATCTGCTCAGCGACGATGTCGAGCTGTACGTGATGGAACTGTCCAGCTTCCAGCTGGAAACCACCGACCAGCTGGGCGCTGAAGTGGCCACTGTGCTCAACATCAGCGAAGACCACATGGACCGTTACAGCGGTCTGCCGGCCTATCACCTGGCCAAGCACCGGATCTTCCGGGGCGCGCGGCAAGTGGTGGTCAATCGCCAGGATGCGCTGTCCCGGCCGTTGTTGAGCGAGAACCTGCCGTGCTGGACCTTTGGCCTGGGCAAGCCCGATTTCAAGGGCTTTGGCCTGCGGGAAGAGAACGGCGAGAAGTACCTGGCCTTCGAGTTCCAGAACCTGATGCCGGTGCGCGAACTGAAGATCCGCGGTGCCCATAACCAGTCCAACGCCCTGGCGGCATTGGCCCTGGGGCATGCAGTCGGCTTGCCGTTCGACGCGATGCTCTCGGCCCTGCGCACCTTCGCCGGCCTCGAGCACCGTTGCCAGTGGGTTCGCGACGTGGATGGCGTGGGCTATTACAACGATTCCAAAGCCACCAACGTCGGCGCCGCACTGGCTGCCATCGAAGGCCTGGGTGCGGACATCGCTGGCAAGATCGTGCTGATCGCCGGTGGCGACGGCAAGGGCGCCGAGTTCAAGGACCTGCGTGATCCGGTGGCGGCCAACTGCCGCGCGGTGATCCTGATGGGCCGCGACTCCGACAAGATCGGTGCCGCGATCGGGGATGCCGTGCCGCTGATTCGTGCCGATTCGCTGGCCGACGCTGTGGCTCAATGCCGCGCAGCCGCGCAGCCTGGCGACGTGGTGTTGCTATCTCCCGCCTGTGCCAGTTTCGACATGTTCAAGAATTACGAAGACCGGGGTCACCAGTTCGTCCGCGTCGTGGAGGAACTGGCATGAATCTGAGAAACATCATCAAGCCATATCCGTCACCGCTCATCACTGGACGTGGCATCGATCTTGATTTCCCGATGCTCGCCGGCTGCCTGACGCTGCTCGGCCTGGGGCTGGTCATGATTGCATCGGCCTCTACCGAAGTGGCAGCGGCGCAGTCGGGCAGTGCCCTGTACTACATGATTCGCCACCTTATCTACATCGTGCTGGGCCTGGGGGCCTGCATCGTCACCATGATGATTCCCATCGCCACCTGGCAGCGCCTGGGCTGGATGATGTTGATTGGTGCCTTCGGCTTGCTGGTGATGGTGATCATTCCGGGGATTGGCCGTGAAGTGAACGGTTCGATGCGCTGGATCGGTTTCAGCTTCTTTAACGTTCAGCCCTCCGAGATTGCCAAGGTGTTCGTGGTGATTTACCTCGCCGGCTACCTTGTGCGGCGGCAGAAGGAAGTGCGTGAAAGCTGGATGGGCTTCTTCAAGCCGTTCATCGTTCTGCTGCCAATGGCGGGCCTGCTACTGATGGAGCCGGACTTCGGTGCCACCGTGGTGATGATGGGCGCCGCGGCGGCGATGCTGTTCCTCGGCGGTGTCGGGCTGTTCCGGTTTTCCCTGATGGTGCTCCTGGCGGTGGCGGCGGTGGTCTTGCTGATTCAGATGCAGCCCTATCGAATGGCCCGTCTGACCAACTTTGCCGACCCCTGGGCGGACCAGTTCGGTGCCGGTTACCAGCTGTCCCAGGCCTTGATCGCCTTCGGTCGTGGCGAGTGGCTGGGCGTGGGCCTGGGCAACAGTGTGCAGAAACAGTTCTATCTGCCGGAGGCTCACACCGACTTCGTGTTCTCGGTGCTGGCCGAAGAGCTGGGTGCCGTGGGCTCCTTGTGCACAGTGGCGCTGTTCGTATTCGTCTGTATACGCGGCATGTACATCGGCCTGTGGGCCGAGAAAGCCAAGCAGTATTTTGCCGCTTATGTGGCTTATGGCTTGTCGTTCCTGTGGATTGGTCAGTTCTTGATCAATATCGGGGTGAACGTCGGTCTGCTGCCAACCAAGGGGCTGACCCTGCCGTTCCTCAGTTATGGCGGTAGTTCGTTGGTGATCTGCTGCGCCTGCCTCGGATTGTTGCTGCGTATCGAATGGGAGAGCAGGACCCACCTGGGCAGTGAAGAGATGGAGTTCAGTGAGAGTGACTTTGCCGAGGAGCCGATCCATGGGCGCTAACGTGCTGATCATGGCGGGCGGCACCGGTGGCCACGTGTTCCCGGCGCTGGCTTGTGCCCGCGAGTTCCAGGCCCGTGGCTACAGCGTGCACTGGCTGGGTACTCCCCGCGGGATCGAGAACGAATTGGTACCGGCGGCTGGCCTGCCGCTGCATTTGATCAACGTCACCGGGCTGCGGGGCAAGGGCAAGCTGTCCCTGCTCAAGGCGCCGTTCGTCCTGATCAAGGCGGTACTCCAGGCCCGGCGGATCATTCGGCAACTCAAGCCGGTGTGTGTGCTCGGTTTTGGTGGTTATGTGACCGGCCCTGGTGGTGTTGCCGCCAAGTTGTCGGGGGTGCCGGTGATCGTTCACGAGCAGAATGCTGTGGCCGGTACCGCCAATCGGCTGCTGGTGCCGTTGGCCGCCCGAGTCTGCGAAGCTTTCCCGGACACCTTCGGAGCCTCCGACAGCCGCCGCACCACGGGCAATCCGGTGCGCACCGAACTGTTCCTCGACACACCGCGCGAGGCCCTGGCCGGACGCAAGGCGCGTTTACTGATCCTGGGCGGAAGCCTGGGGGCAGAGCCGTTGAACAAGTTATTGCCGGAAGCCCTGGCACAGGTCGCCCCCGAGCTGCGTCCGGAGGTGTTCCATCAGGCTGGTAAAAACCACGATGAAGTCACTGCAGAGCGCTATCGCGCCGCCGGCGTCGAGGCGCAGGTGCAGCCCTTTATCAAAGACATGGCTCAAGCCTATGGCTGGGCCGACCTGGTGGTCTGTCGCGCAGGCGCGTTGACCGTCAGCGAACTGGCTGCTGCCGGTCTGCCTTCGATGCTGGTGCCTTTGCCCCATGCGATCGACGATCACCAGACCCGCAATGCCGAATATTTGGCTCGTGAAGGTGCTGCCTTCCTGATGCCGCAAAGAACGACTGGTGCAGCGGACCTTGCCGCTCGCCTGACAGAGGTTTTGATGCAACCAGAACGACTCGACACCATGGCCCAGGCTGCGCGCCGCCTGGCCAAACCCGATGCCACCCGCGATGTGGTGAATATCTGCCTGGAGGTGGCCCATGGTTGAGAATCAAAAAGCCATGCCGCAACCGGAAATGCGCCGTATCCGTCGTATCCATTTCGTTGGTATTGGCGGCGTGGGCATGTGCGGGATTGCCGAGGTGCTGCTGAACCTGGGTTACCAGGTCTCCGGTTCCGATCTCAAGGCGTCGCCGGTTACCGAGCGCCTGGAGTCGTTCGGTGCACAGATTTTTATCGGCCACCGCGCCGAGAACGCTGCGAACGCCGATGTACTGGTGGTTTCCAGCGCCGTGAACACCTCCAACCCGGAAGTCGCCACTGCACTGGAACGGCGCATTCCGGTGGTGCCGCGGGCGGAAATGCTCGCCGAGCTGATGCGCTACCGTCACGGCGTTGCCGTGGCTGGTACGCACGGCAAGACCACCACCACCAGCCTGCTGGCTTCGGTGTTCGCCGCGGGCGGTCTGGACCCGACCTTTGTCATCGGTGGTCGGCTCAATGCAGCGGGCACCAATGCCCAGCTGGGCACCAGCCGTTACCTGATTGCCGAAGCCGACGAAAGCGACGCCAGCTTCCTGCACCTGCAGCCGCTGGTGGCCGTGGTCACCAACATCGACGCTGACCATATGGCGACCTACGACGGTGACTTCAATAAACTGAAGAAAACCTTCGTCGACTTCCTGCATAACCTGCCGTTCTACGGGCTGGCGGTGATGTGCCTGGACGATCCGGTGGTGCGCGATATCCTGCCGCAGGTCAAGCGTCCGACTGTGACCTACGGCTTCAGCGAAGAAGCCGACGTGCGTGCCATCAATGTACGCCAGCAAGGCATGCAGACCTTCTTCACCGTGCTGCGTCGTGACCGCGAGCCGCTGGACGTGTCGGTGAACATGCCGGGCAACCACAACGTGCTGAACTCTCTGGCGACCATCTGCATCGCCACCGACGAAGGCATCAGCGACGAAGCCATTGTCCAGGGGCTGTCGGGCTTCCAGGGTGTGGGCCGGCGCTTCCAGGTCTACGGCGAACTGCCGGTGGAAGGCGGCAACGTCATGCTGGTGGACGACTACGGGCACCACCCGACCGAGGTCGCGGCAGTGATCAAGGCCGTGCGTGGCGGTTGGCCGGAGCGTCGCCTGGTGATGGTCTACCAGCCGCACCGTTTCAGCCGTACCCGCGATCTGTACGACGACTTCGTGCAGGTGCTGGCCGATGCCAACGTGCTGCTGTTGATGGAGGTCTACCCGGCCGGTGAAGAGCCGATTCCGGGCGCTGACAGCCGCCAGTTGTGCCACAGCATTCGGCAGCGGGGCCAGTTGGACCCGATCTACATCGAGCGAGGCGTCGACCTGGCACCGCTGGTCAAGCCACTGCTGCGTGCCGGTGACATCCTGTTGTGCCAAGGCGCCGGTGATATCGGTGGCCTGGCGCCAAAACTGCTCAACAGCCCGCTGTTCGCCGGTGCTGTGGCCGCTGGCAAGGGGGCGAAATGACGGCTGCCTACGCCAACCTGTTCTCCACCGTAAAGCCGAGCGATTTCGGTCGCGTTGCCGTGCTCTACGGCGGCAAGAGCGCCGAGCGCGAAGTGTCGCTGAAGTCCGGCAAGGCCGTGCTTGAAGCCTTGCAGAGTGGCGGTGTGAACGCCTTCGGCATTGATGTCGGTGACGACCTGCTGCAGCGCCTCTTGAGCGAGAAGATCGATCGCGCCTTCATCATTCTCCACGGCCGTGGCGGTGAAGACGGCAGCATGCAAGGCCTGCTGGAATGCCTGGGGATTCCCTACACCGGTAGCGGCATCCTCGCTTCGGCCCTGGCCATGGACAAGCTGCGCACCAAGCAGGTCTGGCACAGCCTGGGTATTCCGACGCCGCGTCACGCGGTCCTGAGTTCGGAAGCCGACTGTATTTCCGCGGTGGCGGAACTGGGCCTGCCTTTGATCGTCAAACCGGCTCATGAAGGCTCCAGTATCGGTATGGCCAAGGTGACTTCCGCGCCCGAATTGATCGAGGCATGGAAGGCGGCCAGTACCTACGATTCGCAAGTGTTGGTCGAGCAATGGATCCAGGGTCCGGAGTTCACCATCGCAACCCTGCGTGGTCAGGTGCTGCCACCGATCGCGTTGGGCACTCCCCACACGTTTTACGACTACGACGCCAAGTACCTGGCTTCCGATACCCAGTACCGGATTCCATGCGGCCTCGATAGCGCCAAGGAACAGGAACTCATGGATCTCACGGCGAAAGCCTGTGAGGCGCTCGGTATCGCCGGTTGGGCGCGTGCCGATGTGATGCAGGATGCCCAGGGGCAGTTCTGGTTCCTGGAAGTGAACACCGCTCCCGGGATGACCGACCACAGCCTGGTGCCGATGGCCGCTCGTGCGGCCGGTCTGGATTTCCAGCAGTTGGTCCTGGCCATCCTGGCAGCCAGTCTTGAGGCGAGAGGTTAAGTCCATGCAAGGCGCGTCGCTTCGTCATCAGCAACCTGCACCCGGCCGCAAGCCGGTGCCGCGGGGTGCCAGCCGTATGGTGGCCAAAGAGCCGATGTCGGTGCGCCTGCCGAAAGCCAACTTTGGTTTTCTGAAAAGCCTGTTCTGGCCGGTGCTGCTGGTGGCGTTGGGCTTTGGCACCTATGAAGGTGCCCAGCGCTTGCTGCCATACGCCGACCGTCCGATCACCAAGATCGCGGTGCAGGGGGACTTGAGCTACATCAGCCAGCAGGCGGTGCAGCAGCGGATCGCGCCATACGTCGCGGCGAGCTTCTTCACCATCGACCTGGCGAGCATGCGCACCGAGCTGGAAAAGATGCCCTGGATCGCCCACGCCGAAGTTCGTCGGGTGTGGCCGGACCAAGTGGTGATTCGCCTGGAAGAACAACTGCCAGTGGCCCGCTGGGGCGACGAGGCACTGTTGAACAACCAGGGCCAGGCCTTCACTCCGCGTGAACTGGCGAACTATGAACACTTGCCGCAGTTGTTCGGGCCGCAGCGGGCCCAGCAGCAAGTGATGCAGCAGTATCAGGTGTTGAGCCAGATGCTGCGGCCGCTGGGCTTTTCGATAGCCCGTCTGGAGCTGCGTGAGCGCGGCAGCTGGTTCCTGACCACCGGTGCCGGCAGTGCCGGTCCCGGTATCGAGTTGCTCCTGGGTCGCGATCATCTGGTGGAGAAGATGCGCCGCTTCATTGCCATTTATGAAAAAACGCTGAAAGAACAGATCACGAACATCGCGCGCATCGATCTGCGCTACGCCAACGGCCTGGCCGTGGGCTGGCGCGATCCGGCGGCACCCACGACGGCGCAACCTGCCGTCGCGAAGAATTAAGAAGAGGCAGGACCATGGCAAATGTGCAAAGCGGCAAAATGATCGTCGGCCTGGATATCGGCACCTCCAAAGTGGTGGCGCTGGTGGGCGAAGTCGCGGCCGATGGCTCGCTGGAAATCGTCGGCATCGGTACCCATCCTTCCCGCGGCCTGAAGAAGGGCGTGGTGGTGAACATCGAGTCCACCGTGCAGTCGATCCAGCGCGCGGTGGAAGAGGCGCAACTGATGGCGGGTTGCCGTATTCACTCGGCCTTCGTCGGTGTGGCGGGCAATCACATCCGCAGCCTGAACTCCCACGGCATCGTGGCGATCCGCGACCGTGAAGTCAGCTCGGCGGACCTGGAGCGGGTATTGGATGCGGCCCAGGCCGTGGCAATCCCGGCTGACCAGCGGGTCCTGCACACCCTGCCACAGGATTACGTGATCGATAACCAGGAAGGCGTGCGTGAGCCTTTGGGCATGTCGGGCGTGCGTCTGGAAGCCAAAGTGCACGTAGTGACCTGTGCGGTGAATGCCGCTCAGAACATCGAGAAGTGCGTGCGTCGCTGCGGCCTGGAAATCGACGACATCATCCTCGAGCAACTGGCCTCGGCCTATTCGGTACTTACCGACGACGAGAAAGAGCTGGGCGTGTGCCTGGTGGACATCGGCGGCGGCACCACCGACATGGCGATCTTCACCGAAGGCGCGATCCGTCACACCGCGGTGATCCCGATTGCCGGCGATCAGGTGACCAACGACATCGCCATGGCCCTGCGCACGCCGACCCAGTACGCCGAAGAGATCAAGATCCGTTACGCCTGCGCCCTGGCCAAGCTGGCCGGTGCCGGCGAAACCATCAAGGTGCCGAGCGTTGGCGATCGTCCGCCGCGCGAGCTGTCGCGTCAGGCCCTGGCCGAAGTGGTCGAGCCGCGTTACGACGAACTGTTCACCCTGATCCAGGCCGAGCTGCGTCGCAGCGGCTACGAAGACTTGATCCCGGCTGGCATCGTGCTCACCGGTGGTACTTCGAAGATGGAAGGCGCGGTGGAACTGGCCGAGGAGATTTTCCACATGCCGGTTCGTCTGGGCGTGCCCCACAGTGTCAAGGGCCTGTCCGACGTGGTGCGCAACCCGATCTATTCCACCGGCGTCGGCCTGCTGCTGTACGGACTGCAGAAACAGTCCGATGGCATCTCGTTCTCCGGCATCGGCAGCCGCGACAGCTACAGCAGCGACGAGCCCAAGGCCGCGTTGCTGGACCGCATCAAGAGCTGGGTCCAGGGCAACTTCTAAAGATTTACCGCAACACCGTTTCAAAGCAGTAGGCAGTAGGCGAAAAACTAGAGAAATGAAAGGAGAGGGAAAATGTTCGAACTCGTAGACAACATCCCGCAGAGTCCGGTAATCAAGGTTATCGGTGTTGGCGGTGGCGGCGGCAACGCGGTCAATCACATGGTCAAGAGCAACATCGAAGGCGTCGAGTTCATCTGCGCCAACACTGATGCTCAAGCGCTGAAAAACATCGGCGCGCGGACCATCCTGCAACTGGGTACCGGCGTGACCAAGGGCCTGGGTGCTGGCGCCAATCCGGAAGTCGGCCGTCAAGCCGCTCTGGAAGACCGCGAGCGTATCGCCGAAGTACTGGCGGGCACCAACATGGTGTTCATCACCACCGGCATGGGCGGCGGTACCGGTACCGGTGCGGCGCCGATCATCGCTGAAGTGGCTAAGGAAATGGGCATCCTCACCGTTGCGGTGGTGACCCGTCCGTTCCCGTTCGAAGGCCGCAAGCGCATGCAGATCGCCGATGAGGGCATCCGCGCGCTGAGCGAAAGCGTCGACTCGTTGATCACCATCCCCAACGAGAAGCTGCTGACCATCCTCGGCAAGGACGCCAGCCTGCTGTCGGCTTTCGCCAAGGCTGACGACGTGCTGGCCGGTGCCGTTCGCGGTATCTCCGACATCATCAAGCGTCCGGGCATGATCAACGTCGACTTTGCCGACGTACGTACCGTGATGAGCGAAATGGGCATGGCGATGATGGGCACTGGCTGCGCCAGCGGTCCGAACCGTGCGCGTGAGGCCACTGAAGCGGCGATCCGCAACCCGCTGCTGGAAGACGTGAACCTGGAGGGTGCACGCGGCATCCTGGTGAACATCACCGCAGGTCCCGACCTGTCCCTGGGTGAGTACTCCGACGTGGGTAGCATCATCGAAGCCTTTGCTTCCGAACACGCCATGGTCAAGGTCGGTACTGTTATCGATCCGGACATGCGTGACGAGCTGCATGTAACCGTAGTGGCCACCGGTCTGGGCGCGAAAATCGAGAAACCTGTAAAGGTCATCGACAACACCGTTCAGACTTCCATGTCCGCGCAGTCGCAAGCGCCAGCCCCTGCTCGTCAGGAACTGCCGTCGGTGAACTACCGTGACCTGGACCGTCCGACCGTCATGCGCAATCAGGCGCAGTCGAACGCGGCGACCGCGGCGAAGCTGAATCCGCAAGATGATCTGGATTACCTGGACATCCCGGCATTCCTGCGTCGTCAGGCCGATTGATGGAATGTATCAGGGGTATTAGGGTGATTGGTGTTCAGCAAAGGCATGGTCTGCTATTATCGCCAGCCTTTGTTGATACCAGTTCGCAATTTGCGCTGAAGCGGCCCAAGCCATGATTAAACAACGCACCCTGAAGAATATTATCCGTGCCACAGGTGTAGGCCTGCATTCCGGGGAGAAGGTTTACCTGACCCTCAAGCCTGCGCCTGTCGACACCGGCATTGTGTTTTGTCGTGCCGACCTGGACCCTGTGGTGCAGATTCCTGCTCGCGCGGAAAATGTTGGCGAAACCACGATGTCGACCACGTTGGTCAACGGTGACGTCAAAGTGGACACGGTGGAGCACTTGCTCTCGGCCATGGCTGGCCTGGGCATCGATAACGCCTACGTCGAGCTCTCCGCGTCCGAAGTCCCGATCATGGATGGTAGCGCCGGACCCTTCGTATTCCTGATTCAATCTGCTGGCCTCGAAGAACAGGACGCAGCTAAAAAGTTCATCCGCATCCTTCGTGAAGTGACCGTGGAAGACGGCGACAAGCGCGCCACTTTCGTGCCTTTCGATGGTTTTAAAGTGAGCTTCGAGATCGATTTCGATCACCCGGTTTTCCGTGACCGCACCCAGAGTGCAAGCGTGGACTTCTCCAGCACTTCGTTTGTAAAAGAAGTCAGCCGCGCCCGTACCTTTGGTTTCATGAGTGATATCGAGTACCTGCGCAAGCACAACCTCGCGCTCGGCGGCAGCGTGGAAAACGCCATTGTGGTCGATTCGGATGGCGTACTGAACGAAGACGGTCTTCGCTACGAAGACGAATTCGTCAAGCACAAGATCCTGGATGCAATTGGTGACCTCTACCTGCTAGGCAATAGCCTGATAGGCGAGTTTAAGGGCTTCAAATCGGGCCACGCACTGAACAACCAGCTACTGCGCAAGTTGATTGAGCAGAAAGATGCCTGGGAAGTCGTGACCTTCGAAGATGCCAGCACTGCACCGATCTCTTACATGCGTCCGGTCGCGGCCGTGTAATTACTCTCTCTTTCCTTTTGTTTTTGAAGGCCATCCCCCCGGATGGCCTTTTTTTATGCCCGAAGGTTCAGCTGCTGCGCCGTGACATGTTGGAAACCACTCGGTTGCGGCCGCTGTACTTGGCTTGATACAGGGCCTTGTCGGCGTCACTCGCCCATTGCTCGAGGCTGATATCGGGATTGCCCGACCAGGTGTTGATGCCGATGCTCACCGTCAAGGGGGTGGCCTGCTCGCTGACAGGCGGCAAGGCGGCGATGCTGGCGCGGATTCGCTCGGCGAGTACGGCGGCGCCGGCGCTGTCGGTCTCCGGCAGTACTACCGCGAACTCTTCGCCTCCGTAGCGCGCCGCCAGATCTGCCGGGCGTCCCGCGCAAGTGCCAATGTTCTGCGCCACTGCACGCAATGCCTGGTCCCCCAGTGGATGGCCAAAGCGGTCGTTGAACGACTTGAAGTGGTCGACATCGATCATCAGCAGCGACAGGGGCTGGTTGGCGCGCCGGGCCCGGGCCCACTCATTGTTCATCACCTGATCCAGGGTACGACGGTTGGCCAGGCCGGTGAGGGCATCGACAGCTGCCAGGCGCGCCAGCTCCTGCTCGGCCTCCTGCCGGCGCCGCAGTTCACGACACAGTTGCCAGGTCAACCAGAACAGGGCGATGCACAGCGCCCCAGTGGCACCGCTGATCAGCAGTGCCGTGCGTTGCCAGGCAGCGAAGACTTCGTCGATGGACAGCGCCACAACCACGATCAGCGGCAGGTCGCCCACCTGGGAAAAGGTGTACAGCCGGTGCATCCGATCCACGCTGGACACGCTGCTGAAGCTGCCATTGCCTTCGCCCAGGATGCGCACGAAGTTGGGGCGGTTACTGAAACTCTTGCCAATCAGGTCGTCCGCCAGGGGCGGTTGTTGGGCCAGCAGAACCCCGTCGCGGCTGATCAGGTTGATCGAGCCGTTGCGCCCGATATCCAGATTCTTGAACAGCTCATTGAAGTAGCTCAGGCGCATGGCCGCTTCGGCGACACCGATGAACTCGCCATTCTCGTTGCTGAGACGACGACTGAAGCTGATCCGCCAGTCATGCTCGGCGGTGCGGGCACGGAACGGGGGGCTGATCATCATCCCTGGATCTGGATTGTCGATATGCGCGAGGAAGTACTCGCGGTCGGCGTAGTTGCCCGTGCGCGGCACGACCGAAGCCGAGTCGGCAAGTACCTCGCCGTGCTTGTCCAGCAACAGAATATCGCCCTTGTAGGGCGCTGCAGTGGCCCGATCGAACAGCGCCAGGTGGCGGATGGGCGCCGATACGTCCTTCAGGTCGTCGCGTTGCGCCGCACTGATCAGCCCCTTGAGGGACAGGTCGTAGAGTTCGACGTTGCGCAACACATCCGCTTCGATCAACTGCACGATGTTGTTCGCGGCACGGGTGGCAGCCTGTTCGGCAGCAGCGTGTTCACGGATCAACAGGTAGGTGACGATACTGAGAATGGCCACGACGATCAGCGAGCTGGCCAGGACCAACAGACGTTCCGGATTTGACGCGATTTTCCCTGTGCGGGGTGTCGCACGACTCACGCTCATGATTTTGATTTCTGCTACGTCGACATAGTTAAGTCTAGTGTGGACGTGGGCTACAGAAATCGGTCACGCCTTCGCGCCTGTATAAATCCCGAATAAAAAAAAGGCCAGCAAAACATGCTGGCCTTTTGCTCATATCGGCTTAGAACACGTTGATCGGATAGTCGACGATCACCCGGTACTCATCGGTGTCGTTGTCCAGTGCGCCGTAGCCGTTGCCGCCACGGTTGGTGGCCCATTGCAAGCGCACGGCCAGGTCCTTGGCGGTGCCGCCTTGCACCACGTACTTGAGGTCGAGGTCGCGCTCCCAGTGCTTGGCGTGCTTGCCGTCGGCGCTGTACCAGTTGGCATAGCCGCGGCTGGCCGGATCGACCTGGGTCAGGTCCAGCTCGCCCCGGGAGTAAGACAGTGCCGAGGTCAGGCCCGGCAGGCCGACGCCGGCGAAATCGTAGGCGTACTTGAGCTTCCAGGAGCGCTCGTTGGGACCGTTGAAGTCCGAGTACTGCTGGGAGTTGTCCAGGTAGATGCTGTCACCCTGGGCGATGTAGTCGAACGGCGTGTTGCCGTTGACTCGCTGGTAGGCCGCAGTGACGCTGTGGCTGCCTACGCCCACGGTGAAGTGCAGGCTGTAGGTGTTGTTGTCGATGTTGCCCAGCAGCGCCTGGCCGGTGTCCTGGGTGTGATAGAAGTGCAGGCCCGGATTGAGGCTGACCAGATCGTTGAGCGCGTAGGTGTAGTCCAGGTCGTAGTAGTACTGGTTCCAGATGTCCTTGAGTTCAGAGGCGTAGAGGCTGCTGGTCAGCCCCGGAATGCCACTCCAGGCGACCCCGGCCCAATCCAGGTGCAGGCTTTCGTCACCTTTTTGCAAGGTGCCGTAGGAGGTGCCGATGCGCTTGTGGCCACTCTGGTTGTAAGGCTTGGTGAAACTGGCTTGGCCGCCTTCGATCAACCAGCCGTCGAAGCTGTGGTTGGTCAGGCTGACGCCGCGAAAGGTCTGCGGCAGCATGCGGCTCATGCCCCCGGCGATCACCGGGTTGTTGAGAAACAGATCGCCGGCCTTGAGCTCGGTGTCGAAGGCTCGCATCTTCAAGGTGGCGCCAGCGGTGGAGAACGCTGTGGGCGCTTTTCCGTTGCCATCGCTGATGGGCAGGATGCTCGAACTGTCGGTGCCGCCACCGCCATCGAGCTTGAGGCCGAGCATGGCATTGGCATCCAGGCCGAAACCCACGGTGCCCTGGGTGTAGCCGGACTCGAAGACCCCCAGGAACCCCTGGCCCCATTCGATGTTGTCATCGGCTTGCTGATGCCGGTTGCGATTCATGTAGTAGTTGCGGGCGTTGAGCTTGAGGCTCGAGCCGGCGACGAAGCCCTGTTTGTCGCGCTCTTCGGCAGCTTGGCCCAAGGCGGGAATAGTTGCAGCGATTGCAATGAATAGTGGGCTGATTCTCAGCGTGGTCCTGAACAACGTGTAGCTCCTTTGGTGAATGAACATGATTTTTTATTGTGAATTCGGTTGTTTCTTGTTCTGTGCATGACGAATGTGCAGAGGGTTTCTCTACAGCAAAAAAAAGCCGCTGAAGTCAGCGGCTTTAAGACAACTTACTCCAGGGTTGAAAGCAGAGAAGTTGTCGAGGGAAACGAGTGGCTATCGCCGATCAACTGTCTTTGTGAGCGTCGGTCTTGCTGTGCTCAGCGGTGATCTTCTGGGCTTGCTGACTGTGTTGCTGCTGGGCGGCCTGGGCAATCTGTGCTTGTTCGAATGCGGCGGCGCGTGCGGCATTTCTCGCCACGAATCCCTGGGATTCTTCGGCCATGGCCATTGGCACCACGAACAGGGAAGACAAAACAAAGACGCTGGCCAAACCCATACTGTTGGACATTTCTGAAGACCTTCTTGCAGAGCAAGTTCAATTCGGTGCGACAAAAATATAACCATGGGGCTGCTGGAAAAAGAGCCGAACAGGATAAGGACTGTTACCAAAAACACAACAGTAGAGACTGGCCAGCAGGCGCCGGGTTGCCAGCGAAAGTGCCCCATAGTCCGCGCCGGATATGTTGAGGCGTGCGTCGGCCAGTCGGCGTCTGCAGAATCCGAGAATCCCGAGTCACAGAGGCAGATAAAGGCCGAAGGTGTTGATTCCCCGATCGCTGCGCACAAAGACGTCGCCGCCATGCATCAGGGCGATGGCCTTGACGATGGCCAGCCCCAGGCCGTGGTTGGCGCCGCTGTTGCTGCGCGAGGCATCGACCCGGTAGAAACGCTCGAACAAACGCGGCAAGTGTTCGCTGGCGATGTTTTGCCCCGGGTTGCTGACGGCGATCGCCACCTGCTGCGCCTGCACATCAATCCGCACCCGGATCACTTCCCCTGCCGCCGTGTGCTGCACGGCATTGCTCAGCAGGTTGATCAGGGCCCGGCGCAGGTGGGCAATCTCGATCCGTACCTGGGCATCGCCCTGGACCTCGACCCTGACCTGGGCGTCTTCGAGGATGAAGTCCAGGTAGTCCAGGGTGGCGGCCACTTCCGTCGCCAGGGAGGTGCTGGTGAGCTTGGTGGCCTTGTTGCCCTGGTCGGCACTGGCCAGGAACAGCATGTCGTTGACGATGGAGCGCAGCCGTTCCAGTTCTTCAAGATTGGATTGCAGTACTTCGAAGTAATGCTCCGCCGAGCGGCCCCGGGTCAGGGCCACCTGGGTCTGGCCGATCAGGTTGGTCAGGGGCGAGCGTAGTTCATGGGCGACGTCGGCGTTGAACGACTCCAGGCGCGAATAGGCCTGTTCGACCCGTTCCAGCGTGGAGTTGAAGGAGCTGACGAACTGGCTCAGCTCCGGCGGCAGGGGCGAGAGCTGCAGGCGCCCGGAGAGCCGCGGTGGTGCCAGGCGCTGGGCCTCCTGGGACAGCTTGATCAGCGGCTTGAGGCCGATCCGCGCCACCCAGTAACCCAGGGCCGAGGCCAGCAGTACACCGACGATGGCCAGGCCGATCAGGGCTATCAGCAACTGCTGCTGGGTCTGGCGGAAAGTATCGGTGTCGATGGCAATCAGGAAGCGCAGGGCCGGGCGCTGTTCCTTGGCCGGCAGTTGGCTGACCAGTACCTTCAGTGGATAGGGATGAGCGCTCAGGATCAGGTCGCGCATGCCCAGCGGACCTTGGGCGAATGCTCGGATCTGTGTGTCCGGGTTGCCGTACTCATAAGCGGGATCGCCGCTCACTGCCCAGAAACGGATGCGCTTGTCCTCCTCGCTGAGCAGCTTGAGCTTGGCCCAGTGTTCAGGCGTGCCGTAACGGTTCAAGGCCGACTCCAGCACGCTGTAACGCGCGTCCAGCTCGGCTTCCGGCAGCAGGCCCAGGCCTTTGTCCACCTGTTGATAAAGGGCGCCACCAATCAGCAGGAAGATCAGCAGGGCCACCAGGGTGAACAGCCCGCTCAGGCGCAGGGCAATGGAGTTACTCGGCACTGCGGCTCTCCAGCACATAACCCATGCCGCGGATGGTGTGCAGCAGCTTGTGTTCGAAAGGGCCGTCGAGTTTGGCCCGCAGGCGCTTGATTGCCACTTCGACGACATTGGCGTCGCTGTCGAAGTTAATGTCCCAGACAATCTCGGCAATCGAGGTCTTGGACAGGATTTCGCCCTGGCGCCGGGCCAGCACGCTGAGCAGGGAAAACTCCTTGGCGGTCAGGTCCAGGCGCATGCCGGCGCGGCTGGCCTTGCGGCTGATGAGATCGATCCACAGGTCGGCGATGCTGATCTGCACCGGTTCGTGACCACCGCTGCGGCGGGTCAGGGCCTGCAGGCGGGCCACCAGTTCAAGGAAGGAAAAGGGCTTGCCCAGGTAGTCGTCGGCGCCATCGCGCAGGCCGCGAATCCGGTCCTCCACGCGCTCCCGGGCGGTGAGCATGATCACCGGGGTCTGCTTGCGCGCGCGCAGGGCCCGCAGCACGCCAAAGCCGTCCAGGCCGGGGAGCATCACATCCAGCACGATCACCGCATAGTCACTTTCCAGCGCCAGGTGCAGACCCTCGACGCCATCCCGGGCCAGGTCGACGGTGTAGCCCTGTTCGGTCAGTCCGCGATGCAGGTAGTCCGCAGTTTTTTCTTCGTCTTCGATAATCAGAACGCGCATGACCCGCCTCAGGTGTTGGTGGCCGGCGAAAGGGCCGGCTGGGGCCGGTGGAACAGCCGCTCGAGCCACAAGTATATGACCGGCGTGGTGAACAGCGTCAGGGCCTGGCTCACCAGCAAACCGCCGACCACGGCGATGCCCAGGGGCTGGCGCAGTTCGGCTCCGGTGCCATAGCCGAGCATCAGCGGCAGGGCGCCGAGCAAGGCGGCGAGGGTGGTCATGATGATCGGCCGGAAGCGGGTGATACAGGCCTGGTAGATCGCTTCTTCAGGAGCCAGGCCACGGTTGCGCTGGGCCTCCAGGGCGAAGTCGATCATCAGGATGCCGTTTTTCTTGACGATGCCGATCAGCAGCACCAGGCCGATCAACGCCATGATGGAAAAGTCCTGGCCGCAGAGCCAGAGCATCAACAAGGCGCCGAGGCCCGCTGAAGGCAGGGTGGAAATGATGGTCAGCGGATGCACGAAGCTTTCGTACAGCACCCCGAGAATGATGTACACGGCCACCAGCGCGGCGAGGATCAGGTACGGCTGGCTGGCCAAGGAGCTTTGGAAGGCCTGGG
Organism: Pseudomonas sp. 50_B; assembly: GCF_017491625.1. Lineage (NCBI taxonomy): Bacteria > Pseudomonadati > Pseudomonadota > Gammaproteobacteria > Pseudomonadales > Pseudomonadaceae > Pseudomonas > Pseudomonas sp. 50_B. Next base: position 184,791 of record NZ_JAFGYX010000012.1, read on the forward strand.
CCGCGCCCTGGAAGTTGCCGCTGATGGCCGCCGGCATGCCGATCTCGCTCTTGGCCTGGTCAAGCAGGATCACCGCATCCCCCAGGGCCACGTCGGGGGCCAGGTTGAACGACAGATTGGCCGCCGGAAACATGCCGTCGTGGGCGATCGACAGCGGCCCGATGCTGGGCGCGTCGAAGCGGGCCAGGGCCGACAGCGGGACCATCTCCCCGGTCAGCGGCGAGCGCAGGTAGAAGTAGTTCAGGCTTTCGGCCTTGCCCCGTTGCTGAGTGTCGAGTTCGAGGATCACGTTGTACTGGTTGATCTCGGTCTGGAACTCGTTGATCTGACGCTGGCCGAAGGCGTCGTACAGCGCTTCGTCGACATCGCTGGCGGTGAGGCCGAAGCGCGCGGCGGCGGTGCGATCGATGTTGATGTGGGTGATGCTGCCGCCCAGTTGCAGGTCGTTGGAAACATCGCGGAACGCCGGGTTGCCGCGCAGTTTTTCAGTCAGGCGTTGGGTCCAGGTACTCAGGGTCGGGCCGTCGTTGCTTTTGAGCACATATTGATACTGGGCGCGGCTGGGGCCGGAACTGAGGTTGATGTCCTGGCCGGCCCGCAGGTAGAGAACGATGCCGGGTACCTGCATCAGTTGTGGGCGGATGCGGTCGATAAAGGCGCTGGCGGAGACATCCCGGTCGCCACGTTTTTTCAGCGAGATCCAGAAGCGGCCATTGGCGATGGTCTGGTTGTTGCCGGAGACGCCCACCGAATGGGAGAAGGCTTGCACCGCCGGGTCGGCAGCGACGATTTCTGCCAGGGCCTGATGTTTTTTCACCATGTCCGGGTAGGAGATGTCCGCCGCCGCCTCGGTAGTACCCAGCACGAAGCCGGTGTCCTGCACCGGGAAGAAGCCCTTGGGAATCAGAATGTAACCGGCGATGGCCATGCTCAAGGTCAGGCCGAAAATCCCCAGCATCAGTTGCTGATGGGCCAGGGCCTTGCGCAGGCCGCGTTCGTAGAAGGCCAGCAGGCGCTCGCCGAAACCCGGCTGGGCATGGGCCGGGTGCACCGGGGCACGCATGAACAGGGCGGCCAGGGTCGGGGCCAGGGTCAGCGAGACCACCACCGAAATCATGATGGTGGAGGTGGCGGTCAGGGCGAACTCCTTGAACAGCCGGCCCACCACGCCGCCCATGAACAGCAGGGGAATGAACGCCGCCACCAGGGAAAAGCTGATGGAGACCACGGTAAAGCCGATCTCTGCGGCGCCCTTGATCGCCGCCTCGCGCATGCCGTCGCCGGCCTCCAGGTGACGGTGGATGTTCTCCACCACCACGATGGCATCGTCCACCACAAAACCCACGGCGATGACGATGGCCACCAGGGTCAGGTTGTTCAGGCTGAAGCCCATCACATACATGAGGGCGAAACTGGCGGTCAGCGATACCCCCAGCACTGCGGAGACGATCAGGGTCGCCGACCACTGGCGCAGGAACAGCGCCATCACCGCCACCACCAGCAGCACGGCGATCAGCAGCGTGATCTCCACTTCATGCAGCGAGGCGCGGATGGTCTGGGTGCGATCCACCAGCACCTTGACCTGCACCGACGCCGGCAGCATGGCCTCAAGGCCCGGCAGCGCAGCCTGGATGCGGTCCACGGTGTCGACGATATTGGCCCCCGGTTGGCGCGAGATCACCAGGTTGACCCCCGGCTGGTCGCCGGACCAAGCCTGGACGTAGGCGTTCTCCGAGCCGTTGACCACTCGCGCCACGTCCTGCAGGTGCACCGGTGCGCCGTCCTTGTAGGAAACGATCAACTGGCCGTATTCCTCGGGATGGAACAGCTGGTCGTTGGTGGACAGGGTGGAGATGCTCGACTCGCCATACAGCGCGCCCTTGGCCAGGTTGAGGCTGGTTTGCTGGATCGCCAGGCGAATGTCGGCCAGGGTCAGGCCGATGGCCGCCAGCTTGTCTGCTGAAGCCTGGACCCGGATCGCCGGGCGCTGCTGGCCGGTGATGTTGATCTGGCCAACACCGTCGATCTGGCTGATCTGCCGGGCCAGCAGGGTTTCCGCGTAGTCGCTGAGCTCGGTGCCGGGCATCTGCGTCGAGCTGATGCTGAGGATCAGCACCGGGCTGTCGGCGGGGTTGACCTTCCTCCAGGTGGGCAGGGTGGGCATGTCCTTGGGCAGTTTGCCGGCGGCGGTGTTGATGGCCGCCTGTACTTCCTGAGCGGCGGTGTCGATGCTCTTGTTCAAGGTGAATTGCAGGGTCAGCAGGGAGGAGCCCAGGGCGCTGCTGGAGGTCATCTGGGTCACGCCGGGGATGGCGCTGAACTGCACCTCAAGCGGCGTGGCTACCGAGGAGGCCATGGTGTCCGGGCTGGCCCCGGGCAGGGCGGCGGAAACCTGGATGGTGGGAAACTCGGCCTCCGGCAGCGGCGCCACCGGCAGGCGCGCAAAGGCGATCAGCCCCAGCAGCACCAGCGCGAACGTCAGCAACACGGTGGCGACCGGATGGTCGATGCACCAGGCGGATACCGAGCCACGGCCCTTCATGGCTTGGGCTCCGAGGCCTGCACCAGGGGCGGCGGGTCGCTCAGTACCTGGACCCTGGAGCCGGGTTTGAGCCGCGACTGGCCGTCACTGACCAGCACGTCCCCGGCCTGGACGCCGGAGATGATGTTCAGCCCGCTGTCCTGATACAGCACCTGCACCGGCACGCTTTCCACGTGCTGGTCTTTGACCCTGAACACGAAGTGCTGATCCAGGCCGCGCTGGACCACGTCAGGCGGCACGGTGAGCGCGGCCTGGTCCAGCGCCGTCTGGATTTTCACCGTCACCAATTGTCCGGGCCAGAGCTTTTGCTGAGCGTTGTCGAACTCGGCCTTGACGCGAATGGTGCCGGTACCGGCATTGATCTGGTTGTCGATCAGCATCAGGTGTCCGGTGCCCAGCAGGGCATCGGGGCTGTTGCTGTCGGCACCCAGGTAGGCCTGGACCGCCGCCGGCTCCGGGGCGCGGATCAACTGCTGCAAGGTCGGCAGCATTTGCTGGGGCAGGGAAAACTCCACGGCGATGGGGTCGATCTGGGTCACCGAAAACAGTCCCTGGGTGTCGGTCACGCGTAGGAAGTTGCCTTCATCCACGGTACGAATACCCACCCGGCCAGTGACGGGAGAGCGGATCTGGGTGTAGGAGAGTTGTACCTGGGTGGCGTCGATGGCGGCCTGGTTGCCCTGGGCCGTGGCATTGAGCTGATTGACCAGGGCCACTTGCTGGTCGTACGTCTGCTTCGAGACGCCGTCATCCACCGACAGCAGCTTGTAGCGCTTGAGATTGATCTGCGCCACCTGCAGTTGGGCCAGATTCTGTGCCAGCTGGGCCCGGGCCTGATCCAGGTTGGCGCGGATCGAGCGGTCATCGAGAGTGGCCAGCAGGTCGCCAGCTTTCACCCATTGCCCTTCCTTGACCCGCAATCGGGTGAGGATGCCGTCCACCTGGGGACGGATGGTCACACTGTGCAGCGACTGCACCGAGCCTATGCCGCTGGTGTAGCGCGCTACGTCCTGCTGGACCACCTGCACCACCCGCACCGGTATCGCCGAGGGCCCGGTCAGCCTGGGGCTTGTGGGTTTGTTGAGGAACCAGATCGCAGCGGCGGCGATGGCCAGGAGAAGCGTTGCGGTCACGACGGTTTTCTTGGCAATGGGCATGGGGGGAGGGCGCCGGGCAGTGATGTCGGAAGGATGGCCATGATCTGTGCACAGTTATAGTCCGCTAACCCGGTCAGCAGGGTGACGGCCAGCTGTCAGCCCTGTCAGAAAAGTACCTGCCAGCCCTTGCGACGCAGGTCAAAGATCGCAGGCACACAGGTATACTGCCGATCCCTGTGGCCCGTCCCTCGGCCCGGCTTTTCTTTCTCTCCTGGAGCTTCCATGACTTCCCCTGCACAACCCGCTGCGGATGACGCCCTGAGCGTTGATCCTGCGGCCGAGCCGGCCACCCCTGAAACCGAGGGCAAGGCTGAGATACCGGCGTTCAAGTTTCCCTTCAAACCATCCGAATTCGCCGCGGCCAAAAACGTTCAGCAGCCCTGGTACAAGAACGGCGCCAGCAATGGCCACACCAAGACCCCCGGCGCAGCGCCTCCCGGTACCCGGCGCTCCATGGGTAAACGTTGATATCGCCGACAATCGAAGACATTGCCTCTATTTGCGCTTTTTAATCGCAATGATGGCTAATTGCTTTAAACCTGAGCTGGATCAGTATTTGTGGCATCAGTGCGCTTAGAGTCAGCAGCCCTGCCGACTCCTCCTAACAATTACGAGCGCGCTTCCCATGAAGATCAACCTTCCGGTTACTGGGCGAAACGTGGACTTTGCCCCTGATGCGAACATCCTCTCGACCACCGATCTGACCAGCGCGATCACCTACGCCAATCCTGACTTCATCGAGATCAGCGGCTACAGCCGCGAGGAGTTGCTGGGCTCGCCGCATAACCTGCTGCGTCACCCGGACATGCCCTCCGCGGCCTTCGGCCATATGTGGCGCACCCTCAAGAGCGGCCGCTCGTGGATGGGCATGGTCAAGAACCGCTGCAAGAACGGCGACCACTACTGGGTCAGCGCCTACGTCACGCCGGTGACCCGCGACGGTCAGGCGGTGGAGTACCAATCGGTGCGCACCAAGCCCAGCGCGCAACAGATTGACGCCGCGGAGCGGGCTTATGCCCGGCTCAGGGAGGGCGGGCGTTCAGGCTGGAGCTTGCTGCCGGTGGTGAGCTTGCGCTTGCGCCTGTGGGCCGCCATCAGCGCCGGTTTTATCGGCAGTTTCGGGGTTTCAGCCTGGCTGCTGCCCGAGTCCTGGATGCTCCAGGGCACGGTGATGGCCATGGGCTGGTGCCTGAGTCTGGTGGCGGTCGGTATGCAAATGCGCCCGCTGGATCGCCTCGCCGAGCGTGCCCGGCAGATCGGCGACAACCCACTGAGCCAGGGCATCTACACCGGTCGTGCCGACGAGTTCGGGCGTATCGAGTTCGCCTTGCAGATGCTCGAGGCCCAAGTGGGGGCGGTGGTGGGGCGGATCGGCGATGCGTCCCAGCGCCTGGCCGGGCATGCCGCAGAGCTGGTGGAACACCTGCACAGCAGCCACAACAGCACCCTGGAGCAGCAGGCGGAAACCGATCAGGTGGCGGCCGCCATTCACCAGATGGCCGCCAGCGTGGCCGAGGTCGCCACCCATGCCCAGCAGGCATCGGTGGCGGCGGATCAGGCGGAAAGCGAAACCCGTGAAGGTCATCAACTGGTGGGCGAAAGCCGCAGCGCGGTGCTGCGCCTGGCCAGCGAGCTGGAGCGGGCCACCGAAGTCATTCATCAGCTGGAGGGCCACAGCACGGATATTTCCGGGGTGCTGGAGGTGATCCGCAGCATCGCCGAGCAAACCAACCTGCTGGCCCTGAACGCTGCTATCGAGGCGGCGCGGGCCGGGGAGCAGGGGCGTGGCTTTGCCGTGGTGGCCGATGAGGTCCGTGGGCTGGCCCAGCGGACCCAGGATTCCACCAACGAAATCCAGCGCATGATCAGCACCCTGCAAAATGCGGCGCGCCATGCCGTGGAGGCCATGCAGCACAGCAGTGCGCATGTGGAAAGCAGCGTCGACCAGGCCCAGCGCGCCGCGGTGGCCCTGGACGGCATCAGCCAGCGGGTCAATCAGATCACCGAAATGAGCCTGCAGATTGCCGCGGCGGTGGAGGAGCAGAGCGCGGTGAGCGAGGACATCAACCGCAACATCATGGGTATTCGCAATGCCTGTGAAGTGACGGTCAGTGCCGGCCAGCTCAGTCATGTCAATTCAGGCGACGTGGCCGGGCTGGCGGGGGATTTGCGGCAACTGGCCCAGGAGTTCTGGCATAAGCGCGGATAGGCCGGTTCGCCGGCCAGCCTGATCCTGCGGGGTCAGGCGGCGCGCAGCGAGATGAAGGCATAGTCCAGGGCCGCTTCGCTGACCACCTGGGCGCCGGCAGCCTGGACCTGGCCGGCGATGTCGTTTCCGGACAGGTGAAAGCGCCAGGGCTGGCTGGATGCCACGGGGGGCGCTGCCTGAACTTGATCGATGGCCTTGGCCAGGGCATTCATGTCGGGCAAGTAGGCGGTGAAGCCGTCGCCCTTTAGGGCCGTGGTGCGAATGCCGAGCAGGGCGCAAATGGCTTCCTTGGTGTGGATATCGTCGCGGTCGGCCTGGCGTGAGCGGCTGATCAGCTCGGCCAGTTCCCTATCCACCAGTGCTCCCCCCAGAATCAGTTGCGGCCCCTGTTCCCAGGATTCCGGCGGGCACTCCTTGGCCTGCGGGTTGAGGGGGATATGGGGATTGATCTCCATGGGGTAGATACGGCACACCAGGGGGCGACGCTCATAGATGCGGCAGAGCTGGTCTTCGTCAAGATTCCGGCAGGGGCCGACGTTGTAGGCGGCAAAGGTGATCGCCACGTAGGCCTCGGTACTGCCACTTTTGACCCGGCAGGAACGGCGCTCGGCGTGCTCGCGCTGTTGCGCCGGCAGCCCCAGGCCATTGCCGAGGAAAGCCTCCACCAGGACGATCACCTGACCGCCGTCGGCGGCCCAGGCCCGGGCTTCGGTGAGGGTCAGGGGCACATGGTGATCGTTGCAGCACTTGCCGCAACCAACGCAGGAAAACTGAGTATTCATGGAGCGAGTAAACCGTTCTGGGTCGACAGGGATAGCGCCATAAATGCTGTTATTGACGCGGCCAGGAGCCGTGTCGAAGCAAGTTGCACGCCAGCTGTCGGGTCTTGATGGCTGTCGCCTAGGGCAGGACTTCGCGACGCACGATATGCATGCCGGTGCTTTCATACAAGCGCCGCGCCCGCAGGTTGTCCTCCAGCACCCTGAGATCGACAAAGCCTTCCCGGCGTTCGGCGAACATCATGAAGGCTTGTAGCAGCAGGGCGCGGCCCAGTCCTTGACCACGGGCCCGAGGGTGCACCACCAGATCCTTGATATAGGCGCTGGTCCAGCACTGGGCCACCGCCACCACGCCCTGCGCATCCCGCACCACCAGACACAGTTGAGGGTCGTACTCGGCATCGGTTTCAAAGGCCCGGCGCCAGTTTTCCAGGGGCGGCACCTGGCCACCGCCGTCCTGGTAGCCCAGGTGCAGCAGTTGATGCACGGCTTCGGCCAGTTCCGGGCTGTAGTGCTGCAGGGTGATGCCCGCCGGCCACTGTGGCGTGGCCTGGGGGACACTGAGGTCACGACGCAGCAGCAGGCAGTGGACCTCGCTCATGGCTCAGGCTGCCTGGCTGGCGATGGTCTTGGCAGCGTCGATCAGGCAGCGGGTCAGTTCCGGCGAGGAGAATTTGGTGAGTACCGCATTGGCTCCGGCCTGGCGTGCTTTTTCGCTGTTCATGGCACTGTCCAGCGAGGTGTGCAGCAACACATACAGATGGGCGAAGTCCGGGGTTTCCCGCAGGGTCCGGGTCAGGGCGTAGCCATCCATTTCCGACATCTCGATGTCCGAAACGATCAGGTTGATCTCGTTGGCCGTGCCTTGCAGTTCCAGCAGGCAGTCGATGGCCTCTTTGGCGCTGCGGGCGGTGTGACATTGCAGGCCGAGGTTGCGCAGGGTGTGCACCGATTGCTGCAGCGCTACCTGGCTGTCGTCCACCACCAGGATGCGCGCATTGCCCAGGGCATCGGCGTCTTCCATGCTCAGTTCGGTGGGCGCCATCTCGATTTGCGCCGGGGCGATGCCGTGGATCACTTTCTCGATATCCAGCACTTGCACCAGCGTGCCGTCCACCTGGGTCACGCCGGTGATGTAGGACTTGATACCGCCGGAACCAAAGGGCGGTGGGCGGATATCGGTGGTCAGGCAGTGGACGATCTTGCTCACCGCCTGCACGTGCAGGCCCTGTTTGGAACGGCTGACGTCGGTGACGATCAGGCAACCGCTGTCCGGGTCGGCCAGGGGGCGCTCGCCGATGGCCCGGCTGAGGTCGATCACCGACAGCGAGTTGCCGCGCAAGGTGGCGATGCCTTTCACATGGGGGTGGGATTCCGGCAGCTTGGTCAGCGGCGGGCAGGGAATGATTTCACTGACTTTAAGCAGGTTGATTGCCATCAGCTTGCCGCTGCGCAAGGTAAACAGCAGAAGCGAAAGCGAGTCTGCGCGGGCTTTGTTGGAGGACATAAAAACCTTCTCTGGAAAAAATTGGCTTGTGGCTCGACCCACGGACAACCCTTGATAACGGGTTATCGACGTATTCAGGACGGGCTTTAGCGGCGAGGCTGCTTTCCGTCGGCCGCTGCGCGAGTCCCTGGATTTACGCCGTGCCCTTTGCTGGCACGCCCGCTCCAGCGAGCAGGCCCTTGGCCTCTACCGCAGGCCCAGGCGCTTGGCCAGGCGGCTGAGGTTGGCCCTGTCCAAGCCTAGCTCACGGGCGGCACTGGCCCAGTTGTGCTGGTGCCGTTCAAGGCAGGCGTTGATCAGTTGGCGTTGATAGTGCTCGGTGGCCTGGCGCAGATCGCCGTTGGTGAGGGCCAGAGGCGCGCTTTCAAGGGCTTGCTCGGGCACGGCAGGCGCCTTTTCGCTGACCCGCGGCAGGTCCAGGTCCGTTGCATCCAGGCTGAGGATCTTCGGCCGTTCACGGCAGTTGCCCAAGGCCTTGAGGGCGCTGCGGCCGATCAAGTGCTCCAGTTCGCGGACGTTGCCCGGCCAGTTGTAGGCCAGCAGCGCCTGTTGCGCATCGGCGCTCAGGCGCAGGCTGCCCAGGCCCATGCGCGAGCGGTTCTGTTCCAGGAAGTAGCCGCTGAGCAGCAGCACGTCCCGGCCCCGGTCCCGCAGGGCCGGCACCCGCAGTGGATAAACGCTGAGGCGGTGGTAGAAGTCGGCGCGATAGCGACCGTTGCGCACCTCTTCTGCCAGATCGCGGTTGGTGGCGGCGATCAGGCGTACGTCCACCTGATGTTCCTTGTCCGAGCCCAGGCGTTGCAATTGGCCACTTTGCAGCACCCGCAGCAGCTTGGCTTGTACCGTCAGCGACAGTTCACCGACTTCATCGAGAAACAGGGTGCCGCCATTGGCCAGCTCGAATTTCCCCCGACGATCCTGGGTGGCCCCGGTAAAGGCGCCGCGCACATGGCCGAACAGCTCGCTTTCCACCAGGGTTTCGGGCAGGGCCGCGCAGTTGAGGCTGATGATCGGTTGCTCCGCCCGGGGCGAGGCCGCGTGAATGGCTTGGGCCACCAGTTCCTTGCCAACGCCGGTTTCCCCGGTGATCAGCACGGTCAGGTCGCTGCCGCCAACCAGATTGATCTCTTCCAGCAAGCGCTTGTGGGCCTTGCTCTGGCCGATCATCTCGCGGTTCTGCCTGCTGGCCTGGCGGAAGACTTCGGCCCGTTGGTGCTCGTTTTCGGCGCGCAGTGCCAGGCGCTCGATGCGTTCGGCAGCGCTGACCGTGGCGGCAGCGAGGCTGGCGAAGGCTTGCAGGGCGTCCAGCTCGATAGGCTCGAAGCGTTGCGGGTCGAGGGCATCGAGGGTCAGCAGGCCCCAGGGGCGTTCATCGACGAACAGCGGACAGCCCATGCAGTCATGGACTTCCAGGTGATCATCGAGACCTTCCACCAGGCCGTCATAGGGATCGGGCAGTTCACTGTCGCTGGCAAAACGGGTCGGTCCCGGGCTGCTGAGCAGGGCGGCAAAGCGCGGGTGCTCGCTGACCTTGAAGCGCCGGCCCAGGGTATCGGTACTCAGGCCGTTGACCGCCAGCGGCACCAGCCATTCGCCATCCAGGCGCAGCAACGCGGCGGCATCGCAGGGCAGCAGGGCTCGCAGGGCCTCCAGCAGGCGGCGATATCGTTCGCCCTCAGGCAGTTCCCGAGACAGGTCGGTCACCAGTGGCAGTAGGGTCGTGAGTAGAGATTTTGCAGTCATAAGGACTCCGCGTTGTCTTAATGACTATAAAGGTCGGCGTGTCTTTATGACTATTTATATTTTAAGTTATTGATTTATAACGATTTAAATTCTGGCATGGAAACTGATTAGTTAAGGGCAACCTGCAAGCAGTCAAAAAGTCCAGGAGTTGTCCCTATGCTAAGCGTTCAAGATCGCGCCATCATCAAATCCACTGTGCCCCTGTTGGAAAGCGGTGGCGAAGCCCTGATTACCCATTTCTACCGGATGATGCTGTCCGAGTACCCCCAGGTGCGTCCGCTGTTCAACCAGGCCCACCAGGCCAGCGGTGATCAGCCCCGGGCCCTGGCCAATGGCGTACTGATGTATGCCCGGCATATCGACCAGTTGGACCAACTGGGGGACCTAGTGGCCAAGATCATCAACAAGCATGTGGCCCTGCAGATCCTGCCGGAACATTACCCCATAGTTGGCGCCTGCCTGTTGCGGGCCATTTCCGAGGTGCTGGGCAGCGAGATCGCCACTCCTGAAGTGATCAATGCCTGGGGCGCGGCCTACAACCAGTTGGCGGAAATCCTGATCGGCGCCGAGGCGGCCATCTACGACGAGAAGGCCCAGGCACCCGGCGGCTGGCGGGGTGCGCGGGAATTCACATTGGTGGATAAGGTCCAGGAGAGCGCGGAAATCACCTCCTTCTATTTCGAGCCATTGGACCGGGGGCCGATCCTCGCCGCCGAGCCTGGGCAGTACATTGGCTTGCAGCTCTTCATCGAAGGCCAGGAAGTGCGGCGCAATTATTCCCTGTCGGCGCTTACCAGCCAGGGCCAGTACCGCATCAGCGTCAAGCGCGAGGCCGGAGGTGTGGCGTCCAACTACCTGCATGACCAGTGCCCGGTGGGCGCGCGCATCATGCTGTTTCCGCCGGCGGGTGAGTTCACCCTGGAGGCCAGCGACAAGCCCCTGGTGCTGATCAGTGGCGGGGTTGGTATCACCCCGACCCTGCCGATGCTGGAGGCCGCGTTGGCGACCGAGCGCCCGGTGCATTTCATCCACTGTGCACGCAATGGCCAGGTGCATGCGTTTCGCCACTGGGTCGACGAGTTGGCGCAACGTTATCCACAGCTCAAGCGTTTCTACTGCTACGCCGAAGACGACGGCATCAGCCCTGCAGCAGACAAACTGGGGCTGCTGACCCGGGAGCAGTTGGCCGACTGGTTGCCGGAGCAGCGTGATCTGGATGCCTATTTCCTCGGGCCCAAGGGCTTCATGGCGGCCATCAAGCGCCATCTCAAGGCCCTGGGCATTCCCGAGCAACAAAGTCGCTACGAGTTCTTCGGCCCGGCGGCGGCCCTGGAATAACCCTCGCGACTCCTGCACAAGCCAGCCCTGCAATGGGGCTGGCTTGTTAATCCTTGCTTAACCTGCCTGTCGTTAATTCCCCACCATGCTGGGATGGCGCTGCCATGCCGGCCCTTTCATTGTGCGTCCCCCAGGCCCGTAAACCTTGGGTATTGCCTTCGATGCAATGCATTCAAAGGTCATGATCAGCGTGTAGACTTCCGGGCACCCGATGGCAATCAGATCAACTTCGCAATTCAACCGTGGGCTGCCGTGAGCAGCACAGGTGGCCCGGTTGGACAGACAACAGAAAAAAGGAAAAGGGATGAGTGACGACAGACTGCGTTTGGGACGTGAACGGCGCTTCCTGGTGCTGCTGGGGGTTATCTGCCTGGCGTTGATCGGCGGTGCCCTGTACATGCAGGTGGTATTGGGCGAGGCGCCTTGCCCTCTGTGCATCTTGCAGCGCTACGCCTTGCTGCTGATTGCACTGTTCGCCTTTATGGGCGCGGCCCTGAGTTCGCGGCGTGGCATCACCATCATGGAGACGTTGGTGGTGATCAGTGCCATCGCCGGCGCGGGAGTGGCCGGGCACCATGTGTACACCCAGTTCTATCCAGCAGTGAGCTGTGGCATTGACGTGCTGCAGCCGATTGTCGACAGCCTGCCCTTGGCGACGATCTTTCCCCTGGGCTTTCAGGTAGACGGCTTCTGCTCCACGCCGTATCCGCCGATCCTTGGGCTGTCCCTGGCCCAGTGGGCACTGTTGGCGTTCGTGCTGACGGTGATCCTGGTGCCCCTGGGCGTGGTGCGCAATCGCAAGAAAACCTACTGATTCACCCGGAAAAGCCCCGGTCCCTCAACAGGGGCCGGGGCTTTTTCATGTCGTTCATCCAGCCGTTGAAAAGTCCGTGATTTGCGGCAAGTGAGGGTGCGGTAAAAGTGCGACATGTTGTCACACTGTTGCGGCCGCAGGCGGGCGGCCGGGGGCTGCCAACAGACTGCATTCCGGGCAACTGGTTCCATACAAGTCTGTCAGTTTATGTAAGCCGCGTTGTTGGGGAAAACCCATAGCCTGCTATCTATACAATTCTTCACAGACCCCGTTTTACAAGGGGTGAAGCCATATGAAAGGCGGCTTTCAGGGGTGGGTAGAGGTCCGGTGGCGGGGCTTTTTTAAGTCCTTTTTGGGGGTTTTTGTTGATAATGAAAATCGTTATGATTGCGATCCTTTGCAACAATCGTGAGCGATTGTTGCGACCAGCGATAAAAATTATTTCGGGATAAGACATGGTTTATAAAACGCGACATATCTACAATCGCCCGCACTGAATTTCCGACGCTGCTCATCCCTGAGCACACGAGGACGGTCGAGGGGCGGATTGAGCGCTCCATGCGACTGCGGGTGTCGGCGCCTTCCAAACTTCCGCACCAAATGGAATTGGTCTGTAACAAGGCCTTTGACCACGAGATCGAATAAGAACCACTGCTAGCCCGGGATGTGTCGTTGAGCGTTTAACGCAACGGGCAGGCCCTTATTCCATTGAAGAAAAATGCCAACCCTTGGCAGGGTGAAGTGTTGGCGATCAAAACCCAACTGCATTGCGCAAGCTGCTTTAGAGGTCGTGAGATGAGTAAAAACAGGTACCCCAGATTACTAGGCTTATTGCCGCTGCTCGGCATGTTGATGCTGGGAGGCTGCAAATGGACCTTGCTCGATCCTAAGGGTCAGGTCGGTCTGGATGAACGAAACCTGATCATCACGGCAACCATCCTGATGCTGCTGGTGGTTGTGCCGGTCATCATCATGACCTTCGCCTTCGCCTGGAAATACCGCGCCTCGAACACGGACGCGACCTACGCGCCGAAGTGGTCCCACTCCACCAAGATCGAAATCGCCGTATGGCTGGTTCCGGTGCTGATCATCATTGCCCTGGGTTATGTCACCTACAAGTCGACCCACGCCCTGGACCCGTACCGTCCGCTGGAATCCGACGTCAAGCCGGTGACCATCGAAGTGGTGGCAATGGACTGGAAGTGGCTGTTCATCTACCCCGAGCAAGGCATCGCCACCGTCAACAAGATCGTGTTCCCGGCCCATACCCCGGTGAACTTCCGCGTGACCTCCGACACCGTGATGAACTCGTTCTTCATCCCGGGCCTGGGCGGCCAGATCTACGCGATGGCGGGCATGACCACCAAGCTGCACCTGATTGCCAACCAGAACACCGAACTTGAAGGTATCTCCGCCAACTACAGCGGCGCGGGCTTTACCGGCATGAAATTCAAAGCGATCGCAACCAGTCAAGAAGATTTCGACGCCTGGGTAAACGAAGTCAAGAAGGCACCTAAACAGCTGGACACCGCTGAATACGAAGCCCTTTCCAAGGCGAGCCAGAACAATCCTGTAGAACTCTACTCCGCGTACGCGCCGAACCTGTTCCAGACCATCATCGACAAGTATGAAGGCATGAAACCGGGCCAGCCGCTCAAGCACGAGAAGAAAGAAAAGGAAGTGGCCGCAACCGAAGGGATGGACGTGAGTTCGCATTCAGCTGCCGGGGCAGAGGAGTAAACGATGTTTGGTAAATTAAGTCTGGAAGCGATTCCGTTCCACGAGCCGATTGTCATGGTGACCATTGCCATGATCGCGCTCGGCGGCGTGGCGCTGTTCGCGGCAATCACCTACTTCAAGAAGTGGACCTACCTGTGGACCGAGTGGCTGACGTCCGTCGACCACAAGAAAATCGGTGTGATGTACATCATCGTCGCCATGGTCATGCTCCTGCGTGGCTTCGCCGACGCCATCATGATGCGTACCCAGCTGGCCATGGCCACCGAGGGTTCGCCTGGCTACCTGCCACCTGAACACTATGACCAGATCTTCACCGCCCACGGTGTGATCATGATCATCTTCATGGCGATGCCTTTCTTCACCGGCCTGATGAACCTGGTCGTGCCGCTGCAGATCGGCGCGCGTGACGTGGCCTATCCGTTCCTCAACTCCCTGAGCTTCTGGCTGCTGGTATCGGGCGTGGTGCTGATCAACCTGTCCCTGGGCGTTGGCGAATTCGCCAAGACCGGCTGGGTTGCCTATCCGCCACTGTCGGGCCTGCAATACAGTCCGGGCGTGGGTGTCGACTACTACATCTGGGCGCTACAGCTATCAGGGCTGGGGACAACGCTGACGGGGGTCAACTTCCTGGCCACCGTGCTGAAAATGCGTACCCCGGGCATGAAGATGATGGACATGCCGATCTTCACCTGGACCTGCACCTGGGCCAACGTGCTGATCGTGGCTTCGTTCCCGATCCTCACCGCTACCCTGGCACTGCTGACGCTTGACCGTTACATGGATTTCCACATTTTCACCAATGAACTTGGTGGCAATCCAATGATGTACGTGAACCTGTTCTGGGCCTGGGGTCACCCCGAGGTGTACATCCTGATCCTGCCGGCGTTCGGTATCTTCTCCGAAGTCATCTCGACCTTCTCGGGCAAGCGCCTGTTCGGCCACCACTCGATGATCTACGCGTCCGGCGCGATCTCGATCCTGGGCTTCATGGTCTGGCTGCACCACTTCTTCACCATGGGTTCGGGGGCCAGCGTCAACGCCTTCTTCGGCCTGGCAACCATGCTGATCTCGATCCCGACGGGGGTGAAGCTGTTCAACTGGCTGTTCACCATCTACCACGGCCGTCTGCGCATCACCAGCCAGGTTCTGTGGACCCTGGGCTTCATGGTGACCTTCGCCATCGGCGGCATGACCGGCGTACTGCTGGCCATTCCGGGTGCGGACTTCGTCCTGCACAACAGCCTGTTCGTGATCGCTCACTTCCACAACGTGATCATCGGCGGCGCGGTATTCGGCTACATCGCCGGCTTCAGCTTCTACTTCCCGAAAGCCTTCGGCTTCAAGCTGCATGAAGGTTGGGGCAAGGCTGCCTTCTGGTTCTGGATCTCGGGCTTCTTCGTCGCGTTCATGCCGCTCTATGCACTGGGCTTCATGGGCATGACCCGTCGTCTGAACGCCACCACCAACCCTGAGTGGGTGCCATACCTGTACGTGGCCATGGTGGGTGCACTGATGATCGCTGTGGGTATCGCCTGCCAGCTGATCCAGCTGTACGTCAGCGTGCGTGACCGCAAGCAGAACATGTGTGTGTCCGGCGACCCATGGAACGCCCACACCCTGGAATGGTCGACCTCGTCGCCACCACCGTTCTACAACTTCGCGGTACTGCCCAAGGCCGACGGCATCGATCCGTTCACCGAAGCCAAGGAAGACGGTACCGCCTACGCGAAGCCAAGCCGCTACCAGCCGATCCACATGCCCAACAACACCGCTACCGGTGTGGTCATGGGGGCCCTGCTGACCGTGTTCGGTTTCGCCATGATCTGGCACATCTGGTGGCTGGCCATCGCAAGCCTGGCCGGCACCGTGATCTATTTCGCGATCCACGCTGCCCGTGATGATCAAGGCTACATGGTGCCGGTCGAGACGATCGAACGCATCGAAGCCGAGCAGCACAAGCGTCTGGTATCGGAGAACAAGATCCCGGCTACCCGTGTTGAAACCTCGTTGGAACAGGCTTAATCCATGTCGAACTTAGTGACCAATGCTGGACACGCCCATGTCGATGACCATGGGCACGATGACCATCACCACGACTCGGGCGAGATGACCGTATTCGGTTTCTGGCTCTACCTGATGACCGACTGCATTCTGTTTGCGTCGATCTTCGCGGTATACGCGGTACTGGTTAACAACGTAGCGGGTGGCCCGTCGGGCCACGACATCTTCGAACTGCCTTACGTACTGGGCGAAACCGCTCTGCTGCTGTTCAGTTCGATCACCTACGGCTTCGCCATGCTGGCGTTCTTCCGGGGCAACAAGAAGCAGGTACTGGGCTGGCTGGGCATGACCTTCCTGTTCGGCCTGGGCTTCATCGGCATGGAGATCAACGAGTTCCACCTGCTGATCTCCGAAGGCTACGGCCCTAGCCGTTCCGGCTTCCTGTCCGGGTTCTTCACCCTGGTCGGCACCCACGGTCTGCACGTGACCAGCGGTCTGATCTGGATGGCGATCATGATGTATCAGGTGCAGAAAAACGGCCTGACGGCGACCAACAAGACCCGTCTGAGCTGCCTGAGCCTGTTCTGGCACTTCCTGGACGTGGTGTGGATCTGCGTATTCACCGTTGTTTACCTGATGGGGACTATGTAAATGGCCAACACACACTCCCACGACGAAGCCGGTCACGGCAGCGTCAAGTCCTACGCCATCGGCTTCATCCTGTCGGTCATCCTGACACTGATCCCGTTCGGCCTGGTGATGTACCCGTCGCTGCCCAAAGACGTGACCCTGTGGATCGTCCTGGCGTTCGCGGTCATCCAGGTGATCGTTCACCTGGTGTACTTCCTGCACCTGGACCGTTCCGCGGCACAGCGCAACAACGTGGTGGCGTTCATCTTCGCCGCGCTGGTCATTGTTCTGCTGGTTGGTCTGTCGTTGTGGATCATGTTCAGCATCCACACCGTCATGATGGCCAAGTGAGGTAAACCCGATGTCGCTCAAGCACTTTATCCAAATCACCAAACCGGGGATCATTTTCGGTAACGTGCTTTCTGTGGCAGGCGGGTTTTTCCTGGCCTCGAAAGGGCATGTCGATCTGGCCATTTTCCTGGCCGCCATGATCGGCACCTCGCTGGTGGTAGCGTCCGGTTGCGTGTTCAACAACTGCATCGACCGTGACATCGACCTGAAGATGGAGCGCACCAAGAACCGGGTGCTGGTCCAGGGCCTGATCTCCCTGGAAGCGGCCCTGGTCTATGCCTCCCTCCTCGGGATCGCCGGCGTCGCCCTGCTGTACTACGTGGCCAACCCGTTGGCCGCGTTGTTCGCGGTCATCGGCTTTGTCATCTACGTCGGCCTCTATAGCCTGTACCTCAAGCGCAAGTCGGTTCACGGCACGCTGGTGGGCAGTCTGTCCGGGGCCATGCCGCCGGTGATCGGTTATGTGGCCGTGAGCAATAGCTTCGACATGGCCGCGCTGACCCTGCTGGTGATGTTCAGCCTGTGGCAGATGCCGCATTCCTACGCCATCGCGATCTTCCGCTTCAACGATTACCTGGCCGCATCGATTCCGGTGCTGCCGGTGAAGCGCGGCATTCGCGTGGCCAAGAAGCACATCCTGCTCTACATCCTGGCGTTCCTGGTGGCGACCCTGATGCTGACCTTCAGCGGTTACGCCGGCATGAGCTACCTGGCGGTAGCGGCGGCGATGGGCATGTACTGGCTGTACATGGCCTGGACCGGCTACAAGGCGGTGGATGACACCGTGTGGGCGCGCAAGCTGTTCGTGTTCTCGATCTTCACCATCACCGCGCTGAGCGTGATGATGTCGGTGGATTTCAAGGCACCGACCGAGCTCTTGCTGACCTACGCGCACTAAGCTGTCCAGGCCACAGAAAAGCCCCGCCTTCGTAAGAAGCGCGGGGTTTTTTTTGCCGCGTCGTTACATCATTTAAAGTTTTTCGGCCCAGTACGATCCCCGGGCTGGGTAAAATTGCCGGTTCGTTGATTAAGCCTGAGTGGATGTCATGCAAAGCCGTATTGAAATGAACGACTCCAGGGCGCGCTACGGCGCGGTCAGTCGTGGGTTGCACTGGGCCATGGCGCTGGCTTTTGCCTGGATCTATTGCTCGACCGCCGCCCATTACCTGCTGGAGGATTCGGCACTGGACAAGTTCCTCTGGCCGACCCACAAGCAAGTCGGGCTGCTATTGATGGGGCTGTTGCTGGTGCGGCTGCTCTGGAGCCTGCTGAACCGCCATCGTCGGCCGCCGAGCCTGAACCTGGCCGCGCGCCTGGGGCATGGGTTGCTGTATGCCGGCATGTTCGCCATCCCGTTTCTCGGCCTGCTGCGCCAGTACGGTTCCGGGCGAGCGTTTTCCGCCTTCGGGCTGCCGGTGATGAGCGGCTTCGAAGGGCCGAAGATCCAGTGGATGACCGACCTGGGCAACAGCTTCCACAGCCTGCTGGGCTGGACCTTGCTGGTACTGATCGTAGGCCATGTGGCGGCGGTGATCCTGCATTGTGTCAAAGGCCAGGGGCATGTACTGCGGCGCATGGCGGGTAGCACGACCTCGGCTTGATTGATCGTCCGAGCAGAGAAAACCCCGTCTTCGAGAGACGGGCGGGGTTGTTTATCCAGAGCCCGCCATTGGGCTGTTCAAACCATACAAATGACTCAACCTTTGCAGGAAGCAGAATGATGAAAAAAATAGCCGTTGTCGTTTTTAGTGGCGGGCAGGACTCAACAACCTGTTTGATCCATGCACTGCCGGCTTATGACGAAGTGCACTGTATTACGTTTGACTATGGTCAGCGTCATCACGCGGAAATCGAAACGGCACAGAGACTGTCCAAACAATTAGGAGCGACAGTCCACAAGGTACTGGACGCTTCGTTGTTGAATGAGCTGGCGATCAGTAGCCTCACTCGGGACAATATTCCCGTTCCGACGGTAAACAGTTCCGGTGAAAGCTTGCCGAGCACTTTTGTACCAGGAAGAAATATTCTGTTTTTAACGTTGGCTTCTATATATGCCTATCAAGTAAAGGCTGAGACTGTCATTACCGGGGTGTGTGAGACAGACTTTTCCGGTTATCCCGATTGTCGGGACGAGTTCGTGAAAGCCTTGAATAAGGCCCTTGAATTGGGAATGGAGTACCGGCTGCGTCTTGAAACCCCGTTGATGTGGCTAAACAAGGCAGAGACTTGGGCGCTGGCGGACTACCACAACCGTTTGGATCTGATTCGCGAGCAAACACTGACTTGCTATAACGGTGTCATCGGAAGTGGCTGTGCTAATTGTGATGCTTGCAACCTTCGTGCAAGAGGCTTGAGCAGTTACTTGGAGAATAGAGCTGAAGTGATGAATAGCTTGAAAAGCAAAATGGCTCTGAAATAATTTATAAGTGCTGACTCGCCATTGCTATTCAATACTGCACCTGTCTTTGAAACAGGTGAGTATTGAATTCAATGGCTTCCGCCTATTGTATGTCTATTTTCCTACCTGGTTATCTGTGACGTATCTCTTGAATAGTGATCGCGCACCATAGGCAGGTAGAATGTTGAAAAAAGCAAAGCATACTTTGATCGCGATCTGGACATAAATCATGCTCAGAATATCGTTGTTCTGCATTGCTCCATAAAAAGCAATGAAGCAGAACAGGAAGCTGTCGATGATTACTGCAAACAAGGTGCTCAGGAATATACGCAGGAAGAGGAATCTAGAGTTTGTCAGTTCCTTTATCTTGCATAGTAAGTATGAGTTTACGTTTTCCGAAACAAGGAAAGAAACGGAGGAGGCAATCAATACGGAGGTCACCTGAATGATGACGTCGTTATAGGGTTTGTCGAGCTTCCAGTCGGGCAGTCCAGGGAGAAAAGTCGAAGCATAAAGGAGGATGATGATCATTGCGTTGCTTGCAAAAGCAAAGAAAATGGCTTTTCTTGCAAGTCTGAGTCCGAAGTTTTCGTTCAGCAGGTCAACGATCAAAAATGTCAGGGGATAAAGAAAGGTGCCGGGAGTAATGATGATATTGAGCGACTCCAGATAAATTGGCTTTGTCGCAGCAATGCTGGTGAAAATATAGAATGTAAAGAGTAGTAGGTTCAGGATGATATAAATCATCCATGAGTTTTCATGGCGATCATTCAGGTCGTAGGCAGTAAGTGCTCCTCCTTGAGAATAGAATTTTTTATACAGGTTTCTGATTTCCATTTTGTTCAGGTTGTCCATTATTTCACTGTTCAGTACTTCGTTCAGCTTTATTCTGATGACCTTGCCTGTGGCGATAATCATAATCACGGCCAGATTCTTATTGTTTTCAAAGCCTAATAATTTATATTTGCTGTTCTCGATTTCACTTTCAAATGCTGTCATGGAATCGCTCCTCGATGATGTCTCCCACGATGCACATATCATCCGAGCTGGAGTACGGAGTGTTTACGATGAACAGTTTCTTTGTCAGCCTGTCGTAAACGAGTTTTTCCTTGTCGTCTGTCGATGACCCTTTTTGCACGATCAAAAGGTCGCCAGATTCATTCATGTCACGTATTTCATTCTCAAGCAGTACCGCTATCAAGTTGTGAGATGTGCCGAAATAATAGGTCAGCGGATAAAGCGTGGCCAGTTCGCCGATGCGTCTATCGAGATTGGCGATCAGCAGACTTTCCTTGATGATTGGCACAGCGGCGGGATTCATGTTGCCTTGAGGTGAAATGCTGCTTTCGATGATCTCCTTTTCTTCAAAGTCGATGGTTTCTATTTCTTCGTAGGAAACACCGAAGAAGTCGGAAATCTTTCGAATGGTGGATTGCTGTACATTAGTAACCTTGCCTTCCAGTATGTTGTATATGGTCGTTCTGGTCAGGCCACTAGCGTTGCACAAAGATAATTGCGTTTCGCCGCGACTTTTTATCAAGTATTTGATATTGCTCTTCAAATACTCTGTTCTTTCTCTTCTGTGCATCAAATGCTCACCATTTCCTTATAGTCGTCAGGCATCGAGACGTTTATAGAAGTTATGCCGTATATGGCTCTCGGCATGTGTTATGCCAAGCGCTGGGCTACTGCAGCGAAAGTGGGCAGGTTAGTTTTTGGTATTTACCAATTCGCTACTACTCCTTTAGTCAGCTTGCATCCGTCCTGGGTTGCTCTGCTGTTGGTATGTGGGGCGATCAAATCGTGGGAGAAATCACGATTCGTAAGGGCGCCGCGGTGGGTAAGTGTTACATGCGCCAGTCCGGGGAATAAAGCCCCAAAAAAACCGTGGCCTGGCTCCTCGTTGCTGGGTATTGAGAAAAAGTACAGGGCTGTTGTTTTTATCTGGGCAGAAAAGCAGCATTTAATTTGGAAAATGTTTAATTCTTTGATTAATTTTGTTGCGCCTTATAGAGTCTGACGCCGAGGCTTGGATAAGCCCGATGCAGGCAAACGAACGTGATATCCAGGAAGCGTGCTGTCGTTCGTGGCGCGCAACATACAAGGAAGGGACACAGAACAATGGCAGCTGACACTGAACCACTCAGGACCCAGGCCGACCTGCTGCGACGTGGCTTGGCCGATCTGCGCGCTGAAGACACGGAACTGGCAAGCATCCTGGACGCGGAAGTCACGCGCCAACACCGCACACTGTCTTTGGTTTCATCTTCCTGCGCGGCCGGCCCCCGGAGCTTGGCGGCATCAGCCTCGGCGCTGGTCAACGTCACGGTCGAAGGCGCTCCCGGCCGGCGTCATTATAGTGGGTGTGAAAACGTTGATCGGGTTGAGGCTCTGGCGATCCGACGCGCTCGGGAGCTGTTCTCTGCCCAATACGCCTGCGTGCAATCACACTCGGCCTCGAATGCCATTTACCAGGTGCTGACGGCGCTGGCCGAGCCGGGGGATACGATCCTGGGCATGGCCCTCGAACAGGGTGGGCACCTTGCACATGGTCGAGTGGAAGCCTTCGCGGAGGCCAACTACAAGGCTGTTCGCTACGGCATCACATCCCAGGGGGAGATCGATTACGCAGAAGTGCGCCAACTGGCGATGGCCCATCGTCCGCGGATCATCATTTGCGGGGCGACGGCCCATTCTCGGGTCGTGGACTTCCAGCGCTTTCGTGCCATTGCCGATGAGGCCGGGGCCATCGTGCTTGCCGATATTTCCCATATCGCCGGGCTGGTGGCCACAGGGCGCCATCCGAGCCCGATCGATGCCGCGCACGTCACAATCACCTGCACCCACAAGCAGCTCGCCGGCCCGCGTGGAGGTCTGATTCTTTCCGGTCGTGATGCAGACACCAAAGTGCCTGGACTGAGGTCGAGTTTTCGCCGGGTTCTCGAACAAGCGGTTTCCCCCGGTATGCAAGGCGCGCCTGCCGTCAACGTGATTGCCGCCAAGGCTGCCGCGTTGGGCTATGCGATGTCCCCGCTGTTTGATGCCTACATGGGGCGGATTCGCGCCACGGCAGATGAAATGGCTTGCGCGTTCATGGAGCGGGACTACGAGGTTGTGGGGGGAGGAACGGAAAATCACACGATCCTGCTGCGCTTGCGTGGCGGCATCAGCGGCTCCATCGCCGAATCGGCGCTGGAGAAGTGTGGAATCATCGTCAGCAAAAAACGCGGTCCGAGGGAAAACCGGTCATCATTTGCCGCCAATGGCTTGTGTATCGGCACCGGCTCCATCGCCCAGCGCCACGTGGACGCCCAAGGGTGTCGCCAGATCGTCGACCTGGTGTGCCGGATACTCGATCAGGTGCAGCCCCACGGCGAGCAGAAATACACCCTGGAGCCCGGATTGCAGGAGCAGTTCCGACAACAGACCGAAGCGTTGTGCGCGATGTACCCGATCCGTGAGTACGGGGATCGCTGAAAACAACAAGCCCCGACTTCACACGCAAGTACGGGGCTTTTTCTCGGCGCTCAGGTCGGGCTGACGCCTTCGCGAGCAAGCTCGCTCCTACAGGGCCGGGTTACAGCTGTTGTTGCGCGCTGTAGCCTTCGAATGCGGTCTGTTGCTGGATCGCGGCGATGATGTTCTTGCGGGTCGCTTGCTGCTCGTTGCCGTTCTTGTCGAGGAACATTTCGCTTTCCAGTTCCGCCTCATCGCCTTCGCCGACAAAGCTGAAGCCGAGGAACTCGAAGGCTTCACGGTCGACGTTGGCCTTGGAGCGCGGGCGCATCGGCAGGGTGACGCTAATGCCGTCCTTGCTGATGGCGAACACTTCCATTTCCTTCTTCGGCCGCGCCTTGCTCTTGCCGCCGCTGGGGTTGCTGATGGCCTGGTGCGTCTGGTTCAGCACTTTCAGGGCCAGGCCGTAGACCAGCTCCTGGAAGTCCGGGTCGTCCTTGTAGCTGGAGAGAATCCGGCTGATGGGGAATTTCTTGCTCAGGTCTTCCAGGGCGGCCAGGTCGGCGGCCTCGGCGTCTTTGAGTTGCTTGAGCTGGCCCATGAGTTCATAGGCGGTGTCGTCGTCAAAGCGGTCGTGGGCCTGGCGAATCGCAGCACGCAGTTCGCGAATCTGGTCACTTTCTTTCGAGCTGTGGAAGGCGTCGAGCACCATCTCGCTGATGGTCTTGGCCTGGGACACGTGTTGTGAAAGATGAATGGCGTTTTCGTACTCGGCCTTGTTGGACAGGGCGATTACGGATTCTTCGGTGTTGGAATCAGGCATTGAACATCCACTACTTGGTTTAACAGGTTTGAGGCGCGAAAGGCCCAGGGGGATTTTCGGGGGCGCCTAATCTATTGGACCCGGACCCTAATGTCACGGACCAAGCGACCCGCGCAACAGGACCGTCCCTACAGACCGGTTTGCACGGCGAAGATTCCCCAGTGCTCCAAGGGCATGGCCGCACCGCTTTCAGGCGTTGAGCCGCAGTTGCCGGAAGTTGCGGAACAGCTTGAGTGCTCGCCCGCAGAACAGACCAACGGTAAAGCCTGCAGCGGCGCCACTGATAGCGAGCATCTGCACGCTGGCGGCCTGTTCGGGGTGCACTGCGTTTTGATAGCCGATCCAATACTTCACCGCGAAGAACAGCAGGGAGATGGCGAGGATCTTCACGGTGCCAGGCACGAGGATCGCCTCGCCGCCGGCCTCCAGTAGCACGCCGGCGCTGGAGAACAACAGCATCGCCAGCAGGCTGCCGAGTGCGGCACCACCGGCCCAGGCGCCCAGCGCCAGCGATGGGTGATCGCCAAGGTTCACCGAGCACAGCGACCAGACCAGCAGGATCACCGGTGTCAGCAGCAGCGAACGACGGCTTTCGCGAGTGATGGCGAGGGCGCGCAGGCCGTAGTAGCCGATCAGGGCGAAGACCGCGTACACCCACAGGGGCGTGCCTTGGAGGATATCGAGCATCTGTAGCGTCCTTGCTTCAGCGGAAAATGAGCGATCCATGGTGCGCTTTGTACCCGCCGACGTGAAGCCTTCGCCCTCGGCACAGCTCACCGCAGCCGCTAGCGGCTGAAAACGTGCCGCTTGAAGCTCAGTGCACTTGGGTATCGCTGACCCCTGCCTCCAGCTCCTGACGCAGATCGCTGCCCCGGCGGGCGATGAACACCAGTTGCGCGGCATGCTCGGTGGGCTGCCCTGTGGCGAGGGTGAACTGGCTGCGGTTGCCCACATGCTGCAACCAATAGGGTTGTTCATTGCCTTCCAGGCGCACCAGGCCCTTGAGGCGCAGCAGGTCGGCGGGCAGGCGCGCCAGCCAGTCGCGCAGGGCCTTGGGCTGCAGCGGCCGCGAGCTTTTCCACACCCAGCTTTCGAACAGTTCGTCGTGGGCCTGGGGCAGGGCCTTGAACAGCACTTCGGTGGAACGCACCGGCGGCGTCAGCAGCAACTCCGTCGGCAGCTCGGCTTGCACCGTATCGAACACCGGGGCGCGGTGGCCGAGGCTGGCGCGAATGCTCTGCAACTGCTCGGCGCTCACCAGGTCGGCCTTGTTCAGCAGCACCCAGTCGGCGCAGGCCACCTGGGCCCGGGACAGCCGGGCCATTTCACCTTCCAGGTCCTGGTAGCCGCTGGCGTCCACCAGGGTGATCACCGCGTCCAGGTGCAGGCGGTTGCGCAGTTGCGGGTAGCCGATGGTCTGCACGATGCGCTGCGGGTCGGAGACGCCGCTGCACTCGATGACGATCCGTTCCAGGGCCGGGCGCAGCTTGGACAGGCTCACCAGTTGCGCCAGCAGGTCCTCCTGCACGGTGCAGCAGATGCAGCCGTTCTGCAGGCTGTACACCGCGTCGGTGACCTCGGCAATGATCGCCGCATCGATGTTCAGCTCGCCGAAGTCGTTGACGATCACCGCCAATCGGCCGCTGTCGGCGCGCTGCACCATGCGGTTGAGCAGGGTGGTCTTGCCGGCGCCGAGAAAGCCTGCAACCACGGTCACCGGAATGCTCGGGGTGCTGTTCATTGTTCCTTGCTCTCGATCACCGGCGGCAGGCCTTCCCACACTGCCTGCAACGGCGTGTCGCTGAAGGTGCCCTGGCGGTCGTAGACCAGTTGCCCCTCGACGAAGGTCAGTTGCACCTGGGTGTGGTGGATGTAGTTGCGCGCGCCCTGGGCGAACAGATCGCGGTCGAGGACGATCAGGTCCGCCGACTTGCCCACCTGCAGGCTGCCGGTCAGGTGTTCCAGGCCCATGGCGTGGGCGCCGTTGAGGGTCGCCACTTGCAGCGCCTGCTCCAGGCTGATGGGGTCGCCGAAGGTGTCGGGTTCCTGGTTCCACGGGTTCTGCCGGGTGACCATGGTTTCCAGGGCCAGCCACGGGTCGATGGACGCCACCGGCCAGTCGGTGCCGAACACCGCGATGCCGCCGGCGGCCAGCACGCCCTTGAAGTCATAGATGCGCTTGAGGCGCTCCTGGCCGTAACCGGAACGGGCGCCGCTGGCGAAGGGGGTCGGGTACCAGGCCGCCGGGGAGAACTCGGCGATCACGTCCAGGCTCTGGAAGCGCTTGAGGTTGCCCGGGTGCAGCAAGGTGCTGTGGGCGCATTGGTGGCGGATGCCGCTGTTGCCGTTGCGCCGCCGGGCTTCGGCCACGGCGTCGAGGAACACGTCGGAGGCGCCGTCGCCGGTGCAGTGGGCGATCACCCGCAGGCCGCGCTTGTCCATGTCCACCACCATGTCGGTGATGTGTTCCGGGGTCAGGTTGAGCTTGCCGCGCCAGCTCGATTCTTCCGGCCAGGGGGTCAGCAGGTAGGACGACTTGGGCTCCACGGTGCCGTCGAAGTGGAACTTCACCGCGTTGGCATTCAGGCGGGCGCTGCGATAGAAGTGCCGCTCGCCGCTGAGCAGCTCCCAGCGCCGGCGCACCGGGAAGATATCGTCCTGCCAACTGATGGCGGCTTCCACCCGCAGGGTCAGCTCGCCGGCGTCGTCCAGTTCCTTGAGGGCTTGCAGGCGGTTTTCGCAGACGTGCACGTACTTGGTGGCGGTGACCCCGCGCGAGGTCTGGAAGTGCACGCCATCACGGTAGGCACGGCGCAGTACCGACACCGGAGTCGGCGGCATGGCGGCGTGGATCAGGGCGTAGGCGCCGTCGATCAGCAGGCCGTTGGGTTCGCCGGTCAGTTCATCGCGCTCCAGGTAGCCGTTGCGCGGGTCGCTGGTGTGGCGGTCGATGCCGGCCAGATCCAGGGCCTTGGAGTTGACCATCATGGTGCCCCACATGCGGTCCAGCAGGGCCACCGGACGGTCCGGCATGACGCTGTCGAGCCACTCGCGGCCTGGGGTCAGGCCGGCTTCGCGGAAGGTGTAGCGGACCCAGTACTGGCCGTAGATCCAGCCATCGCCTGGGTGACTGTCGGCGTAGGCGTGGATCGCCGCCGCCAGTTGCTCGGGAGTCGGATCTTCGATGCCCACGTCCAGGTCGTCGGCGTAGCGCGGGGCCAGGGCCAGGTCCGGGTGGGTGTGCATGTCGTGCAGGCCGGGCATGCAGAAGGCCCCGTCCAGGTCGTGCTGTCGGGTGTTGGGCCCGATCAGCGAAGCCAGGGAGGCGAGGCTGCCCACCGCGATCAGCTTGCCCTGGCGGATGGCCACGGCATCGGCCCAGGGTTGGGCCGGGTCGAGGGTGTACATCCGGCCGTTGTGCAGCACCAGTTCGGCGTATTGATCGACGGCGCTATGGGTGGAGTTGAATTGGTCGGAAGCGGTCACGGGGTCAACCTCTCAAGCAGGGGGCCCTTCAAAGGTGGGCGGAAAAATGGGCGACAAGCTCAAATGCATTCTTGTTGTGCGGGCTACTGTGGCGAGGGCTGTTGTTTAGCGTTGTGCGCCCAGGGTTTCGACAAAGCCGGCGATGCGCTGGCAGGCGTCCTTGAGCACCTCGTCGGCGACGGTGAAGGAGATCCGCACGAAGCCCTCGGCGCTGGCGCCAAAGGCCTGGGCGTCGAGCACCGAGACCCCGGTGGCGCGGAACAGCTGCCAGGCGAAATCCATGCTCGACAGCCCGGTGCGACGCACGTCCACCAGCATGAACATCCCGGCCTCGGGCTCGCGGCAATCGAGCAGGTGCACCGACTTGAGCCCGGCCACCACCAGGTCGCGGCGCCGGCGATAGACCTCGCGGGCGCTGCCGATCACTTCTTCATCCAGCTCCAGGGCCTTGAGCGCGGCTTCCTGGATAAACCCGGGCAGGCCGTAGAGCATGCACAGCAGCAGGTTGTCCAGGTGCCCGACCAGGGCCGGCGGGGCGATCACCCAGCCCACGCGCCAGCCGGTCATGGCGTGGGTTTTCGACAGGCTGTTGAGGATCACCGTGCGCTCGGCCATGCCTGGCATTGAGGCGATGCTCAGGTGTTCGCGGTCATAGGTCAGTTGCCCGTAGACCTCGTCGGAGATCACCCACAGGTCATGCTTGCGCGCCACTTCGGCCACCGCTTCCAGCTCTTCGCGGCTGTAGACGTTGCCGGTGGGGTTGCACGGGGTGGCCAGGGCGATGCCCCGGGTCTTGTCGGTCAGCGCCGCTTCCAGCGCGGCGGCGGTCAGGCGGAAGCCGTTGGCCGCCGGCTGCTGGACGCAGGCGATCTGCGCCCCGGAGGCATGCACGCACGCCTCGTAGGTCAGGTACATGGGCTCGGGCACCAGCACTTCGTCGCCACTGCCGAACAGGCACAGGCAGGTGGCGAACAGACCGTTCTGTGCACCCGCCACCAGGGCCACGTTATCGGCACTGACATCGATGCCCAGCAGGCGCCGCTGCTTGGCGGCAATCGCTTCGCGTAGGGCCGGGCGACCCAGGACATGGGTGTAATGGGTGTCGCCTTGCTCCAGGGCAGCGCTGGCGGCGGCGCTGATGCGCGCATCGGTAGCGAAGTCCGGATCACCGACGCTGAGGACGATGACGTCCTCGCCGCGCCCCCGAGCCTCGATGGCTGCGTAGTGAATATCCCAGGCGCTGACGGATTCGCCGCTGATGCGCTGAACGAAAGGTGAGTAACGCATGTTGTTCTCCTCACGGGCTTGGTTGCCCGTGCAATCAATGGGTTCAGGCCTGACGCTGGGGGGCCCGGTTTCGTTCGGGGTTGCCCAGGCGTGCGCACAGATGCTCAATGGCGAAGGCCAGGATGATGTAGATCAGCGCCACCGCCAGCAGTGGCTCGTAGACCTTCAGGGTTTGGGCGCGCACCAGGTTGGCGGCGCCGAGCAAATCAGTGACCGCCACGGTGGACGCCAGCGCCGTGGCCTTGAGCAGCAGCACGCATTCGCCCACCAGGGTCGGGCGCACCAGCTCCAGGGCACGGGGCAGCCACACCCGGCGCAGGGTCAGCCAGTAACCCATGCCGTAGGCGCGGGCGGCTTCCAGTTCGCCCCGAGGCACGGCCCGCAGGCCACCGCGCAGCACTTCACCGACATAGGCGCCGACACTCAGGGTCAGGGCCAGGGCCACGTACCAGAAACCTTCACGCAGGTAGGGCCAGAGAAAGCTGCCGCGAATCGGCGGGTAGGCGGCGAACAGGCTGCCGACTCCGTAATAGAGGATGTAGATCTGCACCAGCAGCGGCGTACCGCGGAATACGCTGATATAGAACTGCATCGGTGCGCGAATCAGAGGGTTGCGCGACGCCCGGCCCAGGCCCACCACCACCGCCAGGGCAAAGCCGCAGATTCCGCTCAGCAGCAGGAGCTTGAGGGTGATGCCCAGGCCGCGCAGCAGCTCTGTGGAAAAACCGTTGATCCAGGAAAAGTCCATTCGAGTCTCCTAGTGCTGGGGCAGCCAGCGGTTGGTGCGACGCTCGAGCACACGGAACAGGCTGCCGGACACCAGGGTGATGACGAAGTAGAAAGCCGCGACCGCCAGGTAGAACACCAGGTAGTGCTTGGTGGAACCGGCCGCCTGTTTGCCGACTGAAAGCAGTTCGCTGTAACCGACGATGCTGATCAGCGCGCTGTCCTTGACCAGTACCAGCCACAGGTTCGACAGCCCGGCCATGGCGTAGGGCAGCATGCTCGGCAGCAGGATGCGCCGCACCAGCAGCCAGCGCTCGATGCCGTAGGCTCGCGCCGCTTCGATCTGGCCGTGGGGAATGGCCTGGATCGCGCCGCGGATGATCTCCGCCGAATAGGCGCCCTGGACAATCCCCAGCACCAGTACCGCCGCGATAAAGCCGTTGACCGTGACACTCGGACGGTCCATGGCGGCCATGGCCATGTTCAACAGGTCAGTGCCGGCGTAGTACAGCAGCAGAATCAGCAGCAGCTCGGGCATGGCCCGGTACAGGGTGGTGTAGACGTTGGCCAGTTTCACCAGCCAGCGCGGGCCCTTGAGCTTGATCATCGCCACCAGCAGGCCGATGCCCAGGCCGAGGACGAAGGCCCCGGCGGAAATCTGCAGGGACACCAGCGCGCCCTGGGCCAGGGCACCGAGCCAGCCGTCGGCGACGAACAGTTGGGAAAGGTCGGACAGAGAAATCATGACGTATCCAGTCAACGCCGGCGGCCCGCGCAAACGGGCGCGCCGGACGGCTTAGTTGGCAGAGATGTCGACGCTGAAGTAGCGGCTGCGGATCTTGTCGTAGGTGCCGTCGGCCTTGAGCGAGGCCAGGGCGGTGTTGATCCGCTGTTGCAGGGCGCTGTCGCCCTTGCGCAGGCCGACGCCGATGCCCGAGCCGAACAGCGGGTCTTTCGGCGCCAAGCCCTTGTCCGCGAGGCCAGCACCGGCCGCGGTCTTGAGGATCGGCTCGATGGTCAGGGCGTCGGCCAGCATCACGTCGATGCGCCCGCTCTGCAGGTCGGCGATCATGTCGTCCTGGGTGGTGTAGTAGCGCAGGGTCGAGGTCTTGCCGTAGTAGGTCTTGGCGAAGGTGGCGTTGGAGGTCGAACCCTGCACGCCGATCAGCTTGCCCTTGAGGCCTTCGGGAGTGGTCGCAAGCTCCAGGCTCTGGTCGGCGACCCACATGGCCGGAGTCTGGTAGTAAGGCGCGGAGAAATCGATGACCTTCTCGCGCTCCTCGGTGATGCTCAGGGAATTAAGGATGGCGTCGATCTGGCTCGATTGCAGGGCCGGAATCAGCCCGTCCCAGGCCACTTCCTTGAGCGGGCACTGGGCCTGCATGCGTTCGCACAGGGCCTTGATCAGCTCCGGCTCGAAGCCGCTCCAGTTGCCGTTGCCGCTTTTCATCGAGAACGGCGGGTAGGGTTCCAGGGCGATGCCGAAGACGATCTTGTCGGCGGCCACGGCGTGGCTGGCCAATGCGCTGAACAGGCAACCGGTGGCGAGCACCTTGAGCAGGTTTTTCATGGCTTTACCCTTTATCGAAGTTGTTGTTTTCAAGGATTGAAGCGGGACGTCAGACGCGGTTTTCCTGGGCCATGACGAATTGCCGGCAGCGTTCGCTGACCGGGTTGAGGAACACTTGCTGCGGCGGACCTTCCTCTTCCACCAGCCCCTGGTGAAGGAACATCACCTTGCTCGACACATCCCGGGCGAAGGCCATTTCGTGGGTCACCAGGATCATGGTGCGGCCTTCCTCGGCGATGCCCTGGATGACCTTGAGCACTTCGCCCACCAGTTCCGGGTCCAGGGCCGAGGTCGGTTCGTCCATCAGCAGTACCTGGGGGCGCATGGCCAGGGCTCGGGCGATGGCCACACGCTGCTGCTGGCCACCGGAGAGAAAGGACGGGAAGGTGTCACGTTTGTTGGCCAGGCCGACTTTTTCCAGCAGGTGCTCGGCGTGGGCGATGGCATCCTTGCGATCTTCACCGAGGACATACACCGGCGCCTCGATGACGTTTTCCAGCACGGTGCGATGGGGCCACAGGTTGAAGCTCTGGAACACCATGCTCAGTTGGGTGCGCAGGCGTGCCACCTGGGCCGGGTCGGCGACCTGAGGGTTGCCGGCGCGATCGGTCTTGATGCGCACCTCTTCGCCATTGATGCGCAAGCTGCCGCTGCAGGGAATTTCCAGCAGGTTGATGCAGCGCAGCAGGGTGCTTTTGCCCGAGCCGCTGGAGCCGATCAGCGACACCACTTCACCTTCATTGGCGCGCAGGGCAATGCCCTTGAGCACGTGGTGATCGGCGTAGCTCTTGTGCAGATCATCGATCGCCACCACGGGATTGACGGAGTTGGGCTGCGATTGCAAGGGTCGACCCTCTTGTTATTGTGCGATGGCCGGGCA
Source organism: Pseudomonas sp. 50_B (assembly GCF_017491625.1). Lineage (NCBI taxonomy): Bacteria > Pseudomonadati > Pseudomonadota > Gammaproteobacteria > Pseudomonadales > Pseudomonadaceae > Pseudomonas > Pseudomonas sp. 50_B. The sequence goes on from NZ_JAFGYX010000012.1 coordinate 216,228, forward strand.
GTACCCGGCACAGGGTAGGGCTGGAGAATTAGCCATCGATGGCCTGGGGTCAATCGAGCATTTTTAGCCCGATGCGGTAATTTTTTTCAGCAGTCGGGGATTTTTTCGGCGACGGGCAAGGCTATTGCCGGATCGCGATTGCGGCTATGGTGCTGGCACTCGTTTTTTGCAGTCGAGGCCTGATCGGTATGCGTTATCCCTCCATGACCGCTCTGCGCGCGCTGGACGCGGTGGCCCGCCTGGGCAGTGTCGCCGAAGCCGCCAATGAGCTGAACCTGACCCCCAGCGCCATCAGCCACCAGATCAAGAGCCTGGAGCAGACCCTGGGGTTTGCCCTGACCGAGCGCCAGGGCCGCAGCATTCGCATCACCTACCAGGGCGAGCGCTATGCCCGGGACATTCACCTGCTGCTGGCCAATATCCTCGAGGCCGGCCAGCGCTCCGACGGCCAGCAGGTCAGCGGGCGGCTGTGCATCAGCAGCCCGCCGGGGTTCGCCACCTATTGGTTGTGCACCCATATCGCCGAGTTCCAGGCGCTGTATCCCCAGGTCGAATTGCAGCTGGTTTCACCCCGCACCCCGGGCGACACCAGCGACAGCAGCGTCGATCTGTTCGTCGCCTACGGCATGGGCGACTGGCCCAACCAGCATGTGCAGAAGATCGTCTCCCTGCGCTATTTCCCGGTGTGCAGCCCGAGCCTGGTCAATGCCATGGGCGGTTTGAAAACCCTCGACGGGCTCGATCACGCCTTGCTCCTGCACATGATCGACTACTCCGATTGGCGGGTCTGGCTGGCGGCGGCCGGGGCGCCGAATGTCGATGTGCGCCGGGGCATCGTGTTTGCCGACGCGCACTTCGTGCAGTCGGCCTGCATCGCCGGCCAGGGCATCGCCATGGGCGACAACCTGATCAGCGGCGAGGCCCTGGCTCGGGGGCAACTGGTGCAGCCCTTCGGCACCGAAATCGAATCCAACCGCGGTTACTACCTGGTGGCCGACCTGCTCAAGGCCGAGCGCCCGGTGGTGCTGGCCTTCAGCGAATGGGTCAAGTCGCAGTTGCAGGGCATCACCCGCCTGCACCCGGAACCCCGGCGCAATGGCAAAGCGTGAATTTTATTGAGCAATCGCGGCGATTTTTTTCGATTGTTGCCCCTCGGGTGCAGCGACTAATGTCCCTCGACATCAGCCGGGCGCAGGGTGTCGTCCGGACGCATAAGAACAAGAGGAGTAGTCGATGACCACCTGTGCCCAGTCCCTGGTTCGTTTGCTGGAAGGTTATGGCGTGGACACGGTGTTCGGGATTCCCGGCGTGCACACCGTCGAGCTGTATCGCGGCCTGCATGGCAGCCGCCTGCGCCATGTCAGCCCGCGGCATGAACAGGGCGCCGGGTTCATGGCCGACGGTTATGCCCGGGCCAGCGGCAAGCCGGGAGTGTGCTTCATCATCACCGGTCCGGGGATGACCAACATCCTCACCGCCATGGGCCAGGCCTACGCCGATTCGGTGCCGATGCTGGTGATTTCCACGGTCAACCGTCGCGAGCACCTGCGCCTGGGCCATGGCCACCTGCATGAACTGCCGGACCAGCGGGCGATGGTGGCCGGGGTCTGCGCCTTCAGTCATACCCTGCAATCGCCTGCGGAACTGCCGGAGCTCCTGGCCCGGGCCTTTGCCGTGTTCAAGTGCGCGCGACCACGGCCGGTGCACATCGAGATTCCCCTGGATGTGCTGGACATGCCCGCCACCGACCTCAACCTCATGCCCCGCAGCCTGCCCGGTGCTCCGGCCCCGGCCGGAGCCTCGATCGAAGCGGCCGCGACCTTGCTCAACAGTGCCCACCGGCCGCTGATCCTGGCCGGCGGCGGCGCCCGCGGTTGCGCCGAAGTCCTGCGGCAATTGGCCGAACGCCTGCAAGCGCCGGTGGCCCTGACCACCAACGCCCGCGGCTTGCTGCCCTGTGGCCATCCGTTGCTGCTCGACGGCGTGCAGTCGTCGGCCCATGGCCGGGCGCTGATCGATGAGGCCGACGTGGTGCTGGCCGTGGGCACCGAACTGGGGGAAACCGACTACGACTTCTTTGGCCTGGGCCCGCTGCGTTTCAAAGGCTCGTTGATCCGCCTGGACATCGACCCGATGCAGGTCATGGGCGTGCAGCGGGCCCATGTAGGCCTGGTGGGCGATGCCCTGGAAGGCTTGCAAGCCTTGCTTGGCAAAGTGGCGCCACCCAGCGCTCGCGGTCGTTGGGCGCTGGACAGCGTCCAGCGCGTGAACCAGGCCGAACGCACCGGCTGGACGCCCAAGCAACAAGGCTTGCAGGGCTTGCTCGACCTGCTGCGCGACACCCTGGGCAGCCCGATCCTGGTGGGCGACTCGACTCAACCGGTGTACCAGGGCGCCTGCGGCTACCAGGCACCGGCCCCGGCCAGCTGGTTCAACGCCGGCAGCGGTTACGGCACCCTGGGCTACGGCCTGCCGGCGGCCATGGGCGCCAAGCTGGCACAGCCCGAGCGTCCGGTGGTGGCGTTGGTGGGGGACGGCGGCTTGCAGTTCGCCAGCAGCGAACTGATCGCCGCCAAGGAAGCGCAGATCGGCGTGATCCTGCTGGTGTGGAACAACCAGTGCTACGGCGAGATCCGCGACTACATGCAGGCCCGGGACATCGCGCCGCTGGGGGTGGACATCCTCACCCCGGACTTCCGGGCCATGGCCCAGAGCTTCCATGTGGCGCACCATCGCGCCGACACCCCGGCGCAGTTGCAGGAACTGCTGCAGAGCCTCAGGGATATTCGCCAGCCGGTGATGATCGAGGTCGACGCCGGCGCCTATCTGGCTCTGGACTGATCTGCGGGCCTGTTCTGCGGACGGGCTCTCTAAGAATGAGTCTTCAAGGGACAGGCCTTCAAGGGATAAGGTGGGTTACATTGACGTAGCCCGCCAGGACGCACCTTGTCACTTGAGGATTCATGGATGAACTGCATTTTCTGTCAGATCGTCGCCGGCATCCTGCCAGCGGCCGTGGTTTACCGCGATGAACACTGCATGGCCTTCATGGACGTGCATCCGCTGGGGCGTGGCCATGTGCTGCTGATTCCCCAGCCCCACGTGGAAAAGCTCGATCAATTGCCCGGTTTTGTCCGTCAGCATCTGTATCAGGTGTTCGATGGATTGCTGGCCGCGCAGCGGCGTGCCGGCTACGGCGTCGAAGGCACCCACCTGCTGGTCAATGATGGTCGGGCCACCAACCAGCACATCCCCCATGCCCATCTGCACCTGATCCCGCGCAAGCGTGGCGATGCCCTGGGCTTTACCGGGCGCCTGCTGCTGCACTTCAGCGGGTTGTTTGGGCGTCGCGCCAAACTCGAGGTCCTGCAGCAGCAGGCTGCCAGCATCGCCGAACAAGTGCGCGTGCCCTGGGTCAGTGAAACCCCGATGGGCGGTCGCTGATATGGAACGCCGCCGCGCCCTGGCGCTTGAATACGCAGAGCACCAATACCTGCGGGCCCGGGTCCAGGGCGTGGCGAGTTTGCCGGGAAACCCTTATCAGGCGCAGCTCTATGGTGATCAGGATGGCGGAGCCTTTGTCGTGGGCGGCAATCCCAGTCCGATGATGAACCGGGTGCACGGCGACAGTGCGCAACAAGCCCGCAATCTTGCCGATCTGCTACAGACCTGCGTGGCTTACGCCCCGGCGATCGCCTTGATCGCCGAGTCAGCCAAGGTGGCACCCACTCTGGAGCTGGAGGGGCAGCAGCTGCAGCGCCTCAGGGGCTGGACCCACGGACAGCTGTTCGCCTCGGTGGACGAACTGGTGGCGCCGCCTTCGGCGCTGGATATCGAGCCGGTGCTCGCCTCGACCCTGGAAAGCTTCTGTGCTCTGCACCGCGAAGGCTTCAATACCCCTGCGGCCGCCCGGCCAGTCAACCAGGCAGCCTTCGGCGGCTTGCTCAACGATGGACGTGGGCATCTGTACCTGCTTCGGGACCAGGGCGTAGCGGTGGCCGGTGCGGCGCTATTCGTCGCCGACAATGGTGTGGCCTACCTGGGCACTGCCTTTACCACCAAGGCCGCCCGGGGCCAGGGCTATCACCGGGCCCTGATCGCCCATCGCTTGCAGCAGGCCGCCGCCCTCGGCGCCCAGAGTGTGGCGGCCACCGCCCTGGTGAACTCGCAAAGCCGGCGCAACCTGGAGCACTACGGCTTGCGCCTGTCCCACCTGCAAACCCTGTATCGGGCCGTGCCTTAGTGCGGGTTCTGTTGCGCCGCTGGCAGCGGGTCGAAGCGGATCGAGTGCAGGATCGCGTTCAGGGTCGCGAAGTCCTGGAAGAACCCCACGCTGTCAGCCACCACCTGACGCCGACCACTGTCGAGCAACGCCATCAGGCAGGTGCCACCATAGGCGTGAAAGCCGGTGTCCCCATCGCTGATGCCGCAGGTTTGATAGGCCCGCAAGCCTTTCCAGCCGGGGCCTGAGATGTCCTGCACCGGGCTGGGCGCATCCCTTCCGGCGCTGCGCATCCAGACGCCGTTTTCCTGATAGAAAAACAGCTCTTCGGCGGCCTGTTCCAGGCTGCCCTGCCGCAGGCACAGGTGCAGGGTGTACTCCTCGTTTGGGCGTTTTTCCGGATGGTCTAGGGTGAGGCAGTTCTGCGTCTGGCTAAGCTTCCAGCCTTTGGGGTACTGCAGGCTGAATCCCGGTCCGTTGAAGCGTGGCGAATCCTCGGGCAATACCGGTATCCCGTCTTCCTCCCGCAAGGGTTCGTACAGCCTGGGATCGTTGCGACAGGCGGACAGCGGGCGGGCCTGGGCCTTGTGCAACTGGTCGAGGCGATGAGTCCGTGGATCAGCGCTGGCGCTGACACAGGCACAACCGTAGCCGTAATGATTGTTGGTGCGTACCCATTGCTGGTCGTTGAAGGTGGGCCAGTCGCCTTCGGCCTGATAACCGCCCTGGCTGGCAATTTCCCAGACGCCGTCGCGGTCGGTCAGGGTGGCGTTGGCCGGGGTCGGGTTCTCGAACCAGCCGCATCGGCGTTCGACCTTGGCCGGAGCGGCGCTGGCAGGTAAGGCAATCAGTGTCAGGAGTGTGCAGATCAGGGCACGCTGAAACATGGAGCATCCTTGTTCGGGGTTAAGAACCGCAGATTGTGCGCCGGCATTGGCGTTAGTAGAGATCGAGGTCCTTGTTCTTCAGTAGCGCCACTTGCGCACCAAGTCGTCGCCGTAACGCTGGCTGATCAGCGCTTCGGCGCCGTCGTCGTCCTCGTACACCTCGGCCAGGCACAGCAGCATCAGCGCATCCAGGTACTCCTCGGGGGAGTCGAAGAAGCGTGTCAGCGCTACGCCGGTGTCGTGATCGAAGTAGTAGACCGCGCCGCTGTCCCGGTGGAAACAGAACAGGTTGCCGTTGCCCAGGTAGTCGCCAAAGGCAACCAGCTGGTGCGCCAGTGTCAGGTCCAGATCGCTCTCGGGGATATCGACAATGCCAGGGTAGGCCTCCAGCAGAGGCTGGATCGGGGTATGGCCGGGGCCTACGCTGCAAAGGATCTCCGCCAGGGACAGGACCCCCAACTGCCGATGATAGTCGCGCAGAGAGGGCGGCAAGGTACAGCCCAGTCGCTGCTCAAGGGCCACCAGCGCTTCTTCGCTGACAGGGGTTAATTCAGGCTCGTTGACGTGCCCTTCCCACAGCGCGCCGTAGGCACCGATGACCGCCAGGTACCAGCTCAGCCGCGCGGCTTGATCAGGCAGATCCGGCCAGGCCAGGGGCGGGCAGCCGGCGGGTGGCCATTGTTCGGGGGTGGTTTGATCGGTCATGGAGCGTCCTTGCGAGGGGGCGAAAAGGGGAAAGCTTTATCCATGGCTTGAACACATGGGTCAAGCCTGATGAGCGCTGCGGACATTGTTGGCGGCAAGGTCCGGATCTAGCCTGTGGTTTCGATCATGAATACATCAGGGAGGACCGCCCAATGACCTTGAAACTCGCAGCCATCGATGCGTGGGCGCAGCCGGCCAACGGCCGTGCCCGTGCGCTGTTGCCGGAAGTGGCGCGGTTGTTCGAGAAGTCCGGGTCCGCGCATTTGCTCGACCAGGCCCTGAGCATTGAACAGACCGTGGAACTGATGGATCAGGCTGGGGTGGAGAAACTCATGCTCTCGGCCTGGTGCCGGCCCGAGGGCTGGGTGTTCAGCAACGATGAGATTGCGGCTTATACCCGGGCCTTTCCCGAACGTTTCGTCGGCGTGGCTACGGTGGACCTGAGCCGGCCCGTGGCGGCGGTGGCCGAGTTGGAGCGAGCCGTCAAGGAACTGGGCTGCAAGGCTCTGCGCATCGTGCCCTGGTTATGGAAACTGCCGCCCAATCACCGCTGGTATTACCCGCTGTATGTGAAGTGCATCGAATTGGGCATTCCCTTTTGTACCCAAGTCGGTCATACGGGGCCGCTGATGCCCTCGGAAACCGGACGGCCCGTGCCGTACCTGGACGAGGTGGCTCTGGATTTTCCCGAACTGGTGATTGTTGGGGGACACATCGGGCATCCCTGGACCGACGAGATGATCGGCCTGGCCTGGAAACACGACAACATCCACATCGATACCTCCGCCTACCTGCCGGCCTATTACCCCCCGCAGTTGCTGCACTTCATGCGCACTTATGGCCAGGACAAGGTGTTGTTCGGCAGCAACTTCCCCCAGCTGTCGCTGAAAAAATGCCTGGAACAGGTGCGAGCCCTGGAACTTCCGCCGGCCATTGCGGACAAATTCCTCCAGGGCAATGCCCGTCGGGTATTCGGTTTGTAAGCGCTGGCAGCGGCGCTCAAGCGGAACTCCTGGGCGCCTGAACGCCGCTGCGGCGGTTTTTCTGGGGGTAGGTTTCTTGCTATCGTGGCCTCCCTCTTTCACGGACGAATATCGAGACAGCCCATGGCTAACTCCACCCCGTCACGCCTCGGCAAGATCCTCCAGGGTCTGCTGTTTGTTCTGATCGGCATTGGCCTGTTGGCCATTGCTGTCAATCTCACCCTCGATCGTCGCGAATTCATTGCCAGCGCCCAGACCGCCGACGGTGTCGTCAGCGACCTGAACGCCGGTGGTTCGCACCCCGAGATCGCCTTTACCACCGGCAGCGGTGAGAAAATTTCCTACCCCCAGGGCGGCTTTATCTTCGGCTACCAGAAGGATCAGCCCGTGCGGGTGTACTACCAGCCTGAGCGGCCGGCCAACAGCGCGGTCATCGATGACCCGGCGGCACTCTGGGGCACTCCCGGTGTGCTGGGCCTGATCGGTTTGGTATTCACCCTGGCCGGCTTGGTGGGTGTCATCAGCCAGCGCGGAAGAGCCGCACAAAAAGCAAAAGGACTTTGACCCCATGAACCTCAGCATTCCGATTCCGGTCAACGAAAGTAAATGGCTCTACCAGACCGCCAGCGGTGGCGGCCTGACCATCGCCCTCGTGGCCGGCGGTGGTGGATCGATCACCCTGCGTTCGCCCCAGGGCAAGGACGTCAGCTATCGCTACGGCGGTCTGGGGGTAGGCGCCGGCTTTGGTGGACGCCTGCCGCGTTTCGGCAAGGTCAATATCCAGGTCAAGGGCAAGAGCGTCAGTGGTGCCGGTGCGGCGGAGGCTTTTCCCAGCACCGGCAAGGTCTTTGTCAGCGATGCCCTTCGCAGCCGGGACCTGACCGAGGACGACATCACCGGGCCGTGTTTCTATACCGAAGTCGGTGGCGGACTGGTGGTGGGCGGTTCGGCCACGGCCCTGCTGTTCGGCCTGGACCCCAAGCTACTGGCCCTGGCGGTCGTTTTGGGAAGCAACCCGGCGACCATGATGGCTTCGATCAAGGTCAACGAGCAGTTGCTGCGTTCGGCCAAGGGCGCCGTGGTCATGGCGGGTATGAACGTCGGACCACAGGCCGGTGGCGGCATTGCCACCTACATGGGCTACCTGTTCTAGCCTCGCCCTGAGGCGCGCCGGGAATCACAGGCGCGCCAGGCACTCCTGGAGAATATCCAGGCCCTCCTCGAAGATTTCAGGCTCGGTGGTCAAGGGCGCCAGCAGGCGAATGATGTGCCGCGACTTGCCGCTGGGCATCAGCAGCAGCCCGGCCTCCCGGGCGTTGCCGAGCAGGGCGCTCAACTGTTCCGGCGCCGGCTCGCCCTGGGCATTGACCAACTCGATGCCGCGCATCGCGCCGACGCCGGTCAAGCGTCCCAGATACGGGCTCAGCCGATCGGCTTTCCAGCCCTCATAACGTTGCACGATGGCCTGTTCCTGGCGTTCGCCCCAGGCTTGCAGATGTGCATCGGTCATTTCCTCCAGGGTGGCAAGAGCGGCCGCGCAAGCAATCGGGTTGCCGGAATAGGTGCCGCCCAGGCCGCCCTTGGGCAGCACGTCCAGCAACTCCCTGCGACCTACCACCGCGCCCAGCGGAAGCCCACCGCCAATGCTCTTGCCCAGCAGGATCAGGTCGGGCTCGATGCCCAGCCGTGAGAAGGCGAAACGCTGCCCGGTGCGGCCGAAGCCGGACTGGATTTCATCGGCGATCAGCAGTATTCCGTGTTCGTCACAGAAGCTGCGTAACGCCTGGGCGAAGGTGGCGTCCAGGGCCAGGAAGCCGCCTTCGCCCTGCACCGGTTCGAGGATGAAACAGGCCACTTCCTCGACATCGATTTCCACACTGAACAGACGCTGCATGGCCTTCAGGGTTTCGTCGCAGCTGACGCCGTTGTCGGCGCTGGGGTAGGGCAGGTGATACACCGGCCCCGGCAGCAGGCCGACCTTCTGCTTGTAGGGCGCTACCTTGCCGTTGAGGTTGAGGGTAGCCAGGGTGCGCCCGTGAAAGCCGCCGTCGAAGGCGATGACCGCACTGCGCCCGGTGGCTGCGCGCACGATCTTCAGGGCATTTTCCGCGGCCTCGGCGCCGCTGTTGGTAAGCATGCCGCTGACCGGGTAACTCACCGGGATGAAGTCCGCCAGGCGCTGCATGAGCTCGATGTAGGGCTCGTGGTGTGCGGCGTTGAAGGCGTAGTGGGTGAGTCGGGTGGCCTGCTGCTGGATGGCCGCGACGATCCGCGGATGGCAATGCCCAAGGTTGAGCACGCCGATACCGCCGACAAAGTCGATGTAGCGCTTGCCGTCGCTGTCCCAGACTTCGGCGTTGCGCCCGTGGCTGAGGCGGATCGGGTGGACGGTGGAAAGCGAACGGCTGATGTTCTCGTGGCTCATGGATGCGGGCTCTGGGTGCCGGAAACGAGCCGTTATCTAAGCCGGGGCCGGGGGGCCGGGACAAACGAAATAAAGTCGTCGGGTCAGTATGAAAATTCCCGATGTGCTGCGGCCTCTATCTCACTCCTGTTGCACCTTGCACTGGTTGAGCAGATGCCGCACCAGCGCCGCCAGGGCCACCAGTGCTAGCACCCCGAGGAAGATCGGCAGGCGATAGGGTTTCAGGTCGCCGAGGATCAGCACGGTTTCGCCTTCCAGCAGGCAGCCGATAAAGATCACTCATTAGCCGGAGGCGGCGATCAGGGCATTGAGGTCGAGGTGTTCGAGCATGGTGATCGCTGTTCTGTCTATGAAGTCCGCCATGACTTCGAGTGCTCATCCTGGCTTGAGTGCCCTTTTTTCTCGCACAACTGAGGGGCAGCAAAGTCTTGTGAGGGATATGCCTTTGACATATCCCTTTGTCTCACTAGACTCATTGCACCTTTGGCCTATTCAACAGGTGACTCCATGGAAACCGGCTCTGTGTTCAAAAGTAATCGCAGCCAGGCCATTCGCATGCCTAAAGCTGTGGCGCTGCCGGATGATGTCACACGGGTAGACATCGTCGCGATTGGTCGCACCCGTATCATTACCCCGGCGGGGGAGTCCTGGGACAGTTGGTTCGACGAGGACGACCGTGTAAGCGCTGACTTCATGAATGAACGGGACCAGCCAGCCGAGCAAGTGCGTGAGGAGTTCTGATGCTCAAGTACATGCTGGATACCAATATCTGCATCTTTACCATCAAGAACAAACCTGAACAGGTTCGCGACGCGTTCAGGCGTCATCAGGGGCGTTTGTGCATCAGCACCATCACCTTGATGGAGCTGATTTACGGTGCGGAAAAATCTGCCATCCCCGAAAGGAATCTCAGCCGCGTCGAGAGTTTTGTGGCGCGGTTGCAGGTGCTTGATTATGACGATGTCGCCGCCATCCACAGCGGCCAGTTGCATGCTGAGCTGGCCCGACAGGGCAAGCAGATAGGTCCTTACGATCAATTGATAGCTGGCCACGCTCGATCTTTGGGGTTGACGCTGATTACCAACAACCTTCGGGAATTTGAACGTGTTCCTGGCTTGCGGGTTGAGGATTGGGTCTAGTCGACATTGACTGAATAGCCGGTCACGCAGCCTGCCCCAGTAACTTCACCCAGAACATCCCCGCGCCATACAACCCGAACACCGAATGCGCAATCAGGCTGCGCAGCCGGACCACATTCGGTTTGGGCATCTTGTTCGCTGCGGCCCCTATTGCGTGCTGTCACAGAAACGCGCCAAGGGCTTCAAGGTGCGGCGTCTGGAGCAGGGATTCACCGATTGGCAAGCGGCGGGACTGGGGGTGGAAACCAGCGAGTAAAAGCGCCACCTGGGCCGGCATACAGGACATTGCCTAGGGCGCCATGATCCATATCAACAGGGCTTTCAGAAAAATCCGATACAAGGGCATCAGGCTCGGACTCACGAGGTATCGAGCCCCTGGCCTGCACCGTGAAGGTCGGGATAACCAATAAAAACCTTTGTGGATATCGGCCGAGGGGACCACCCCAGGCAGATTTTAAAGGAATAACCTGATGGCTTTTTCTCTGTCGCGCCTGTGCCTGCTAGGCGCTGCGTTGCTCTGCGTACCCCCTCTGCAAGCCAGTGAGCCGATCCCGGCAACGGCGGTTACCCCACCCGATTCCGAGCTGATCCAGCGTGGCCTGTACGTGGCCCAGCTGGGTGACTGCATTGCCTGTCACACCGCCAAGGGCGGTGCCACCATGGCCGGTGGCCTGGAACTGAAGACGCCCATGGGCACCATCTACTCCAGCAACATCACCCCGGATAAAAACACCGGTATCGGCCGCTACAGTTTTGAAGAGTTCGATCGCGCCATGCGCGAAGGCGTAACCCCCGACGGCAGCCATCTTTACCCGGCCATGCCCTATCCGTCCTACGCCAAGATGACCGAAGAGGACATGCGCGCTCTCTACGCCTACCTGATGCACGGCGTGGAACCGGTGGCCCAGGGCAATCTGGAAGCCGACATGGGCTTCCCCTTCAACCAGCGCTGGGGCCTGTGGTTCTGGAACCTGGCCTTCGTCGACAAGCAGCCGTTCAAGCCCGATCCGACCAAGGACGAGCAGCTCAATCGCGGCGCCTACCTGGTCCAGGGGTTGGGGCACTGCGGTTCCTGCCATACGCCACGGGGCATTGCCTTCCAGGAGAAGGCCATGAGCGACACCGAGTCCGGCGGCCAGCACTACCTGGCCGGTGAGACGGTGGAAGAGTGGCGGGCCCTGAGCCTGCGCAACCTGTGGACCGTGGAAGACACGGTGCAACTGCTCAAGACCGGGCAGAACCGCTTCGCCACGGTGTCCGGCAACATGGCCGACGTGATCCACCACAGCACTCAGCACTTCACCGACGCCGACCTGACCGCCATCGCCGCGTACCTCAAGTCCCTGCCGGCCGGCAAGGATGACCTGCCCATGTCTTCGGTGGCCCTGACCCCGGCGGCCCCGCCGAACAACCTGTTCACCTCCCGTGGCGGCCTGGGCTACGCGCAATTCTGTTCCGACTGTCACCGCCAGGACGGCGCCGGCGTGCCGCAGATGTTCCCGTCCCTGGCGGGCAACCCCAGCGTTGCTTCGGCCAACCCGACCTCCCTGCTGCACATCACCCTGACCGGCTGGCAGACCGCGCAGACCGCCGCTCATCCGCGGGTCTACACCATGCCCGGGTTCGCCCAGCTGGCGGACGGCGAGATTGCCGAAATCCTCAGTTTTATCCGCAGCAGTTGGGGCAACAACGGCTCGGCCATCAGCGCCGAACAAGTGAAAAAGATGCGTGCGCAACTGAGCCCGCAAGTGGAAAGCACTCTGTTCGAAACCCCGCGCCTGGCCAATCTGCTGGCGGCGCCGAATGCCGAGCAAGTGGTGCGTGGCATGCGCCTGCATCTGGAAACCAAGGCCCTGTTGCCGGACAACGTCGGCAACTCGCTGAACTGCACCAGTTGCCACCTCAACGCCGGCACCGTGGCTGACGGTTCTCCCTTTGTCGGTGTCTCGGCGTTCTTCCCCGGCTACGCGCCGCGGGCGGGCAAGACCATCACCCTGGAAGAGCGCATCAACGGCTGCTTCCGCCGTTCCATGCACGGCAAGCCGCTGCCGGTGAACGGCGCCGACATGCAAGCCATGGTGGCCTACTTCGAGTGGATGAAGATGAACACTCGTCCCGAAGACAAGGTGGCCGGGCGCGGCGTGGGCAAGATCGACCCGGCCCTCAAGCCTGACGCCGACAATGGCAAGCAGGTCTATGCCAAGCAATGCGCGGTGTGCCACGGCGCCGACGGCGAAGGTCTGAAACGGGCCGACGGCAGCCTGATCTTCCCGCCGTTGTGGGGCGATCAATCCTTCAACATCGGCGCCGGCATGGCCCGCACCTACACCGCGGCGGCCTTCGTCAAACGCAACATGCCGATTGGCTTCCACGAGAAATTCCCCCTGGGCCAGGGTGGCCTCTCGGATCAGGAAGCCCTGGACGTGGCCGAGTATTTCTCCCACCAACCGCGTCCGGACTTCCCGGACAAGGTCAAGGACTGGCCCAACGGTGGCCGTCCGGTGGACGCTCGTTACTGAGGGCTTGACCCTGTAGCCGCCGCCTTGAGCCGCGGCTACAGGCCCCGCAGAAAAATCTGCCGACGCTCCCTGGCGTCGAGGTAAGATCGCCATCCTTTGCCTCAGCCTTCGCTGGCGGTCCCATCAAGGATGAATCATGCGGCTGTATTCGATCCTGTTGCTGAGCCTGTCACTGGGGCTCGGCGGCTGTACCTTTGTCTCCACCCTCAAAGCCACCACCGTGAGCTACCGGGTGCCGGCCGATGCCGGTGACACCGCGCTGATCCGCATCGTCGCCCAGGGGCTGGTGCGTGGCGTGCCCTACAGCGATTGCATCGACTGGCGCAAACCGAGCTCCGGGCTGATGGTTCGCCCCCATCGTGGTATTGCCAATCCCAACTTCCGCAACCTGGGCATTCCCATGACGGCCGCCACCGACCGCATGCGCCGTCAGGAAGGCTTTGGCGCCAACGAGCTGAAGATCCCGGCCAATCGTCCGTTCGCCTTCATGTTCTACAACACCGAGCCCGGTATGGATAAGGACTACCGCTTTGTCTGCGAACAAAGCGTGACCTTCGTGCCTGAGGCCGGTGCGACCTATCAGATGGTCTTTCTCCAGGACCAGATGTGCACAGCGATGCTGCGCAAGATCGACGCACAGGGCGAAATGCTGCCGGAACGGGTGGCGCTGCGGCCTACCGATTACTGCAGCGCTGATGGGCGTTAGGGCTCGAACCTAGGGCGCATAGTGCTTGCAGATTTCCTCCCAGATATAGGCCCCGCGAAAGCGGATCCAACGGATGAACAAGCGCACGCGAAACGCCTGCCAGCGGTTGCTGCGCCGAAGCGCCAGGCTTGCCTCGATCTCCTCCAGCAAGGGCTCGCGAGCAAAGCCCATCCAGATTTCCGGGATCACTGCCATCAGGTTGATGTAGCACACCGGCGCCACCTCTTCGTAGAGAATGCGCTCCACCTCAGCCCGGCCATAAGCCTGGGTTTCGCGGGCGATGTAGGCGTAGTCCACCTCGTTGTCCACAAAGGCGTCGGATAACACGTAGCGAATATCGTCCCGCTGTTGCGGGGTGATCTCTGATGACACGCGGTGCTCCTTCCTTGGGCTTTCGGGGATCTGGCTGGCGCGGTGGCGGATTCTATCTTGGGGCGATCATCCGGGTTGGCGCCGCGCCATTGGCATTGTGCTGGAGGATGGTCACCGGCTGGCCCTGCTGATTGAAAAACACCTGGCCGATCCCCGACGAATTCCACAGCCGCTCCCCGGCTTCGGCATGCTCGGGCACGTGGGGTATCACCTTCATTCGCCGGCGCTTGGTGAACCAGTTCAACGGCGAGCGCGGCGAGTAAAGCCAGCGGTTGAGGCGGTCGAACCATTCCAGCAGGGTGTCGGGGAATTCGTTCTTGATGCCGCTGCTGGTGATCTGCCAGATGCGCGGGCCGCCCTGGCGGTGACGGATCAGCACTTCGTAGACGAAGGAATAGTGCACATCGCCGGAGAGAATCACGTAGCTGCCCGGGGTTCGCGAGTGGCGGAAGATGTTCAGGATCACCTGGGCCGAACCGCGATGGGCCATCCAGTTTTCCGCGTCCACCAGCAGCGGGTAACCGCTCCAACTGAAGACTTTCTGCACCGTCTCGATCAGCTTGACCCCGAAGATCGGCGCCGGTGAAACGATGATCGCCGAGGGGTGATCCAGCAGTTCGTGTTGCAGTTCGCACAGGGCCTCCCAGTCCAGCAGGCCCGAGGGCTGGCCCAGGTTTGACTCGCTGCGCCAGCGCCGGGTGCGGGTGTCCAGCACCACCAGGGCCGGGGTGCTGGGCAAGACGTACTGCCACTGCGCAAAACGCAGCAACTGGTCGATCAAATCGTCCTGGGCCTGACGTTGCAGCAGGTGTTTCGGGCCTTGTGGCGTGGCACTCAAGGCGCGGGTGTGGTCCAGCAGTTGGGTGAAGGCGTCCGGGTTGTTGCCCCAGCCCTGGCACAGCATGTAAGCCAGCAGCGCGTTGCCGATGATGCGTTTGGAGAAGGGATGACCGTAGGCGGTTTCTTCCCACTGGGCGCTGAGGTTCCAGTCGTCGGTGATGTCGTGGTCGTCGAAGATCATCAGGCACGACAGGTGGGCGAAGACCCGCGCGGCACCCTCCAGGCCCTGGACAAAATCATCGATGCGCTGCTGTTCCCGGGTGTAGCGCGTTTGCTGTTCCGGCGTCAGTTGCGGTGGCTTGGGCGCGATCAGGGTCCAGGGCACGGGTGACCACACCAGCAGGTACATGGCCAGCACCTCGGCGAAGGTCACCAGGTGGTTGTCGGCATTGCTGCTGGTGAAGATCGGCTTTTTCACCCCGCCGAAAAACCGCTCGCGCAGGGTTTCATTGCTCTTCAGCGCCGGGAGCAATTCGGCCCGCTGGTAGTAGCTGGCGCCATGGCGGTACAGCGCCTGACTGTCGGCTACCACCGCGCCCTCCAACTCTTCATCGAACAGCCCGAGGCGCTCGATCAGGGCGTGAACTGCCCGCAACATGGGGCCGGCCACATCGTCGGCATACACCTGGTCGCCGGTCATCATCAACAAGGCGGGGCGCTGTGCGGGCTCGGGCTGTTGCGCCAGCAGACGATCGACGCAGAGCAGGCCATCAGTGGACGGGTGATGGGGCTTGCGGCAGGAGCCGTGGAGCAGGTTGTCGATGCGGCTGTGGAGCACGAACTCCGGAGTCCTGGCATCGCCATACAGCAGGTGCGGCGCCCAGTCGGCAATGGATCGGGCGCCGTCCTCGGCGTCGTTGATCAAGAGGTCATAGGCAATCGTCACGTCCTGGGGCAGGGCGTCGTCCAGCGGCACATCGATCAGATGGATAAAGGCCTGGCGCCCGACGGGGATGACCTGGCATTGCTGCTGATCGAGGGCCAGTTCCAGGGCCGGGCCGCCCGTGGGGTGCAGGCGCAGGGTCAGCGGCAACGCCCTTGAACCCACCAGCCACAGCACCAGCCGCGTTGGCTCCAGGCGGCGCAGCAGCGGGCCGGCAAGAACGGGGGGC
>NZ_JAFGYX010000119.1:0-475 GCF_017491625.1 Pseudomonas sp. 50_B
CGCTGTTGTCCTGGGCCCTGCTGTGCGCGGAGATTCTCTACGCGACCGCCCGGGACCGGACCATGCCAGCGTTCCTGAAGAAGGAGAACGCCAACCATGTACCGGCCAACGCCCTGTGGCTGACCAATGCCATGGTGCAGATCTTCCTGGTCATCACTCTGTTCTCGGCCAGCACCTACCTGTCGCTGATCTACCTCGCCACCTCGATGATCCTGGTGCCCTACCTGTGGTCCGCGGCCTACGCAGTGCTGCTGGCGGTGCGCGGCGAAAGCTACGAACAGGCCCTGGCCGAGCGCAAGAAGGACCTGGTCATCGGCGGCATCGCCCTGCTCTACGCGATCTGGCTGCTGTACGCCGGCGGGGTCAAGTACCTGCTGCTGTCGGCGCTGCTCTATGCCCCCGGCGTGGTGCTGTTCGCCAAGGCCAAGATGGAACTGCACAAACCGATTTTCACCAACGTCGAGAAGCTGATTTT
>NZ_JAFGYX010000120.1:0-475 GCF_017491625.1 Pseudomonas sp. 50_B
GCCCTCGTGAACGCCGATCCGCGCGAGATCATCTGGACCTCCGGCGCGACCGAGTCCGACAACCTCGCGATCAAGGGCGCCGCGCACTTCTATCAGGGCAAGGGCAAGCACATCGTCACCGTGAAGACCGAGCACAAGGCGGTGCTCGACACCTGCCGCGAGCTCGAGCGCGAAGGCTTCGAGGTGACCTATCTCGACGTGAAGGACGACGGGCTCGTCGATCTCGACGTGTTCAAGGCCGCGCTGCGCCCGGACACGATCCTCGTGTCGGTGATGCATGTGAACAACGAGATCGGCGTGATCCAGGACATCGCGACGATCGGCGAGATCTGCCGCGAGAAGGGCATCATCTTCCACGTCGACGCCGCGCAGGCGACGGGCAAGGTCGAAATCGACCTCGCGAAGCTGAAGGTCGACCTGATGTCGTTCTCCGCGCACAAGACCTACGGCCCGAAGGGCATCGGCGCGTTGTATG
>NZ_JAFGYX010000121.1:0-474 GCF_017491625.1 Pseudomonas sp. 50_B
TTCACGCGAAACGCGGGCCTGCCGAACGTGAACACCGCGGTCGTCGCGGGCAGCTCGGGCACGCTCGCGGACGACGGCGATCCGGGCGAATGGGATCTCGACAGCCAGACGATCATCGGCACGTCGGGCGGCGTGAAGCAATTGATCTTCTATGCGGCCGTCAACGGCGACAGCAACGACAGCGGCCTCACCAACGCGACGCTGACCGCCGCATACAACAAGGCCGTCACCGACAACGTCGCGAAGGTGATCAACGTATCGCTCGGCGAGGACGAGGCGGCCGCGAATTCGGACGGCTCGCTCGCCGCGAACGACGCGGTGTTCAAGCAGGCGGTCGCGCAAGGGCAGATCTTCTCGGTGTCGTCCGGCGACGCGGGCGTCTAGCAGTGGTCGACTTCGCCATACGGCGCGCCGGGCTACGTCGGCACCTACAGCGGCGGCAAGGTGACGACGAAGATCAATCTGGCGAAGTAC
>NZ_JAFGYX010000122.1:0-472 GCF_017491625.1 Pseudomonas sp. 50_B
GTTCATCAGCGCGCCGGTGGGGCTGAATTCGACGATCTTCGCCGCATTCTTCTGCGCGACCCACAGATTGCCGGCATCGTCGAGCGCGAGCGCGCCGGGGTTCGCGATGCCGATGTCGCGCTGCCAGACGCCCTCGGTGGTGAACACGCGCACGCGGTTGCCGAAGTAGTCGCTCGCGTACAGCAGCGTGCCCGCGGTCGCGAGGCCGGTGATCACGTCGGCTCGGCTGACCGCGTTCCACACGCTGACCGGGATCGTGAGATCGCGCTGCAGCGTCGCGCGGTTGTAGCGGCCGACCGTGCCGCTGCCCTGCGGGGTGCTGTACTGCATCGCCGCGAAGATCGACGTCGCGTTGCCGGTGATCGCGCCGCCCTGGAATTCGGCGTGCGTGCCGATCGAGCCGAGGGTCTTGCCGTTCTGATAGATCGCGACGCCGCCGGCGTTTTCGTCCCAGAAGGATGCCGTATAGATC
>NZ_JAFGYX010000123.1:0-471 GCF_017491625.1 Pseudomonas sp. 50_B
TCCTGTGACCGAGCGGGCGGAATTCTCCGGCCGCAACGTCACGCCACTGGCGGCAAGCCGCCATTCGTCAAGTGAGGCAGACCCATGCGTAACCGTAAATTTGTTCCGTTCGTTGTCGCGTTGGCATTCGCAGCGGCCGCAGCTACGCCCGCGCTCGCCGTCACCGTGGTTCGCGTCGACGGGCAGCCGATGAACCCGAACGGCGAGCCGTTCTCGGCGACCTCGGCTCCTTTGGAAACGACGCTGTCCAAGGGCTCGATCAGCGCGAACTGTGTCGCGACGTTCAACGGCACGATCACGCCCGCGGGCATCGTCAACATCACGTCGACGACGTTTACCGGCACCAACAGCCTGTGCGGCCTCATCAAGGGCAGCGCAAGCGGCACGAATCCGTGGACGGGCCAGGCCGACAGCGCGACGCAACTGACGATCAACAACGCGCAGGTCAACGTGACGCTGCTCGGCCAGTGC
>NZ_JAFGYX010000124.1:0-471 GCF_017491625.1 Pseudomonas sp. 50_B
GGCTACTTGTTCTTCTACCGGCA
This sequence comes from Pseudomonas sp. 50_B, assembly GCF_017491625.1. Classification (NCBI taxonomy): domain Bacteria; kingdom Pseudomonadati; phylum Pseudomonadota; class Gammaproteobacteria; order Pseudomonadales; family Pseudomonadaceae; genus Pseudomonas; species Pseudomonas sp. 50_B. The sequence continues at coordinate 24 of NZ_JAFGYX010000124.1, forward strand.
GGGGTGAATTTACGCCTTGTTTCAAAATTTCAACATTTCGTTCCCCTTTACCAATCACAGCCATGGTAGCCGCATCCAAATCGGAGCCAAATTTTGCAAAGGCTTCCAACTCACGATACTGGGCTTGGTCGAGTTTCAAGGTACCGGATCCTTTTTTCATGGGTTTGATCTGAGCGCTCCCGCCAACACGAGAAACCGAAATCCCAACATTGATCGCAGGACGGATCCCCGAGTTAAACAGATCCGATTCAAGGAAGATCTGACCATCGGTAATCGAAATCACGTTGGTCGGGATATAAGCCGAAACGTCACCCGCTTGTGTTTCGATGATCGGAAGTGCGGTAAGCGACCCACCTCCTTTCACTTTATTTTTCAATGATTCGGGTAAATCATTCATCTGAGAGGCAACCTGATCATCATCGATGATTTTGGCGGCTCTTTCCAGAAG
>NZ_JAFGYX010000125.1:0-471 GCF_017491625.1 Pseudomonas sp. 50_B
CGATCCGAACGTGCGGGTCGGCGCGATGATCGAGATTCCGGCCGCGGCGATCGCGCTGCCGCTGTTCCTCAAGCGCGTCGATTTCCTGTCGATCGGCACGAACGACCTGATCCAGTACACGCTCGCGATCGACCGCGCGGACAACGCGGTCGCGCATCTGTACGATCCGCTGCATCCGGCTGTGCTGCATCTGATCGCGTTCACGCTGCGCGAAGCGAAGCGCGCGGGCGTGCCGGTGTCGGTGTGCGGTGAGATGGCGGGCGATCCGGCGCTCACGCGTCTGTTGCTCGGCATGGGGCTCACCGAGTTCTCGATGCATCCGAGCCAGTTGCTCGTCGTCAAGCAGGAAATCCTGCGCGCGCACCTGAAGGCGCTCGAGAAGCCGACCGCGGACGTGCTCGCGTCGTTCGAACCGGAAGAAGTGCAGGCCGCGCTCGCGCGGCTCGCGAGCGCGGAGCCGAGGGCGGACGT
>NZ_JAFGYX010000126.1:0-470 GCF_017491625.1 Pseudomonas sp. 50_B
TATCAACGCAGAGTACATGTGCGGACGGCGGTCCTGGCCTGCTCGCAGCACCGTCAGGCCGGATCCCTCCCGCAGGAACAGGTCGACCACCGCCAGCTGCCAGGCATCGCCCAGGTCTTCCAGAAGCGCGACGGCTTCTGTCGCGGTTTCGGCAACGCCGACGACCTCGGCGTCCGCGAGCTCTTCCAGGGCGGGGATCAGGTTTTCCCTGATCGTGATGCTGTCCTCGACGAGCACGGTGGAAAGCGGCATCACGGTGGCGCGGGGAAGCGCAGATGAGGTTGTGGGCATCAATAGGACTGACTGCCCGCAATTGGTACCGAGAAGTCTCACATGGCGTGTAGGCCGTCGTCGCGACTTGGCCTGCCTGTCTTTACCTTCGGCCTCTTTTGAATAGGATCAAGGAGTGTTGAACGACGAGGAGCCGCATGACATCCCAGACCTCCAGGCCTGCGCAGGAAGATCCTTCG
>NZ_JAFGYX010000127.1:0-470 GCF_017491625.1 Pseudomonas sp. 50_B
GCCGGCCGAAGTGGCGGAGGGGCTCAAGACACCGGTGATTGTGCGGCCATCGGTGTACTATGCGGACCCGACTTACGCGACGCAAACGCGCGCGCCGTTTCTCGGCGAGGCGGAATATTTGCGGATGGGCTACACGATCGTCTACGCCGATTCGATCGGCACCAATCAGTCGGACGGCTGCTGGTCGGTAATGGATCGTACCGAGCGCGAGGCGATGGCGAGCGTCGTGCGCTGGCTGACGAACGATCCCGGCGCACCAGGCTTTGACGCCCAAGGCAAACAGGTCGCCGCGTCCTGGTCAACCGGGCACGTCGCGATGGAAGGGATTTCCTACGGCGGCACGCTGCCCACGATGGTCGCGGCGACGGGGGTGCCGGGGCTCGAGGCGATCGTGCCGGTAGAGGGCATCAGCAGCGGGTACGACTATTTCCGCTACAACGGCGTGATCGCTGATATCGACAATACGGTAT
>NZ_JAFGYX010000013.1:0-183211 GCF_017491625.1 Pseudomonas sp. 50_B
GCGTTGAAATGGTAATGCCAGGTGACAACATCCAGATGACTGTCACTCTGATCAAAACCATCGCGATGGAAGATGGTCTGCGTTTCGCTATCCGTGAAGGCGGTCGTACCGTCGGCGCCGGCGTCGTAGCCAAAGTTATCGAGTAATCGACGACTCATGAAGAAGCCCCCGCTTGCGGGGGCTTTTTTATTGGGTTGACACTCTGTGGGGCCGTCTATAGAATTGCGCCTCCTTTTAACGGGCGTATTGCGCCCGGTGGGAATAGCAGCCTGGAGTCTGAAATCCAATGCAAAATCAGCAAATCCGTATCAGGTTGAAGGCTTTCGACCATCGCCTGATCGACCAATCCACCCAGGAAATCGTGGAAACCGCGAAACGTACTGGTGCTCAAGTGCGTGGTCCAATTCCACTGCCTACCCGTAAAGAGCGGTTCACCGTTCTGGTCTCCCCGCACGTCAACAAAGACGCGCGTGACCAGTACGAGATCCGTACTCATAAGCGCGTACTGGACATCGTCCAGCCAACGGATAAAACCGTTGATGCTCTTATGAAGCTTGATCTTGCGGCAGGTGTGGAAGTGCAGATCAGCCTCGGCTAAGACTCGGTCTTAGTCGTGTAACGCTCTGAAATGGGCGGCCATAGCGGGTGAAAGCCCCGTACACTCATGAGGTTTACAACATGACTATTGGTGTAGTCGGTCGTAAATGCGGTATGACCCGTATTTTCACCGAAGAAGGTGTCTCCATTCCGGTCACGGTCATTGAGATCGAGCCGAATCGCGTCACCCAGTTCAAAACTGAAGAAACCGATGGCTATCGTGCAGTGCAAGTCACTGTAGGTGAGCGTCGTGCTTCGCGCGTGACTGCTGCTCAAGCAGGTCACTTCGCTAAAGCGAACGTTGCTGCCGGTCGTGGCGTTTGGGAATTCCGTCTTGAAGAAGGCGAGTACCAAGCTGGCGATCTGATCAATGCAGAAATCTTCGCAGCTGGCCAACTGGTAGATGTTACCGGTCAGTCGAAAGGTAAAGGCTTCGCCGGTACCATCAAGCGTTGGAATTTCCGCGGTCAAGATAACACCCACGGTAACTCCGTTTCCCACCGCGTCCCGGGCTCTATTGGCCAGTGCCAGACTCCTGGTCGTGTATTCAAGGGCAAAAAAATGTCCGGTCATATGGGCGCTGAGCGCGTGACCGTGCAGTCCCTGGAAGTAGTGCGCGTCGACGCTGAACGCAATCTGTTGTTGGTCAAGGGTGCTGTTCCTGGCGCTACTGGCGGCAACCTGGTTGTACGTCCGGCGGCCAAGGCTCGCGGTTAAGGGGAAGCTGACATGCAATTAAATGTAAATGACGCTCAAGCGATCGAAGTTTCCGAACTGACATTTGGCGGCGAATTCAACGAGACGCTGGTTCACCAAGCAGTCGTGGCCTACATGGCTGGCGGCCGTCAAGGTAGCAAGCAGCAAAAGACCCGTTCCGACGTTTCCGGTGGCGGCAAGCGCCCATGGCGTCAGAAAGGTACTGGCCGTGCTCGTGCCGGTACTATCCGTAGCCCAATCTGGCGTGGCGGCGGTACCACTTTCGCAGCTCGTCCTCAGGATCACTCCCAGAAGCTGAACAAGAAGATGTATCGCGCAGCAATGCGTTCCATCCTTGCTGAGCTGGTGCGTACTGATCGTCTGGTCGTGGTTCAGGATTTCGCTGTTGAAACTCCGAAAACCAAAGATCTGCTGGGCAAACTGAACAACATGAGCCTGACCGACGTTCTGATCGTGTCGGACGCTGTTGATCAGAACCTGTACCTGGCTGCTCGTAACCTGCCACACGTTGATGTTCGTGACGTGCAAGGTTCCGATCCAGTTAGTCTGATCGCATACGACAAAGTGTTGATCACTGTGTCGGCCGTGAAGAAATTCGAGGAGCTGCTGGGATGAACCAGGAACGCGTATTTAAAGTTCTGCTTGGCCCGCACGTTTCCGAGAAGGCTACGGTTCTGGCAGACAAGAAAGGCCAGTTCGTTTTCAAGGTTGCTACTGACGCAACCAAGCTGGAAATCAAGAAGGCCGTCGAAAGCCTGTTCAGCGTGAAAGTGGAGCGCGTTACTACCCTGAACGTTCTGGGTAAGAGCAAGCGTACCGCTCGCGGTCTGGGCAAGCGTAATGACTGGAAGAAGGCAGTTATCTCCCTTCAGCCAGGCCAAGATCTCGATTTCAGCAGCAGTGCTGAGTAAGGAAGGGGTGCATCATGGCAATCGTTAAATGCAAACCGACTTCCCCTGGCCGCCGTTTTGTGGTCAAGGTGGTCAACCAGGAGCTGCATAAAGGCGCTCCTCACGCACCGCTGCTCGAGAAGAAATCGAAGTCTGGTGGTCGTAACAACAATGGCCGCATTACCACTCGTCACGTTGGTGGTGGTCATAAGCAGCATTACCGTCTGGTCGACTTCCGTCGCAACGACAAAGATGGCATCGCTGCCACTGTCGAGCGTATCGAATACGATCCAAACCGTACTGCTCACATCGCTCTGCTGCTGTACGCAGATGGCGAGCGTCGCTACATCATCGCGCCTAAGGGCGTGAGCGCTGGCGACCAGCTGATCGCAGGTGCTCTGGCACCGATCAAGCCGGGCAACGCTCTGCAACTGCGCAACATTCCAGTTGGTAGCACCGTACACGGCATCGAACTGAAGCCAGGTAAAGGCGCGCAAATCGCTCGTTCGGCTGGTGCTTCGGCTCAGCTGGTCGCTCGTGAAGGCGTCTACGTGACCCTGCGTCTGCGTTCTGGTGAGATGCGTAAAGTGCTGGCTGAATGCCGTGCGACCCTGGGCGAAGTCTCGAACTCCGAGCACAGCCTGCGTTCGCTGGGTAAAGCTGGTGCCAAACGCTGGCGTGGCGTTCGCCCAACCGTTCGTGGTGTTGCCATGAACCCGGTTGACCACCCACATGGTGGTGGTGAAGGTCGTACCTCTGGTGGTCGTCATCCGGTATCGCCATGGGGCTTCCCGACTAAGGGCGCGAAGACTCGTGGTAATAAGCGTACCGACAAAATGATCGTCCGTCGTCGCAAGTAAATAGAGGGATACGACAGTGCCACGTTCTCTGAAAAAAGGTCCTTTTATTGATCTTCACCTACTGAAGAAGATCGAAGTGGCGGCGGAAAAGAACGATCGCAAACCAGTTAAGACCTGGTCGCGCCGTTCCATGATCCTGCCACAAATGGTCGGTCTGACCATCGCTGTGCATAACGGTCGTCAACATGTTCCAGTTCTCGTGAACGAAGACATGGTCGGCCACAAACTGGGCGAGTTCGCCGGTACCCGTACATATCGCGGGCACGTGGCTGACAAGAAAGCCAAGCGTTAAGGGGTAAGGAATGATGGAAGTAGCCGCTAAGTTGTCGGGCGCTCGAATCTCCGCCCAGAAAGCCCGCTTGGTCGCCGACCAGATCCGCGGGAAGAAGGTGGGCGAAGCGCTCAACCTGTTGGCTTTCAGCAGTAAGAAAGCCGCCGAGATCATGAAGAAAGTGCTGGAGTCGGCCGTAGCCAACGCCGAGCATAACGAAGGCGCAGACGTTGATGACCTGAAGGTCTCCACCGTTTTCGTCAACGAAGGGCGTTCGCTGAAGCGCATCATGCCACGTGCCAAAGGCCGTGCTGATCGCATCGTCAAGCGGTCTTGCCATATCACTGTCAAGGTTGCTGACAAGTAACGGAGTCGAAGAGATGGGTCAGAAAGTACATCCCATTGGCATTCGCCTGGGAATCGTCAAGGAGCACACCTCCGTCTGGTACGCAGACGGTCGGACTTATGCGGACTATTTGCTCGCAGATCTGAATGTGCGTGAGTATCTCCAAGACAAACTAAAAAGCGCGTCCGTAAGCCGTATCGATATCCATCGTCCGGCTCAAACTGCACGCATCACCATCCACACCGCTCGTCCCGGCATCGTGATCGGCAAGAAAGGTGAAGATGTTGAGAAGCTGCGTCAGGACCTGACCAAGCAAATGGGTGTGCCTGTGCACATCAATATCGAAGAGATCCGCAAGCCGGAGCTCGACGGTATGCTGGTTGCGCAGAGCGTAGCTCAGCAGCTGGAGCGTCGCGTAATGTTCCGTCGTGCTATGAAGCGCGCTGTACAGAACGCCATGCGCATTGGTGCCAAAGGCATCAAAATCCAAGTGAGCGGTCGTCTCGGCGGTGCTGAAATCGCACGTACTGAATGGTATCGCGAAGGTCGTGTGCCACTGCACACCCTGCGTGCCGATATCGACTATGCCACCTACGAAGCTCACACCACTTATGGTGTGATCGGTGTGAAGGTTTGGATCTTCAAAGGCGAAGTAATTGGTGGTCGCCAAGAAGAGCTGAAGCCGCAAGCACCTGCGCCTCGTAAAAAAGCTGCTAAGTAAGGGGTACGCCAAATGTTGCAACCAAAGCGTACGAAGTTCCGCAAGCAAATGACCGGCCACAACCGTGGTCTGGCATTGCGCGGTAGCAAAGTCAGCTTCGGCGAGTTCGCGCTGAAGTCTGTTGCTCGTGGTCGTCTCACCGCTCGTCAGATCGAGTCAGCGCGTCGTGCTCTGACCCGTCACGTAAAACGTGGTGGCAAGATCTGGATCCGTGTATTCCCGGACAAGCCTATTTCCAAGAAGCCACTCGAAGTTCGGATGGGTAAAGGTAAGGGTAACGTCGAATACTGGGTTGCCCAGATTCAGCCAGGCAAAGTCCTGTATGAAATCGAGGGTGTTTCTGAAGAGCTGGCGCGTGAGGCTTTCGCCCTGGCTGCTGCAAAGCTGCCGCTCGCCACCTCCTTTGTTAAGCGGACGGTGATGTGATGAAAGCGAATGAACTTCGTGAAAAATCCGCACAGCAGCTGAACGAGCAACTGCTCGGCCTGCTGCGCGACCAGTTCAATCTGCGTATGCAGAAAGCAACTGGCCAGTTGGGGCAGTCTCATCTGCTCTCGCAAGTTAAGCGTGACATCGCTCGCGTGAAGACTGTGCTCAACCAGCAGGCAGGTAAGTAATCATGGCTGAAGCCGAAAAAACTGTCCGTACGCTGACTGGCCGTGTTGTCAGCGACAAGATGGACAAGACCATCACCGTTCTGATCGAGCGTCGCGTTAAGCACCCTATCTACGGTAAATACGTTAAGCGTTCGACTAAGCTGCACGCGCACGACGAAACCAATCAGTGCCACATCGGCGACAAAGTCACTATTCGTGAAACTCGTCCGATGGCCAAGACCAAGTCTTGGGCTCTGGTTGATGTTCTCGAACGCGCTGTGGAAGTCTAAGGGCTAGGGGTCGGAGAAATTATATGATTCAGACTCAATCCATGCTCGATGTGGCCGATAACAGCGGCGCTCGCCGCGTTATGTGCATCAAGGTGCTGGGTGGCTCCCATCGTCGTTACGCTGGTATCGGTGACATCATCAAAGTTACCGTCAAGGAAGCAATTCCTCGCGGTAAGGTGAAAAAAGGCCAAGTGATGACTGCAGTTGTAGTCCGCACTCGCCATGGTGTTCGTCGTGCTGACGGCTCCATCATCCGCTTTGATGGCAACGCTGCTGTTCTGTTGAACAACAAGCAAGAGCCGATCGGCACCCGTATCTTTGGGCCAGTGACCCGTGAACTTCGTACTGAGAAGTTCATGAAGATCGTCTCGCTCGCCCCAGAAGTGCTGTAAGGAGATCCGACATGCAAAAGATTCGTCGTGACGACGAGATCATCGTGATCGCCGGCAAAGACAAAGGTAAGCGCGGTAAGGTGCTTAAAGTTCTGGCTGATGACCGTCTGGTTGTCGGTGGCCTGAACTTGGTCAAGCGTCATACCAAGCCTAACCCGATGTCGGGCGTACAGGGCGGTATCGTCGAGAAAGAAGCGCCACTGCACGCTTCCAACGTCGCCATTTTCAACGGCGAAACCAACAAGGCTGACCGCGTTGGTTTCAAAGTAGAAGACGGCAAAAAAATTCGTGTCTTCAAGTCGACCCAAAAAGCGGTTGATGCTTGAACACTGCTAGGTAGAAGACCATGGCACGACTAAAAGAGATTTACCGGAAGGAAATCGCTCCGAAACTTAAGGAAGAACTTAAGCTTTCGAACGTGATGGAAGTTCCGCGCGTTACCAAAATCACCCTGAACATGGGTCTGGGCGAAGCAATCGGCGACAAAAAAGTCATCGAGCATGCTGTTGCTGACCTGGAAAAGATCACCGGCCAGAAAGTCGTTGTGACCTACGCTCGTAAATCCATCGCTGGCTTCAAAGTCCGCGAAGGATGGCCGATCGGCGTCAAAGTGACCCTGCGCCGTGAGCGTATGTACGAGTTCCTGGATCGTCTGCTGTCGATCTCCCTGCCTCGGGTTCGCGACTTCCGCGGCCTGAATGCCAAGTCCTTCGATGGTCGTGGTAACTACAGCATGGGCGTGAAAGAGCAGATCATTTTCCCGGAAATCGATTACGACAAGATCGATGCTCTCCGCGGTCTGGACATTACCCTGACCACCACTGCTAAGAACGATGATGAAGGCCGCGCTCTGCTGCGTGCTTTCAAATTCCCGTTCCGCAACTGATTGGAGTAGGAAAATGGCCAAGAAGAGCATGAAAAACCGTGAGCTGAAGCGTCAGCTTACTGTTGCCAAGTACGCCACCAAGCGTGCAGCGCTGAAAGCTATCATCGTGGATCTGAACGCAAGTCCAGAAGCCCGTTGGGAAGCTACCGTAGCGCTGCAGAAGCAGCCACGTGACGCAAGCGCCTCGCGCATGCGTAACCGCTGCCGCCTGACTGGTCGTCCGCACGGCGTTTACCGCAAGTTCGGCCTTGGCCGTAACAAGCTGCGTGAAGCTGCAATGCGTGGTGACGTACCAGGTCTGGTTAAAGCCAGCTGGTAATAGCTATCAAAGTCGCGGTGGTCGGGCTCGTAAGATCCCGATCACCGGTGGCCTTGAATCTGAATCAAGCCCCTTTTGGGGCTTGATTCATTTCTGGGGTGTGTCTAGAATGACCGGCTCGCCTGAGCCCGTGTTTTTTGCCCGGAATTTCTCGGCGACAGTTGTAGCCGCAAGGCTAATTCTTTTTGTATCAGGAGCATCTAGCCCATGAGTATGCAGGACCCGTTAGCGGACATGCTAACTCGAATCCGTAATGCCCAGATGGCTGAAAAGTCCGTCGTAAGCATGCCGTCTTCCACGCTGAAGGTGGCTGTAGCAAAAGTCCTGAAGGACGAAGGTTACATCGCGGGTTATCAGATCAGCAGCGAAATCAAACCTCTGCTGTCCATCGAGCTGAAATACTTCGAAGGCCGTCCGGTCATCGAGGAAGTGAAGCGCGTTAGCCGTCCAGGCCTGCGTCAGTACAAGTCCGTTGAAGAACTGCCGAAAGTACGTGGCGGCCTTGGCGTGTCTATCGTCTCCACCAACAAAGGTGTGATGACTGATCGTGCTGCGCGCGCTGCCGGTGTCGGCGGCGAAGTTCTTTGCACTGTGTTCTAAGGGGGGATAAGCATGTCTCGCGTCGCTAAGAACCCCGTTAAGCTGCCAGCTGGTGTCGAAGTTAAATTCGCCGGCCAACAGCTTTCGGTGAAGGGTGCCAAGGGCACTCTCGAACTGAACGTTCACTCGTCCGTTGAAATTGTTGAGGAAGCTGGTGAGCTGCGTTTCGCTGCTCGCAATGGCGACCAACAAACTCGTGCAATGGCCGGTACCACTCGTGCTCTGGTAAACAACATGGTCCAAGGCGTTAGCCAAGGCTTCGAGCGTAAGCTCCAGCTGGTCGGTGTTGGTTACAAGGCACAAGCAAAAGGCACAGTGCTGAACCTGGCCCTCGGCTTCTCGCATCCAGTGGATTACGAACTGCCGGAAGGCATCACCGCTGAGACTCCTAGCCAGACCGATATCCTGATCAAGGGCATCGATAAGCAGCTGGTAGGTCAAGTGGCCGCTGAGATCCGCGACTTCCGTCCACCAGAGCCTTACAAAGGTAAAGGTGTGCGCTACGCGGACGAAGTCGTCCGTCGTAAAGAAGCCAAGAAGAAGTAGGGCATAGCAAATGACCGACAAAAAAGTTACTCGACTGCGTCGCGCTCGCAAAGCACGCCTGAAAATGCACGAACTCGAAGTCGTGCGTCTCTGCGTGTTCCGCTCTTCGCAGCACATCTACGCCCAGGTCATTTCGGCCGACGGCAACAAAGTCTTGGCGAGTGCCTCGACTTTGGATAAAGAACTGCGTGATGGCGCCACTGGCAACATCGACGCGGCCACTAAGGTTGGCCAGCTGGTCGCTACGCGTGCAAAAGCCGCTGGCGTCTCGCAGGTGGCTTTCGACCGCTCTGGCTTCAAGTACCACGGCCGCGTCAAGGCGCTGGCTGATGCTGCTCGTGAAGCTGGGCTGGAGTTCTAAGTTATGTCAAATAACGACCAAAAGCGCGACGAAGGCTACATCGAGAAGCTGGTTCAAGTTAATCGCGTAGCCAAAACCGTTAAAGGCGGCCGTATCTTCACTTTCACCGCGTTGACCGTGGTTGGTGATGGTAAGGGCCGTGTTGGCTTCGGCCGTGGCAAGTCGCGTGAAGTGCCTGCTGCGATCCAGAAGGCAATGGAAGCTGCTCGCCGCAACATGATCCAAGTTGATCTGAACGGCACCACTCTGCAGTACGCTATGAAGTCCGCTCATGGCGCTTCCAAGGTGTACATGCAGCCTGCTTCTGAAGGTACCGGTATCATCGCTGGCGGCGCTATGCGTGCTGTCCTTGAAGTTGCTGGTGTTCAGAACGTTCTGGCCAAGTGCTACGGCTCGACTAACCCAGTAAACGTGGTTCATGCCACTTTCAAAGGTTTGAAGGCTATGCAGTCCCCTGAATCCATTGCCGCCAAGCGTGGCAAAAGCGTCCAGGAGATCATCTGATCATGGCTACCGTTAAAGTAACGCTGATCAAAAGCATGACCGGCCGTATCCCTAACCACAAACTGTGCGTTAAGGGTCTGGGCCTGCGTCGCATCGGTCACACTGTAGAAGTCCAAGATACTCCCGAGAACCGCGGGATGATCAACAAGGCTTACTACATGCTGCGTGTCGAGGGTTAATCGATGAAACTCAATGATCTGAGTCCAGCGCCGGGTTCCCGTCGCGAAAAGCATCGTCCGGGCCGTGGTATCGGTAGTGGTTTGGGTAAGACTGGTGGCCGTGGTCACAAAGGTCAGACTTCCCGCTCCGGTGGCACCATCGCTCCAGGCTTTGAAGGCGGTCAACAGCCGCTGCATCGTCGCCTGCCGAAGTTCGGTTTCGTTTCCCTGAAAGCCATGGACCGCGCAGAAGTGCGTCTGTCCGAGTTGGCCAAAGTGGAAGGCGACATCGTTACCGTGCAGTCCCTGAAAGATGCCAACGTGATTAACCAGAACGTTCAGCGTGTGAAAATCATGCTGTCCGGCGAAGTTACTCGCGCTGTGACCATCAAGGGTATCGCAGCCACCAAAGGTGCGCGTGCGGCTATCGAAGCAGCTGGCGGCAAGTTCGAGGAATAAATGGCTAAGCAAGGTGCTCTCTCTGCGCTCGGCAAAGGCGGTATGTCTGAACTCTGGGCTCGTCTGCGTTTTCTGTTCCTGGCGATTATCGTCTACCGAATAGGCGCACACATCCCGGTTCCAGGTATCAACCCGGACCGACTCGCAGACCTGTTTCGACAGAATGAGGGGACCATTCTTAGCTTGTTCAACATGTTTTCCGGCGGCGCGCTGGAGCGGATGAGCATTTTTGCACTGGGGATCATGCCGTACATCTCGGCTTCGATCATCATGCAACTTATGACAGCCGTCAGTCCGCAGTTGGAGCAGTTGAAGAAGGAAGGTGAAGCTGGCCGTCGCAAGATCAGCCAGTACACCCGCTACGGCACTGTCGTCCTAGCTCTGGTTCAGGCCATCGGCATGTCCGTTGGTCTGGCAGGGCAGGGCGTTGCGTTCACTGGTGACTTTGGCTTCCATTTCGTCGCGGTATCCACGTTTGTGGCTGGTGCGATGTTCATGATGTGGCTGGGTGAGCAGATTACTGAGCGTGGTGTTGGCAACGGTATCTCGATGTTGATTTTCGCAGGTATCGTCGCCGGTCTTCCGAGAGCGATCGGGCAGTCTTTCGAGTCTGCGCGTCAGGGTGATATCAACATTTTTGCCTTGGTTGCGATCGGTTTGCTGGCAGTAGCGATTATCGGTTTTGTGGTGTTCATTGAGCGTGGCCAGCGTCGTATTGCTGTTCACTACGCCAAGCGTCAGCAGGGCCGCAAGGTTTTTGCTGCGCAGACCAGCCACTTGCCGCTGAAAGTGAATATGGCCGGTGTAATTCCTGCTATCTTCGCGAGCAGCATTTTGCTGTTTCCGGCTTCGTTGGGTGCCTGGTTCGGTCAGTCTGAAGGTATGGGCTGGTTGCAGGACATCTCGCAGTCGATCGCTCCTGGTCAGCCGTTGAATATTCTGCTGTTTAGTGCAGGGATTATTTTCTTCTGCTTCTTCTATACGGCGTTGATGTTCAATCCGAAAGACGTAGCGGAAAACCTGAAGAAGTCCGGTGCCTTTATTCCGGGCATCCGTCCAGGTGAGCAGTCGGCGCGCTACATTGATGGCGTTCTGACCCGCTTGACCATGTTCGGTGCTCTATATATGACGGCCGTGTGTCTGTTGCCCCAGTTCCTGGTGGTTGCTGCAAACGTTCCGTTCTACCTTGGCGGGACCTCGTTGCTGATCGTGGTCGTGGTTGTTATGGACTTTATGTCGCAAGTACAATCGCACCTCGTTTCCCACCAGTACGAATCCCTGATGAAGAAAGCCAACCTGAAGGGTTACGGCAGCGGCATGCTGCGCTAATCCATAAGGTTCGAGGAGTTGGTGATGAAAGTTCGTGCATCGGTGAAAAAGCTGTGCCGTAACTGCAAGATTATTCGCCGCGAAGGTGTTGTTCGAGTAATTTGCAGCGCGGAACCGCGTCACAAACAGCGCCAAGGCTGAGTGTGATTGTGCTTCAAGCCCGGCAGCTAGTGCGCTGCCGGGTTGATTATTTGTTATTACAGCGATATTATCTCGCGCCCTATTTCTTGGCTTCCGGGGCGTAGGTAGCTGTCAATTGGAGTCCCACTGAATGGCCCGTATTGCAGGCGTTAACATTCCAGATAACAAGCATACTGTTATCTCGCTGACCTACATCTATGGTGTTGGTCGCACTACTGCGCAGAAAATCTGTGCAGTGACTGGGGTCAACCCAGCTGCGAAGATCAAGGATCTGAGCGACGAGCAAATTGAACAGCTGCGTGGCGAAGTGGCGAAGTTCACCACTGAAGGTGACCTGCGTCGCGAAATCAACATGAAAATCAAACGCTTGATGGATCTGGGCTGCTACCGCGGTCTGCGCCATCGTCGTGGTCTTCCAGTGCGCGGTCAGCGTACCAAGACCAACGCGCGTACTCGCAAAGGTCCGCGTAAGCCGATCCGCAAGTAATCGCACCAGCGAATCGACAGGAATTTAGTCATGGCAAAACCTGCTGCTCGTCCTCGTAAAAAGATTAAAAAGACAGTGGTTGATGGCATCGCCCACATCCACGCGTCTTTCAACAACACCATCGTGACCATTACCGACCGTCAAGGTAACGCTCTTTCCTGGGCAACCTCCGGTGGTTCGGGTTTCCGCGGTTCTCGCAAGTCCACCCCGTTCGCTGCTCAAGTAGCTGCCGAGCGTGCTGGTCAAGCTGCGCTGGAATATGGCCTGAAGAACCTCGACGTTAACGTCAAGGGCCCAGGTCCAGGTCGTGAATCCGCAGTCCGCGCTTTGAACGGCTGTGGCTACAAGATCGCCAGCATCACCGACGTGACGCCAATCCCGCACAACGGGTGCCGTCCGCCGAAGAAGCGCCGCGTGTAATCCAGGAGATTGTAAAGAATGGCTCGTTACATTGGTCCAAAATGCAAACTGGCTCGTCGCGAAGGCACCGATCTCTTCCTGAAGAGCGGCGTGCGCGCTATCGAATCCAAGTGCAACATCGAAGCAGCTCCTGGCATCCACGGCCAGCGTCGTGGTCGTCAATCCGACTACGGTACTCAGCTGCGTGAAAAGCAAAAAGTTCGTCGTATCTACGGCGTGCTCGAGCGTCAATTCAGCGGCTACTACAAACAAGCAGCTGGCAAGAAGGGCGCAACCGGCGAGAACCTGTTGCAACTGCTCGAATGCCGTCTGGACAACGTTGTATACCGCATGGGCTTCGGTTCTACTCGTGCCGAGTCCCGTCAGCTGGTATCGCACAAGTCGATCAGCGTAAACGGTCAGACCGTTAACGTTCCGTCCTACCAGGTTCGTGCTGGTGACGTGGTTGCTGTTCGCGAGAAAGCAAAAAATCAACTTCGCATTGTCCAAGCTCTCGATCTGTGTGCTCAACGTGGCCGCGTAGAATGGGTAGAAGTAGACACTGAGAAGAAGTCGGGCGTTTTCAAGAACGTTCCAGCTCGCAGTGATCTGTCCGCCGACATCAACGAAAGCCTGATTGTCGAGCTCTACTCCAAGTAAGGGCTAGAAAATAGGTGCATCCATGCAGATTTCGGTAAATGAGTTCCTGACACCCCGCCACATTGATGTGCAGGTTGTCAGTCCAACCCGCGCCAAGATCACCCTCGAGCCTCTCGAGCGTGGTTTTGGCCACACCCTGGGCAACGCGCTGCGCCGCATCCTGTTGTCCTCAATGCCCGGCTGTGCAGTAGTCGAGGCCGAGATTGACGGTGTGCTCCACGAGTACAGCGCCATCGAAGGTGTACAGGAAGACGTAATTGAAATCCTGTTGAACCTTAAAGGTCTGGCTATCAAGCTGCACGGCCGTGACGAAGTTACGCTGACCTTGTCGAAGAAGGGTTCGGGGGTGGTTACCGCTGCCGATATTCAGCTGGATCATGATGTCGAGATCGTTAACCCCGATCACGTAATCGCTAACCTGGCGTCTAACGGCGCCCTGAACATGAAGCTCGTAGTAGCTCGTGGTCGTGGTTATGAACCGGCCGACTCGCGTCAGAGCGATGAAGACGAAAGCCGCAGCATTGGTCGCTTGCAGCTTGACTCTTCGTTCAGCCCGGTTCGCCGTATCGCATACGTGGTGGAAAACGCCCGTGTCGAGCAGCGTACTAACCTGGACAAGCTGGTTATTGATCTGGAAACCAACGGTACTCTGGATCCTGAAGAGGCTATCCGTCGTGCTGCAACCATTCTGCAACAGCAGTTGGCTGCGTTCGTCGACCTCAAAGGTGACAGTGAGCCAGTGGTAGTCGAGCAGGAAGACGAGATCGATCCGATCCTGCTTCGCCCGGTTGACGATCTGGAACTGACTGTACGTTCGGCTAACTGCCTTAAGGCGGAAAACATTTACTACATCGGCGACCTGATTCAGCGTACCGAAGTAGAACTGTTGAAGACTCCGAACCTGGGCAAGAAATCCTTGACCGAAATCAAGGACGTTCTGGCCTCCCGCGGTCTGTCCCTCGGCATGCGCCTCGACAACTGGCCGCCTGCAAGTCTTAAGAAGGACGACAAGGCGACTGCCTGATCGTCGTAATCACCGAACGTTGTGTTTGGTAAGGAATGAACCATGCGTCATCGTAAAAGTGGGCGTCACCTGAGCCGCACCAGCTCGCACCGCAAGGCCATGTTCCAGAACATGGCGGTGTCGCTGTTCGAGCACGAGCTGATCAAAACTACACTGCCGAAAGCTAAAGAACTGCGCCGCGTTGCCGAGCCGCTGATCACTTTGGCCAAGACAGACAGCCTGGCTAACCGCCGTCTGGCTTTCGACCGTACTCGTTCGAAAGCTATCGTTGGTAAGCTCTTCAACGACCTGGGCAAGCGTTATGCTACCCGTGAGGGTGGCTACCTGCGCATCCTCAAGTGCGGTTTCCGCGCTGGCGACAACGCTCCTATGGCGTACGTTGAACTGGTTGATCGTGCTGTCGGCGGTGAAGCTGTATCCGCTGAGTAAGACGTCAGTCTGAAACAAGGAACCGGGCCTAGTGCCCGGTTTTTTGTATCTGTATGTATTAGATATTTCTATCGTTAGCTAATGTGTAATGCATTGGATCTTGTAACACTGCTGGTCAATACTCTTCGTCAGCCGATTAGCCGGCAGTTTCACAGACTGACAGAGGAAGATTGTGCATGAGCCAGACCAAAACTCTTACTACCGCTAGTGGCGCTCCTGTCGCTGATAACCAGAATTCCCGTTCCGCCGGCCCTCGTGGCCCGCTGCTTCTCGACGATTTTCACCTGATCGAAAAGCTCGCCCATTTCAATCGCGAGAATATCCCTGAGCGTCGCGTGCACGCCAAGGGCTCGGGTGCCTACGGCACTTTCACGGTCTCTCGCGACATCACCCAATACACCAGTGCCAAGTTGTTTGAAGCGGTTGGCAAGAAAACTCCGACCTTCCTGCGTTTCTCTACAGTAGGCGGCGAGCGTGGTTCGGCTGACACCGAGCGCGATCCCCGCGGCTTTGCCCTTAAGTTCTACACCGAAGAAGGCAACTGGGACATTGTGGGTAACAACACTCCGGTCTTCTTTATTCGTGACCCGCTGAAGTTTCCCGATTTCATCCACACCCAGAAGCGCCTTCCTCAGAGCAACCTGAAAAGTGCTCAGATGATGTGGGACTTCTGGTCGCATTCGCCTGAGGCGCTGCACCAGGTAACCATTCTGTTTTCCGATCGGGGCATTCCAGACGGTTACCGTCATATGCACGGCTTTGGCAGTCACACCTACAGCCTGATCAACGCCAAGGGCGAGCGGCACTGGGTCAAGTGGCACTACAAGACCAAGCAGGGCATCAAGAATCTGGCGCCGGCAGAGGCTGCACGTCTGGCGGGTACCGATCCGGATTACGCTCAGCGCGACCTGTTCAACGCGATCGAGCGTGGCGACTTTCCGAAGTGGAGCGTGTGCATCCAGATCATGACTGAGGCGCAAGCCGCGGCGCACTATGAGAACCCGTTCGATGTGACCAAGACCTGGTCGCAGAAGGAGTTCCCGTTGATCGAGGTTGGCGAGTTGGAGTTGAACCGCAATCCGCTGAACTACTTCGCTGAGGTCGAACAGGCCGCTTTCGGACCAAGCAACATGGTGCCAGGGGTCGGGCTTTCTCCAGATCGCATGCTGCAGGGCCGGGTGTTTGCTTACGCCGATGCTCACCGTTATCGCGTTGGTACCAATCACCAGCAACTGCCAGTGAATGCGCCGCTGAGCCCGGTGAACAGCTATCAGCGCGACGGCTCCATGGCTTTCGGAAGCAATGGCGGTGCTGCGCCGAACTACGAGCCCAACAGCTACAGCGATGCGCCTAAGCAGGCTCCACGCTACGCAGAACCGCCCCTTGCCCTTAGCGGTGGCGCAGACCGCTACGATCATCGCGAAGACACCGACTATTACAGTCATGCAGGAGCTCTGTTCCGCTTGATGAATGATGAGCAGAAGGCTCTGTTGATCAACAACATTGCCGGTGCCATGACTGGAGTGACTGCTGATGTGGTTGATCGTCAGCTGCAACATTTCTATAAGGCTGACCCGGCTTACGGCGAGGGTATTGCCAAGGCTTTGGGTGTATCGCTCAAGTAAGTCTAAATAAGAAGCAGAACCGCCCTCATTTGGGCGGTTTTTGCGTTATTTATACTGCTTTTCTCAGATAATCTTCACTTTTTCGGTTATTTCTAAGTGACCTGCAAGTCAGCTTGGTTCACACTATCGACTTTCAAGCAGGGAGATGTAGGGCGATGCAAGGTCACCCGGACGTAATCGATTACCTCAACACGTTGCTGACGGGCGAACTGGCAGCACGCGACCAATATTTCATCCACTCGCGGATGTACGAAGACTGGGGCTTTACCAAGCTCTACGAGCGTATCAACCACGAAATGGAAGAAGAGGCGCAACACGCCGATGCCCTGATGCGCCGCATTCTGATGCTCGAAGGCACGCCGCGCATGCGTCCTGACGATCTCGACACCGGGACCACGGTGCCGGACATGCTGGCCAGCGACTTGCGCCTTGAATACAAGGTTCGCGCTGCGCTGTGCAAAGGCATCGAGCTGTGTGAACTGCACAAGGACTACGTCAGCCGCGACATTCTGCGTATCCAGTTGGCAGATACCGAGGAAGATCACACCTACTGGCTGGAGAAGCAGTTGGGCCTGATCAAATCCATCGGGCTGGAGAACTACCTGCAGTCGCAGTTCTGACTGCATAAGGCGTGGATACCGGTTCGTGAGCAAGCTCGCTCCTACGGTAGATGCGTCAAGCCTGAGATGTAAAAAAGCCCCTGTCACCGTGAGATGACAGGGGCTTTTTCATGGGGCTCAGGCTCGATCGCGGCTTAGCAGCGGCTTGAGGTAGTGCCCGGTGTGGGACTGCGGCATTTCCGCTACCTGTTCCGGGGTGCCGACGGCGATGATCTGGCCGCCTTTGGAGCCGCCTTCCGGCCCCAGGTCCACCAGCCAGTCGGCCGTTTTGATCACATCCAGGTTGTGCTCGATCACTACCACTGTGTTGCCGTGATCACGCAGGCGGTGCAGGACGTCGAGCAATTGCTGGATATCCGCGAAGTGCAACCCAGTGGTCGGTTCATCGAGGATATACAGGGTCTTGCCAGTGTCACGCTTGGACAGCTCGCGTGACAGCTTGACCCGTTGAGCCTCGCCGCCAGACAGCGTGGTAGCCGACTGACCGAGCTTGATGTAGGACAGGCCCACATCCATCAGGGTCTGCAGCTTACGCGCCAGGGCCGGGACGGGAGCGAAGAATTCGCGGGCCTCCTCGATGGTCATTTCCAGCACCTCGTGGATGCTCTTGCCCTTGTACTTGATCTCCAGCGTCTCGCGGTTGTAGCGCTTGCTCTTGCACACATCGCAGGGCACGTAGATGTCCGGCAGGAAGTGCATCTCGACCTTGATCAAGCCATCGCCCTGGCAGGCTTCGCAGCGTCCACCCTTGACGTTGAAGGAGAAGCGTCCAGGCCCGTAGCCTCGGGAACGGGACTCAGGAACCCCAGCGAACAACTCACGGATCGGCGTAAACAGCCCGGTGTAAGTGGCTGGGTTGGAGCGCGGAGTACGACCGATCGGGCTCTGATCGATATCCACGACCTTATCCAGGTGCTGCAGACCATTGATGCTGTCGTGAGGCGCTGCTTCCAGGGTCGTGGCACCGTTCAATGCTGTGGCGCTCAATGGAAACAGGGTGTTGTTGATCAGCGTCGACTTGCCCGAGCCGGAAACCCCGGTCACGCAGGTCAGCAGGCCGATGGGAATTTTCAGGTCGACATTGCGCAGGTTGTTGCCGCGAGCGCCCTTGAGTGTCAGGGACAGCTTCTTGTTGCGCGGCGTACGTTTGGCCGGCACCACGATCTTCACCCGGCCCGACAAGTACTTGCCGGTCAACGAGTCCGGGTGCGCCATGACTTCAGCAGCCGTGCCTTCGGCGACGATACGGCCACCGTGCACACCGGCGCCCGGGCCGATATCCACCACATAGTCGGCCAGGCGGATAGCGTCTTCGTCGTGTTCAACCACGATTACGGTGTTGCCAATATCCCGCAGGTGTTTCAGGGTCCCCAGCAGCCGATCATTGTCCCGCTGGTGCAGGCCAATGGATGGTTCGTCGAGGATGTACATGACCCCCACCAGGCCGGCACCGATCTGGCTGGCCAGGCGAATACGCTGAGCTTCGCCGCCGGACAGGGTATCGGCGCTGCGATCCAGGGTGAGGTAGTCGAGCCCGACGTTCACCAAGAACTGCAGGCGCTCGCGGATCTCCTTGAGGATCTTGTCGGCAATCTCACCACGGCGTCCGGTGAGTTTCAGCGTACCGAAGTAGTTCGTGGCATCGCCGATGGGCAGGCTGGTGACCGCCGGCAGGGTCTTCTCGCCGACCCAGACATGGCGAGCCTCGCGACGCAGGCGCGTGCCACGGCAATCCGGACAGGGCTGGGTGCTGAGAAACTTGGCCAGCTCTTCACGGACGGTGGCCGATTCGGTCTCCCGGTAGCGCCGCTCCAGGTTTGGCACTATGCCTTCGAAGGGGTGGGAGCGCTTGACGATGTCGCCCCGGTCGTTGAGGTACTTGAAGTCGACGTTCTGGGTGCCGCTGCCGTGCAGGATGACCTTCTGCTGATCCGCCGGCAGTTGGTTGAACGGCACTTCCAGGCTGAAGCCGTAATGAGAGGCCAGTGAACCGAGCATCTGAAAGTAATAGACGTTGCGTCGGTCCCAGCCGCGAATCGCCCCTTCGGCCAAGGTCAGTTCGCCATTGACCAGGCGCTTGATGTCGAAGAACTGCTTGACCCCCAGACCGTCGCAGGTAGGACAAGCGCCGGCGGGGTTGTTGAAGGAGAACAGCTTGGGTTCCAGTTCGCTGATGGCATGACCGCAAATCGGGCAGGCGAAACGCGCGGAGAAGATCATCTCTTCCCCCGGCTCGTCGTCCATCGGCGCTACCAGGGCAATCCCGTCCGCCAGTTTCAGCGCGGTTTCAAAGGACTCTGCTAGACGCTGCTGCAGATCGCCACGCACCTTGAAGCGGTCGACCACCACATCGATGGAATGCTTCTTCTGTTTATCCAGCTTCGGCAACTCGTCCAGTTCAAACAGCTTGCCGTTGACCCGGGCCCGCACGAAGCCCTGGGCCCGCAGCTCTTCAAAGACCGAGAGGTGTTCGCCCTTGCGCTCACGAATGACCGGGGCCAGCAGCATCAGCTTGCTGCCTTCGGGCTGCGCCAGCACCAGGTCGACCATCTGGCTGACGGTCTGGGCTTCCAGCGGAATGTCGTGGTCCGGACAGCGCGGGGTGCCCACGCGAGCATAGAGCAGGCGCAGGTAATCGTAGATTTCGGTAATGGTGCCGACGGTGGAGCGCGGGTTGTGAGAGGTGGATTTCTGTTCGATGGATATCGCCGGCGACAGCCCTTCGATGGTGTCGACATCGGGCTTTTCCATCATCGACAGGAACTGTCGGGCGTAAGCCGACAGCGATTCGACATAGCGGCGCTGGCCTTCGGCATAAAGCGTGTCGAAAGCCAGGGACGACTTGCCGGACCCAGACAGCCCGGTGATGACGATCAACTTGTCCCGCGGCAGGGTCAGGTCGATGTTCTTCAGGTTGTGGGTGCGGGCCCCACGAATCAGAATCTTGTCCAAAAGTGGCCTCGATCGGCGGGCGTAAAGGCAGGAGTATAAAACCAAACACTGGATGGATGCACACTATCATGCGGTGCTTTTTTGCTCGCTGTTGGGGCTGCGCGGCAAAGCGTCGCCATATACCCCCTCAATCGATCGGACTGGTAGAATCGCCGCCGGTTCACATGAGGTTTATCCATGCACGATCCCCACAGCGAACGCATGAGTGGCAGCGAGACCCGCGCAGCGAGCGGTCTGGCCCTGGTGTTCGCCTTCCGTATGCTTGGCATGTTTATGGTACTGCCGGTCCTGGCGACCTATGGAATGGATCTCGCAGGAGCGACCCCGGCTCTGATCGGCTTGGCGATTGGCGCCTATGGTCTGACCCAGGCGGTTTTCCAGATTCCCTTCGGCATCATTTCCGACCGTATCGGTCGTCGCCCAGTGATTTACCTGGGGTTGATCGTGTTCGCCCTGGGCAGCGTGCTGGCGGCCAATGCCGATTCGATCTGGGGCGTGATCGCCGGACGAATCCTGCAAGGTGCCGGGGCGATTTCCGCCGCAGTGATGGCGCTGCTTTCGGACCTGACCCGCGAGCAGCACCGGACCAAGGCCATGGCCATGATCGGCATGACCATCGGCCTGTCCTTTGCCGTGGCCATGGTAGTCGGTCCGCTACTGACCCGCAGTTTTGGTCTGTCGGGGCTGTTCCTGGCCACGGGGGCCATGGCCCTGGTGGGCATCCTGATCGTTGCTTTCATGGTCCCGCGCTCCACCGGCCCGTTGCAGCACCGCGAGTCCGGCGTGGCGCGCCAAGCGCTGATCCCGACCCTCAAGCATCCCGATCTGCTGCGCCTGGATCTTGGTATCTTCGTGTTGCACGCCATGCTGATGTCGAGCTTCGTCGCCTTGCCCCTGGCACTGGTGGAAAAGGCCGGTTTGCCCAAGGAACAGCACTGGTGGGTCTACCTCACCGCGTTGCTGATTTCCTTCTTCGCCATGATCCCGTTCATCATCTATGGCGAGAAAAAACGCAAGATGAAACGAGTTCTGCTCGGCGCGGTCAGTACGCTGCTGCTCACCGAGCTATTCTTCTGGGAGTTCGGCGACAGTTTGCGGGCGCTGGTGATCGGCACCGTGGTGTTCTTCACCGCATTCAACCTGCTGGAGGCGTCGTTGCCGTCGCTGATCAGCAAGGTCTCGCCGGCAGGCGGCAAGGGCACGGCGATGGGGGTGTATTCCACTAGCCAGTTCCTCGGTTCGGCACTGGGCGGCATCCTCGGCGGCTGGTTGTTCCAGCATGGCGGTTTGTCGGTTGTGTTCCTTGGATGCGCAGGTCTGGCTGCACTCTGGTTGGGCTTTGCTGTTACCATGCGCGAGCCTCCATATGTGACGAGCCTGCGCTTGCCGTTATCGCCTGAAGCGATCCGCGAAGCTGGTCTGGTTGAGCGCCTGAAAGCCGTCGCTGGAGTAACAGATGCCGTGGTGGTGGCCGAAGAGGCTGCCATTTACATCAAATTGGACACCGAATTATTGGATCGCGCGACGCTCGAGCAGTTGGTCAACTCAGCGCCGTCGCCGCGCGAAGCCTAGGAGAACGTTATGGCCCGTGGGGTTAACAAAGTCATATTGGTCGGTACTTGCGGCCAGGATCCCGAAGTTCGCTATCTGCCTAACGGTAACGCCGTGACCAACCTGAGTCTGGCCACCAGCGAACAGTGGACCGACAAGCAGACCGGTCAGAAGGTCGAGCGCACCGAGTGGCACCGTGTTTCGATGTTCGGCAAGGTCGCTGAGATTGCCGGTGAGTACCTGCGCAAGGGTTCCCAGGTCTACATCGAGGGCAAACTGCAGACTCGCGAGTGGGAAAAAGACGGCATCAAGCGCTACACCACCGAGATCATTGTCGACATGCAAGGCACCATGCAGCTGCTGGGTGGCCGTCCACAGGGCGACCAGCAAGGCCAGGGCGGCATGTCCAACTCGGCACCGCGTCCTCAGCAGTCCCGTCCTGCTCCGCAGCCACAGCGTGAGTCGCGTCCGGCGCCACAGCAGGCCGCTCCGCAGCCGGCACCGGATTTCGACAGCTTCGATGACGATATTCCGTTCTGATTGCTCCCTCGAGCATTCAGTATCGATGAGAAAGGGGCCCCGTACAGGGCCCCTTTTTTATGCTGGACTGTTTCCTTTCAGGCGCTGGGATTGGGCTCAAAGTTGCACTCGGCGCAATCGACCGCTCAGGGCAACCACCTGATGATCCGGTGTGGGAATCGGCCGTCCACTGAGGCCCATGCCTTCGCTCACCAGCACCGCCCCCTCGACGCAGCACAGATTGGACGGTGTATCCAGTTCGTTGGCGAGCACTTGCACACTGCGTTGCTGCAGGTCGCAGCGCAGCAGCCGTCCACTGAAGCGGGCAAAGCCGCCGTGCAAGGTCTCGCCGGACCAGTCGGGCTGCAGGGGCTGCAACAGCCGGTCGCACAGTTCCAGCACCAGAATCCGCTCCTGCGGGTCCAGCGCCAGCCCGGTGGGCAATTGCAGCCCGCGAATCAGTACCTCGATCCTGCCACTCTCGGGCCAGACCCGGATTACCTGGCCCGCCTTGTCGGCGAAGTCGATGCCCTTTCGCGCCGGGTCACTGTGCAGCTCGCCAGAGAACAGGCTGATCAGCACCGCGTCGGTCTGTGGCTCATGCACCAGGGTCACGGGTACGGCTTCCTGGCCCTGATCCAGGTCGGGCAGTTGGGCCAGGATCTGCTCCTCACCCTGAGTGAACTCCACCAACTGGTTGGTATCGGGCTTGACCGCCAGCCAGCTCTGGCGCGCGGGGTGATAGCACAATGAGTTGAGGTTGCCGTGGCTGTGGAACAGCGGCTCGGGCGGGCTGTATTGCAGGTCCAGAAGCTTGGAACCGGCGACGTAATCGGTCTGGCTGGCCAGGTAGCGCCCGGCACCGAAGGCAATGTCCGACAGCCCCATGATTTCATCGCGCAGCATCCGCGACTGCATGTTCATCGAGCGAAAGCCCTTGGCCAGAACCTCGGGTGGCAGGTAGGTGCCGGGGGCGTGAGGATCTGGTCGCAGGCGACTGATGCGACCGCTGAACGCTTGATCCGGCAGGCCTGAGCCAGCTTCCACCAGCAGCAGGCTGCCATCGTTTTCCACGCAGATACCGCGAGGGTTGAGCAGCCCCTGGGCGATGATGCTGCTTGAGCGCAGCAACTGTTCCGGCTGGGCGGGAATGTGTAAAGCAACGGGCATGGTCTTCTCCTTGTTCAAGGTTGCCAGGGCGTGCCGTTGAGATAGGCGGTCAGCAGGGAGCGCTGGCTCGGCGACATCGAACGCACCACGGACATGTACAAGGTGGTGTTCTGGTACTCGGGGGATATCCGGGCCAGGATCGCCTGTTTGTAACCCATCACCGCGTCGGGTTGATTGAGCTGGATATAGCGCGACATGGCGGGGAAGGCCAGGTAATGAAAGCGCAGCACGTTTTGAAACGCCTGCTCCCAGGTGACGATGCTGCCGGTTGGAATGCCGAAGTCGCTCCAGGCGTACTTGCGGAAGTTGCTGAAGCTCTGGGTCAGAGGGTTGTTGTCGATGGTGTAGGTCAGTGTGGTGAAACCGGCCTGGGTATTGGAACCGGCGACGGGGACGACGTTGAAGCTCACCGAAGGTTGACCAGCCGGTACCGTTACCGAGTTCGGAAGCTCCAGGAAGTTCCAGTAGCGATTGGCTTGATAGGCGGCGGTCGCCGAGGCGTCGATGCTGATTGGCGTATCTTCCTGTACCGGTGCTCCCAGGTAACGGACTTGCAAGGTGATCTGCACGCCGCTGCTGTCGGGGTCCAGGTAGGTGTTGCGCTGATCGCTGTAGACCCGATACGGGCATTCGGGAGCCGACAGCGCCGGGTTGCGGGTGGTCCCGGGGGCACTGATGCACAAGGGCGTGCTCTGCACCAACTGTGTCTGGGTCGAGTTGAGCGGCACGTCGATGATGCCGCCGTACCGGTAGTAGTCCTGCAGCAGCGGGTCGCTGGGCTCAAAGCTCGCCAGGGGCGTTGTTCCGGCCGCAATGGTGACGGTCCCGTAGTCGGCGTTGGGACCGATGGGGCTGGTGATGTCGTCGCGTACAGCCCTGAACGTCTGCTTGGGGATCAGGTTGACCATGTCGATGCTCAGTTGCCCGTTGGCAACTTCGGCATAGGCAACGCTGTTGATGTTCAGGTCTTTGTCGGCATTGATGATTTGCCGGCCTGGCGGACAGATTTGCGGCTCATCGGTAAACGCCGTGGCCAGGGTGCCGATGACTCGGCCGATGCTCGGGTTCGGGCTGAACTGGTTGGCGGCGTAGTCGGCATTCAATTGCTCGGTAGTCAGGGTCGGACACATTTCGAACATCACGAAACGCAGCACGATCCCAGTCGCGTTAGGCGCTTCGATCAGGGCCCTGAGTCCGGCACTTTCCTTGTTGTAGCTGACGATGCTGCTCAGCGGAAAGGTCAGTTGAAAGGTGCCGCTGGCATGGAAGGAACCTGGTGAGTCCATGGTTGCCGGCTCCAGCACCCGGGTGTTGAGGTCGAAGCTGCTGCACACGGTATCCCAGCGAATCAGTAGCTCAGGCGTGTTGCCGTTGCCGATCTGCAGGCCTCCGACAAAGATCTGGGTCGTGGTGCTGGCTGTGGGGTCCAGGTCGACCATCATCGGGCCGGAGTAGGGCCCTTGTCCGGTGCCGGGTGTAACGGAGCCGAGTAGGTAGACCGGTTGGCCGACCATATCCCCTTCCAGCGCAATGTTGCCCGGGGTGCCTTGGGAACTGATCAACGCTTTGTGCAGTGTCACCACGTGTTCGCCATAGTGGTTCCAGCCGCCGGCCGTGTACCGGCTGTTGGGGCCGATTCTCGGGTCCGGGGCGTTGATCAGTTGGTACAGGTGCTCATCGCTGTAGGTCTTGGCCTGGTCCGCCACGGTCGAGGTGGTCAGGTCGAACAGCTCAAGGGACGTGGTGATGCCGTTGGGCAAGGTCGGCGAGTTGTTCGGCACGCTGACGTCGGTGGAGATACCGCCCCAGAAGTTCAGTCGGGGTCCATTCAATATGCTCATGTTCTATTCCTTATCCTTGGTGACGCTGCTGACCGGGGCTTGGGCGAATCTGAACAGGAAGGAGAAGTCGCTCTTGTACTGGCTGTTGAGCGGTGCCGCCATGGAGTGGCAGTTCATGCAGCTGCTGTTGGTCTGGATGTAGCTTTCCATGGTGACGTTGGCCGAAAGCGACGGCGTTGGCTGCCCCAACGGATTGCCGGGGTTGTCCGGCGACTGTGGGCGTTGGGTGGTGATCAACTGGTAGTACTTGAACACGCTCTGCTGTACCTGCGGATCGCTCTGGTACTGGGTATTGATCTGCTGGGTGACGTCCGTGATCGGGGTGACCCGGTTCAGCGGGTCAGGGGTGCTGAAGCTGCTACCGGGTTTGGGCGTACAGACCATCTTTCCCGCCTGTTGCTGCCACAGGCACGGGGACTGGTTGAGGCTTTCGGCGGGTGCCTTGGCGTTGAAGTAGGAGTAGAAAATCCCCGAGGCCGGTTGGTCCACCCAACGGCCCCCCAGCTGGGTCTTGGGCGGCACGTTGTCGACCTGCTCGAAGGTCGACCAGATCCACTGCGGGAACCCCTCCACCTTGCTGATGATGTGCAGCCCCACCAATCCCAAGTTGGCCTCGGTGGTGCCATTGGGCTGTCCCTGACTGTCGAACTGGGTGACCAGTGCCTTCATCGTCAGATAGCGGCTGCTGTCGTCGGCGCTGGTGAGGATGCGCCAGCTGCTCTTGATCTCGCCGGCGTTGTTGGGAAAGCCGATGTTCTTCGCGGCATCGACGACCACCGCGTTGTAGAAGTCGTTAGCGACGATGTAGTTGTAGGAGACCTCGTTGGCGGCGATGTCGTAGTAGGTCGGGTTGCCGCGCTGATCAATCAGCCAGCCGCCCACCGCCTGGTTGTCCGCTTGCACCACCTGAGTGTTCTTGACCGCGGCAATGTTGATCAGGCTGAGGTTTCTGCGGGGCAGTTGCGAGTTCCAGGGGCCCGGATTCTTGGCCCCGGGGAGGAAGGTCTCGCTGACGCTCTTGTAGGTCTGCCACACGGTATCGCCTGGGCTGCCCAGGGGCTTGCTGCAATCGGCCACTCCGCGCTGCCCCGCCTGGGCCGGCCAGTTCAGGTTGATGAACATCTGCCAGCTGTATTGATCGAAAGCCTGCTGCGAGGCGCCGGCGGCAGGCACCGTTGCTGTGGGTGGGCAGCTGGTTTGCGCCCCCGCTGCACTGGGTTGCAGGGCGCTGGCTTGCTGACTGCCCAGGCCAAGCAACAACAGGGCGGTGAAACGGCTCCAATGGTTCATGAGGCGGCTCCTGTCACTGCGGGGTGGGTGAAAGTTGGTTCCACTGTGGCCGTGCACCGTTCTTCAGCGATGGCGGTGGCGTGAAGAGCTGGCAGTCAGGCGGGTTGACCGGGCACATCTTCGCCACCTGGTCCCAGGTCTTGGCCGGGTCCGGCTTTGAATTGCTCCAGTTGCGGTAGTTCTGGCTGACGATGGGCGCGTTGGCGACGCTGGCATCACCGGAGAAATAGAACGACTGCGGATGTTGATAGGCCGGTTGGCCCGGCCCGTCGCTGGTGGCCTGCTTGTAGAAGGCATAGCCGAAGAGGATGGGTGGGCTGCCTTTGCCGGGTTTGAGCTCCAAGGCGTAGGCCTGCACGCTGCCGTCCAGGTGCTGGCTGCGGGCGGCGCTGTAGGGCAGGTGCTTGATGAAGTCCCGGCGCGGCGGATGGTTCATGGGCGAGAACAGGCAGCAGGCCGGCATGTCCTTGGGCCGGTCCTCGGGGTAGGTGAGGAAGTAGGCCTTGTTACCCAGGGAGACGAAGGAGCAGGTGTAGTTGTTGTCCTTGATCGGGAAGATCGGCAGGCAGTATTTCTCGTAGTGCTCCATCATCGCCCCGGAGCCGTCGCCGTCGGCCGGGACATAGTCGTTGTCGTAGTAGCTGCTGCCCTGGGACACGGTGTAGTCGGCAGGTTGCAGGGTGCTGGGCGGGCTGCTGTAGGGCGGCGGGTTCTTCTCGTAGTTGGCGGTGACCCGGTACATGGTCCAGTCACTGACCCAGGTTGCCGGATAGAGCGGATCGGTCGGCTCGCCGGCCTTGCGCTTGATCACGCAGTTGTTGTTCAGGGCGTCGCAGCCCTTGGTGTTGTGCACGCCCATGTTGAAGTAGACGTTGTCGGGGTATTTCTGGGCCCACAGTGTCTGGCTGGCGCACAGCAGGGTGGCGGCCAACAGCAGGCGCTTGAAGAAACTGGCGTTCATCTGACTCTCCTTTGCAAAGCCGGGCGACCGAGGTCGCCCGGTGTTCCAGTGCATGGCCGTTGCGGCTCAGCCTTGCTGATAGTCGTCGAGGTTCAGCTGGGTCGGCGGGTAGCCGGTGCTCACCAGGTCCTTGGCCCAGATTTCCAGCACCTGGCGACGGCTCTGCGGCAAGTCCCGGGTGATAGGCATGGCCAGGGTGCTGGCCTCCTGATACTCCTTGCTGATCAGTTTGATGAACTGCTCGATCGCGCCCTCGATGCGTTGCAGGGAGTTGAGCGGCATGTACTTGTTCATGATCGGGTAGAGGTAATAGAAGGGCTGGAGGATTTGCGGAAAGATGAAGCCGTTCCAGATCCGCACGTTGGCGTCGTCGAACTTGCACACGCCGTTCCAGTAGTCGATGAAGTCCTTGAGCATCTGCGGTTCTTGCGGCAGCACCCGCAGCGGCGAAAGGAAGTCGGTGAAGGCACCGGTGTAGGAGAAGCTGAACGGAATGCCCGTCGGATCGTCCTGGATGAAAAACCGCACAGTGGGGAAGCCCGGCGCCACGGCATGCACCGTCAACTGGGCAATGCCGTCGGCATTGGTCTGGATGCGGGTCAGGCTGTAGTTCACGGTGGCGCCCATGCCGGCGTCATTATCCAGTTGCCCGCTCATCGCTTGCGGGTTCTCGAACCTCAGGCAGGGCCTCAGATCGACCGCGGCCGGGGTTTTCAGGAACTTCTGATAGGTGATGGCGTTGCTGACCGGCTCATCGCACGCGGAACCCCTGACGATCATGGCACTCAGGCTCCTGCCACTGCCCTCCCTTAACAGGCTCGGATGCTGCGAACCGCCGATGAACTGGGGCATTCCCGGCTTGTTCTTGGCACGCGCTTTGGGATAGTCAGTGATCAGCACGAAATCTGCCGGGTTGCTGAACGCCAGGTAGTAGTTGCTGGTGGTCAGCATGTAGGCGTTGTTGTACTCGGCGACCCACAAGGTGGTGCCGGCCGTTGCGGGCTTGCCGTTGTTTTGCACCATGATGTTCAGCGTCCGGCTGTCACCGACGTCGATGAAGCTGCCGCTCTCGATGACTTCCGCGGTCCACATCTGCTGTTCGGCGGCGATGGTATCCGTGCCCTTCAGGCGCAGTGCCAGGTTGCCGTTTTTCAACAGGGCCTGGGCGCTGGTATCGAGGGGCAGGTCCAGCAGGCCGGAACGCTTGTCAAAGGCGCTCTGCTGATATTGCTCGTAGCTGACGCTGGTCAGGGGCTCGAAGTTGCCGCCCTGCTGGACCCCCAACTCAAAGTCGCCGACGTGGAACTTGGCGGCGACCGGAACAGCGTTGTTGCGGCCATCCAGATCGGGGGCGGCCGGGCCATCATGGACGTCCGGGTAGATCGGAAAGGTATTGCCCAGATCCAGAGATAGCGTGTCGCCGTGGAGCTCGGCGCTGATCACGCCCAGATTGACCAACTGTTCATCCGCATGGATCTGCGTATCGTCCGGGACCTTTTTGTAGAACGGCACCGAAGTCTTAGGCACCAGGCGCTGGCCGGCCGGTGCGGTGGGGAACTCATTGGCGAACCACAGGCCCAGGGTGCCAGCGGTGCGGCTGTAGGCCGGGTTGAAGAAGGTTTCGGTCGGGTTGTCCAGGCCCATTTGATAGAGCATCTGCAGCCTGGACATGTCCCAGGGCGCCTGGGAATGGCTGTTGACGATCTTGAAGTCGTTGAACAGGCCGTTCTTGTCATAGACGGTCAGGTAGGTGGTGAACCTGATCATCAGGCCCTGGGCGTTCTGACTGAGCATTTCATCCTGCAGGTTTTTCAACAGTTTTGAGTCGCCGATGACCCATTCCAGTTGGTCCTTGGGAAAGCAGGTCTGCCAGGTGGCCGTGACGTAGACCAGGCCGCCAAAGGCGCCCCAGTTGAAGTCGAGAAAGCGGTTGAGCATGCGGTACGTGTGTTTCAGGGTCAGGCCACAGGTGGCGTCACCGAGCACCAACTTGTCGAAGTACAGGGCGGTGAAGGTGTTCTGCCAGGGGCTGACGTCGACGAAGCGTGCGGCGGTCGGGGTCGGGTTGCCGAAGGAGTTGCCCAGCAGTTGGTAGGACTTGTTGATCAGCGGATCGCTGTCGATGTAGCTGTCGACCTTGGATTCCCCGCCGATGATCACCGAGCGCAACTGCTGGTAGTCCACGGTGCCGCAGGCGTTGTCGCCGAACAGATCCCACTCGGCGGGAATCATCGGGTAGTTGTTGGGATCGCCGTTGGTGGGCACCTGCAGCACGTAGTCCGGGACGTTCTTGTAGGCCAGCGGCGTGATGCCCCAGGGCATCAGCGTTTGCGGGGCATTCTTGTCGTTGATCCCGTACCGGTTCAGGAAAGGCCAGTTCATCTGCATCTTCACCGCGTCGTATAGCGGCAGCACATCGTTGTTGTTGAAGGTTGGCGGGTTCCAGAACATGAAACCGTTGAGGTAGATCCGTGGAAAGTTCAAGACGCTCATGGGCTGCTCTCCTTAGCGTTTCCACTGGGCGCGTTTGAGCGACCAGACGTAATCCAGTTTTTGATAACCGATGAAGTCTTTGTCCGGCAGTACGCTGGTGGGGTAGAGGATTCCGCCTGTGTGGTCGATGTTGAACGAGAAGAAGGTGTTCTTCTTCGTCGAATAGGCCGCCGTGCTGTGGCAGGCCAGGCATGAAGAACTGCCCTGGAACGCCGACTCCAGCTGGGAGTTGGCCAGCAGCTTGGGTTCGGCAAGGTTCTGGTCGTACTGCACGCCGATCAGTTCGTACTGGGCCAGGTTCGAATACTGCTGCTGGAAGCTGGTGTTCACCGGTTTGGCCGCCTCGGTGGGGCCGGTGATGTTGGTCATCGGCTTGGGTGGGGTGTCATTGGTGACGGTGTACTTGGGATTGTTGCGGTTTTCGAAGGTGGTCCAGACCCAGTCCGGGGTCAGCTTGTTGATCACATGCATGCCGCTCAGGGCGGCGTAGCCCACCTGATACTGGCCCGTGCTGTCGACGTAATAGGCCTGGGAGATGTAGTACCCGTCCTGGGTCAACAGGGCCTTGAAGTCCTGGTCGGCGCCGATCCAGAACCAGGAGGTTTTCAGCTCCCAGGCCGTGTCCGGGAAGTCCAGGTTGCTGGTGAGCTTGGCCAGGCCATCGCGGTTGTAGATCTTGTTGGCGACGATGTAGTTGAAGGTGTCCTCGCCCATCAACAGGTGAAAGCGCACCAACTGTTCGTTTTTCGACGGTGGCACCGGTGGGCCGCTGCGCATTTTCAGAGCCAGGCCATCCACCTGCTGGATGCCGTTCTGCGGGCTGCCTGGCATGTCGTTGCCGAGAAACTGAAACAGCCCTTTGGGGTCCATGCCCTGTTTTTGTGCCAGTTCCGGGACTTCGCTCGGCAGGTTTTCATGGTCGGAGTAGGGCAGGGGCTCGGCCCCCTTCAACAGGTAAACCTGATCGGAAGGCTTGAACGTTTCCCAGACCCGATTGTTGTTATGGCTGGCATCCGGCTGGTTGAGGCAGACAAACCAGTTCCAGGCCATGGTTTCCGGGCTCTGCTTGAACGTCGCCAGAGTGGTCGTGGGGTCGTCTGCGAAGGTCAGGAACTTGTTGCAATCGAAGGTGTTCGGGCTCTGTGCCTGAGCGAGACCGCTCAACACACTGAGTACCGCTATAGGGATGGTTCGCCGCATGGAATCTCCTTGGCTTGAGCCGTGTCGTCATAGGGGCGCCCTAGGAAATGCTCTAGGAGCAGGTGCTTTACCGCAGTGGCCGGCAGATGCTCCGGCAGTGGTAAATCGCAATCGGTGATCAATAGCGGTCCCACCTCATCGTTGCTCGGCAAGCGTCCGTGGCTGCCGCGAATCAGTCGGGTGTCCAGGGGAATCAGGTCCATGTAGTAGCGAAAGCCGAGCTTCTTCTGCAGCAGGCGGCGGGCGACCCGCAGCTTGGGAAAGCGGATCGCCGGATCGATGAACAGCTCCAGCGGGTCATAGCCCGGCTTGCGGTGGATATCCACGGTGCGGGCGAAGTCCGGGGCCAGGCGGTCGTCGAACCAGTAGTAGTAATCGAACCAGAAGCCCGGGGCGGCCACCGCCACCAGCTCGCCGCTGCGCGGGTGATCGAGCTGCCAGGCCCGCTGTTCGGTTTTATCCAGCACCTGCTCGATGCCCGGCTGGCGCTGCAGCAGGGCCTTGACCCGAGCAATGTCCCTGGGCTGGCGCACGTAGACGTGGGCGATCTGATGGTCGGCCACGGCAAAGGCGGCACTGGCGCCGGGGTCGAGCAGCTCCCAACTCAGGGAACGGCGTACTTGCAGCAGGCCCTGTTCCCGCAGCACGCGGTTGATGGAGATTGATTGCTGCACCGCTTCGATGCCGTATTCGGAAACCAGCATCACCGCCGCGCCTTGTTGCTGGGCAAAGTCCAGCAGGCGCCCGACTTCATGGTCGATGGCCCGCACTTCGTCGCTGATGGACGGATGCTCGGGCCCCAGGCGTTGCAGGCTGTAGTCCAGGTGCGGCAGGTAGATCAGTTGCAGGTCGGGGCGACTGATCTGGAACTCGGCGATGGCGCAGTCGACGATCCAGCGACTGGAGGCAATGCCCGCCGCCGGGCCCCAGAAGCCCGGAAAGGGAAACTCGCCAATCTGCCGTTCGATGCGTTCGTGCAGCCCGGGCGGTGACGAGTAGAGGCCGAACATCTTGCGCCCGTCGGCCGGGTAGTGGGGGCGTGGCGTAATGGCGGCATCCACCTCGGCGTACATGTTGAACCACCAGAACAGCTGGCTGCAGCGCAGGCCGGGGATCTCACGTTGCAAGGTCTGCCAGACCTTTTCACCCTGGATCAGCGCATTGGGCTGCAGCCAGAAGCGCACTTCGGCCTGATCGCGCAAATACCAGCCGTTGCCGACAATGCCGTGTTGCGAAGGTGGCAAGCCGGTGAGGATCGAAGCCTGTACCGTCGAGGTCACGGCCGGGAACACCGGGCGCAGCCGGGCCATTTTGGCCCGTTGCAGCAGGGCGTTGATCCGCGGCGTGGCCGGGCCCAGCAAGCTGGGGGTCAGGCCGACCACGTTGATCAGCAGCAGGGGCTGGCGCAGTGCTTCAGAGGGCATGGGCTGGCGCCTCCATGGGGGACGATTGCCCATGCAGCAAGTGCCGCTGGCGCAACTGTTGTTCAACCCACTGCAGCTCTGCGGCAATGCCTTTGAGCAGGGCTTGTTCGGTGTCCGGACGCAGGGTGCCGGGCAGTACGTTCCAGCTGTAGGTCTCGACTTCCAGCACCGGCTGGCACTGCGGATGGGCGGCGAGAAAGTCGAAGGTGTGCATCAGGGCCTGCTGGCTGCCGTTGAGCTCTGGCAACAGGAACTGTTCACTGAACAAGGGCACGTGAAAGTGAATGCGCAACTCGCGGCACTGGCCCTGCACCGCTTCCACCGCCTGTAGTGCCTTGGGCAGGTCGGCCCAGGCCAGCAGTTGGCCTTTGCGGTCACGGGCCTTCACCTGATGCAGGTAGGTGGCTTCGGCGAAGTTACCCAGGGCCTGCAGTACCTGCTCGCGGCGTGCCAGGTCCGTCACCGGCAAGTGACAGATCAGTGCATTGGACAGTTGGATCTTGCCCACCGGAATACGCGCCTGTAGCAGCCGTTGCAGCGATTGGTAACAGTCCTCGAAGACCACCGCCTGGTGGCAGACGTCGAAGCACAGCGCCAGGTATTGATGGTGGGGGTCGGTGGCTTTCCAGCGCTGAAAGAAGGCGATGGCCTGATCGGTGTTTTCCAGTACGCAGTCCGGCTCCATCTCCAGGCACAGC
Source organism: Pseudomonas sp. 50_B (assembly GCF_017491625.1). Lineage (NCBI taxonomy): Bacteria > Pseudomonadati > Pseudomonadota > Gammaproteobacteria > Pseudomonadales > Pseudomonadaceae > Pseudomonas > Pseudomonas sp. 50_B. The sequence continues at coordinate 32,327 of NZ_JAFGYX010000013.1, forward strand.
AGGATCTTCTTGCCGCTGCGTCGATGCAGGCTGGCCAGCCCGGCAGTCAACTGCAACAGCTGGGCCTCGGCCTGTTGTTGCTGGGCGTCGTCCCAAAGGGCGGCATAACCCAGGGGCACGCTGGAAATCACGCCCTGTTGGCAGTCCAGGGGCAGCGCGGCGGCGAGCAACTCCGCCAGTTGCAGGCTGTACTCCAGGCGTTGTGGTTCGGCCCAGGTCGGTCGGTAGACCTCGGCCTTCACCGCACCCTGATGGAACTGGCCGTAGGGAAAGCCGTTGAGGGACGTCAGGCGCATCCCGCTGTCGTGCAACAGCCCGAGGAAGGATTCGCGCACTGCGGGCTGCTGCAGCTCGGCGGCCGCCTGGGCGCTGATCCACAGGCCGCTGTCCTGCACCGCCAGGCCACGCTGGCGGCGCACCCCCTGGAAGTGCTGGAGGATCGAACTTTCCAGGCCGGCCACGTCCCGCGCCGGGTGCACGTTGCTGCAGTAACCGATCTGCGCGGCGCTCCAACCGGCCCGGGCGCTCATTTGACCACCGGTTCCTGGCCGCGCAGGGCGGAGTTGTCCTGCCATTGGCGACGCTGATCGATGGGCAGCGGGGTGCTCACCTGTTGCTTGTCGAGTTGTCCGCTCTGGGCGAAGAAATCCACCGGGTTATGGAACAGCACCTGTTCCACCTGAGCCTCGCTGAATCCGGAGGCGAGCATGGCCTGGCCGGTCTTGGGCACCTTGAGCGGATCGCTGATGCCCCAGTCGGCGGCGCTGTTGACCACCATCTTCTCGGTGCCGTACTCCTTGAGCAGGGCCACCATGCGCTGCTCCGACATCTTGGTGTTGGGGTAGATGGAGTGCCCGCGCCAGCAGTCGCTGTCCAGCACCAGGGGCAGGGTCAGTTCGTTGAGGTGATCGATGATCACCAGATGCTCGGCGATGCCCACTTCACGGATCACCGCCAGGGTGCGCTTGGTGCCGCCGATCTTGTCCCGATGTGGGGTGTGCACCAGCACCGGCAGGTTGAACTGCTTGGCCAGCTCCAGTTGCGCGGCGAGAAAGCGGTCTTCCTCGGGAGTGATGTCGTCGTAGCCGATCTCGCCGACCGCTACCACACCGTCCTTGACCAGGTAGCGCGGCAGGATCTCCAGCACCTCGTTGGCCACCGACAGGTCATTGGCTTCCTTGGGATTGAGGCCGATGGTGCAGAAGTGGTGAATGCCGAACATGCTGGCGCGAAAGCGCTCCCAGCCCAGAAGGGTGTCGAAGTAGTCAATGAAGCTGCCGACGCTGGTGCGCGCCTGGCCTTGCCAGAAGGCCGGCTCGATCACCCCGGTGATACCGGCGGCGGCCATGTTCTGATAGTCGTCGGTGGTGCGGCTGACCATATGAATGTGCGGGTCGAAGTACTTCGGCATGGTGAGTCCCTGATGCAGTGGTAGAGAAAATGGAGTGGGTGCGCCGGTGTCGAATCAGGCGTCGGGTGGCAAGTGCTGGAGCCAGTGCGGTGGCAGTCGTCGCTGCTGGCACAGGTGGCGCAAGCGTTGGCGCTGGGCCTGGCTCAACAGCTCGAAGGCGATGGCATGGGGCAGCCCGTCGCTGACACTGCGGAACGCCGCCAACTGTTCTTCCATATGCTCCAGGGCCAGTTGGTTGAGGTCGACGCTGTGGCGCTGGGCCAGGCCTTCGATGCGCCCACTGTCCAGGCCCATGCCCAGGGTCTTGAGCAGCAACTGGTGAAAGGCCCGGTCGTGGTAGTGGCGAGCGGGAAAGGGGTTGTCCAGGGCGAGGGCGGCGAACACTTCACGGTTGTTGGTACGTCCTGCCTGGAGCGCCAGTTCGAGGCTGCGACCCTCTGTGTCGAGGTCGTCGAGGACCCTGAGCAGCACGCTTTTTTCCTGGTCGTCGCCCCACAGAAACAGCTGGCGCAGCAGGGCCAGTTGATCGCCGCCGGCCTGCTGTTCCAGCAGTTGCTCCAGGAGCAAGGCGCGGGCCAGTTGAGTCCGGTTCCAGCCTGGGCTGGCGCTGACCTCGGCGTTGCCAAAGCGACGCTTGCACTGGCTGCTGAGCAGCACCAGGGTGTTGGCCGACGCTTGGCTGGCCAGTTGCTCCAGGGCGGCGAGCCACCAGCGGCGGTTCTCGTCGTCGAGCTGGTCGTCGAGTTGGCGGCGGCGTTCGGCAAAGGCCTCATGGCGCATGACGAGCGGGAGCGAGGCGGGGAAAGTGACGTCCATGGTCATGTCGGCTTGATCCAGCGTTGAAGGTGGGGCAGCAGAAAGAACACCAGCACGCACAGCAGGCTGCCCAGGGGTTGATTGGCCAGGGCCAGCACCAGGGCATCGAACAACGGCAGGGCGGCGAGGCCGGCACCGATAAAGGCACGAATCTGCCGCTGTTGCGGGTTGGCCAAATGACGCCGGTAGTGCCAGCCCAACCAGCCCAGCCACAGCAGCAGGACCAGCCAGAACACCCCGTTGTCTGCGTAAGCGGCGAGGGCCAGGGGGCTGAGCATCAGCAGCAGCGGCAGGCGGCTGAGCAGTTGGTTGCGATGCTCCAGTCGGGCCAGGTAGGTCAGGCCGGCGATGTAGGTGCCCAGCAGCGCGGCACACAGCCACAGCGGCTGCGGTGGCATGGCCAGGCTGGCGGCGGCGGTCAGGTACAGGGCCGAGCGGCAGCCGCCCATGAGCCAGACGCTGTGGGGGTATTTTTTGTGCAGCAGGTTGTAGGCCAGGATGAACAGCAGCAGCAAGCCGGCGCTGGCCAGCAGCCAATGGGGCTGCGCGATCAGGTGGCTCAGGCCCAGTACCGACAGCGCCGCTAGCAGCAACAGGGCAGCGGTGGCTAGGCTGACCTGAGTCCGGCTGACCAGGCCCAGGACAATCGGCCGCGGGTTCTGATGTTGCTGGTCCCAATCGGCATCCAGCAGGTCGTTGAGCAGCATCCCGGCCAGGTACAGCGCCGAGAGCGCCACCAGCAGCAGGGTCCACACCAGTGGCGAGGGCGGTGCCAGGGTGGTGGCGCTGCTGGCCAGCAACGCGGCGGCCAGGGCGTTGGTCCACACCGTCGGCAGGTTGGATACCCGGCCCAGGGTCAGCCAGGTGGTCAGGGAGGAGTGGCTCATTGGGCGCAGCCTTCGGTCCAGGCGAAGTCCGGCCCACCGAAACTGCTCAGACGCAGCAGGGCCTGCTCCATGACCGGCAGTTCGATGTGGTGCACATCGGTGGACTGGCCCAGGCGGTTGAGCATCGGGATCGACAACTGGCCCCCCAGGTGCTGGCGAAACTCCTCCAGCCCCAGCAGCACCAGGGAGCGGCCCTGGGCATCCTGCAACCGCAACTCCGGCGGGCACAGGTTGAAGCCGAGCTTGTCCAGCAGCTGCAACAGGCGCTGGGTTTCAGCATGGCTCAGCAAGCCGGTGGCATTGGCATAGAGCGCGTCCAGGGCCATGCCCACCGCCACCGCCTCACCATGGCGCAAGCGGTGCTGGCTGAGGTTCTCCAGCTTGTGCGCAGCCCAGTGCCCATAATCCAGGGGGCGGCCATTGCCCCGTTCGAAGGGGTCGCCGGCCCCGGTGATATGGCCCAGATGCAATTGCGCACAGCGGAAGATGGCGTAGCGGCTGGCGCTGTGTTCAAAGCTCGCCAGGGCCTCGGCCTGCTGCTCCATCCACTGGAAGAATGCAGCGTCCTTGATCACGGCCACTTTCACCGCTTCGGCCAGCCCGGCGATCTGGTCCCGGGGCGACAGGCTGAGCAGCAGCTGGAAGTCGTTGATCACTGCCGTGGCCGGGTAGAAGGCGCCCAGCAGGTTCTTCTGGGCGAACGCGTTGATGCCGTTCTTGACCCCGATGCCGGCGTCGTTCTGGGCCAGCACCGTGGTCGGGATGCGGATCAGCCGCATCCCCCGATGAAAGGTGGCGCAGGCATAGCCGACGGCGTCCAGTACCGCGCCGCCGCCCAGGGCCAGCACATAGCAATGGCGGTCCAGGCCGTGTTCAAGCATGTGGGCATACAACTGCTGGAGCACGTCCGGGGTCTTGCTCAGTTCGCCCGCCGGCACCGGGATCGGTGCGGCCTGCAGATGCAGGTCGGCGGCGTGGGCGCTGAAATAGGCGGCGATCTGTTGCGCCAGTTGTGGGCAGCACTGCAGCAATTGTTCATCGATGAACACCAGCACTGTGGTGCGTCCCTGTTGCGCCTGGACCAGTTGCCGGTGCAGGCAGGGATTGTCGGCCTGGAAAATGTGATCGGTGAACAGCACCGGGTAGTGGTAGCTCACCTCGAAGCGTCCTTCCAGAGGATGGTTTTGCTCCATCGGCGGCTGCGCAGCGCGAGGCTTGAGCAGGCTGCGGGCGCCCAGGACCAGCCCCGGCAGCACCATGCTGGCGAGAATGGTCGCCAGCAGTGCGTTCTGCTCCACCAGCAAACTGCCGATGGCGGCGTAGGCCAGGGCCAGCCCGGCATTGGCCAGGGTGGTGACCAGCAGGAACTGGCGCAGTGGATAACGCTGCATGCCCGCGGCCAGCACCGAGGTCTCTGCCAGCACTGGAACTCCGCGCAGGCAGATCAGCGACAGGGTGCTGAGGCGATAGGCCAGTTGCCCCGGCTGCCAGCTCCTGAGCCCCAGCCAGTTGGACAGCAGGCGAAAGTAGCCGGCCCCCAGCCAGTAGCCCAGACAGGCTCCCAGGCACAGGCCGCTGAAAATCACCAGATAGCCGCCAACGGCGCCCAGGACCGCAACGGCCAGCAGCGCCACCAGGCTGGAAGGCACCGGCAAGAGCACGTCCAGGGCCAGCAGGGTGACCAGCAGCAGAGCGAGGCTGGTGCGTTGCACGGGATCGGAAGGGAGGAAGTTGCCAAGGTGATTCAGCAACTGTTGGATCTGTTGTTCAAACAGCAGGAAGCTGGCGACCACCAGGATGGAAAACAGCACTAACGAGAGCCAGTAATTTTCGGCCGCACCCTTGAATGAAAAAACTCGAGGCAATGAACTGCGCTTCATCAAGCATCCCTCTTGATTAATATGACTAATTCCGTGTCAGTCTCAGCTGGGGCAGGCGGGGGGCGTCCGGTTATTGAGTTCCTCGACAGTTTTTTATTGGTTTTCTGGCGGCTGAAGAGCACTTCAGTGGCGAGTAGCTATCAACTTAGCCAAGGCCGCTGGATTTGCAAGTAAGGTGATTGAAGTGGCTCGCAAGGCTCTTTTCTGGCGCGCTGGGAAAGTATCGAGTTCTGCTGTTGATACTGTTGCAAACACCCTCCCCAGGGACGTGGTGCAACCTTGTTGCTTGGCTTTAAGGGCAATGAATCCGGGGGGGGAGTCCTGTGATAGGTGAGCTTGTTTTTTGTTATATGTATTATTCGCTTTGGCTATATTGAATTAGAGGTAACCGTAAGAAGTAAGCACTGAGATTTATAAGTGTTGATGTTATTAGGCGCGAAGCGACTCTTGGTAAAGCTCAAGGCAGGATTTGAAATAATCGGGGGTTAAAACATTTCCATTAGTTAGCTATTGAATGTCGACCATTGTTAATGGCGCCATTTATTTGACCGCTTTGAGTTGTGGCGACGAGAGTTTGGTCGCAACTAACAATTAGCCTGAATAACAAGAATCATTCGTAAGTAGTTCGGGAAGTTGTCTTGCTGGCGACAACAGGCGGTGTGGCGTCCTTGCCCGTGGATATCTGTCTGGGGCATGCCTGCCCAGACACAAACGGCGGTGAGGCTGAGCTCACCGCCATCGTCGGCGCAGAATGCAAGCGATCAGGCCGCGAGGAACTCTTCGGTGGACAGGACATCGGCGTAGGCGAATGCCAGGGCCGACATCACCGCGCTTTGTACTTGCGCCGCCGCTACTCGCTGGCCGTTGAACTCCAGGTCGAGGGTGGCACAGGCGTCGTGTATCACCTTGACCGGGTAGCCCAGGTCGGCAGCGGCCCGTGCGGTGCCCTCTACGCACATGTGGCTCATGTTGCCCACGATCACCAGTTCATCGATGCCCTGTTGCTGGAGGATCGCCTGCAGCTCGGTTTCCCGGAACGAGTTGACGAAGTGCTTGAGCACCACGGGTTCGTCGGCGCGGTTCAGCACCTTGGGGTGCAAGTGCGCACCCTCGGAGCCTGGGGTGAAAAAGGGCGCGCTGTCGGAGGTGAATTCGTGGCGGATGTGCACCACCGCCTGCGCCTTCTGGCGAAAGGCCTGGATCAGCCTTGCCGCGTTGTCCGCCGCTGCGTCGACCCCGACCAGGGGCCATTTGCCGTGGGCGAAGTAGTCGTTCTGGATATCGATTACGATGAGCGCCTGTTTGGCCATGGGTGTTGCCTCCAAGTGAGTGGATAACCTGGGGCCCAGTATCGGTGGCCCTTGCTCCCAGGAGGATTGGCCGCATCGACATTAACAGGGGGAAAACTGACAGTGGGCATTCAAGGCTCGGTCGCCGAACTGGGCGTACTGCTTTATCCCGGGGTGCAGATGGCGGCAGTGCATGGTCTGACCGATCTGTTCGAAGTGGCCAATCGGATTGCCGGTGAGCAGCCCCTGGCGCAACTGCCGCGGTTGCGGGTCAGCCATTGGCAAGCCTCTGAGGCACAAGGCCCACGGCGGATCTATGACAGCCAGGAGGGAGAGAGCGGCAAGCTACTGGCCGTGGTGATACCGCCTTCGTTGGCAGGTTTTTCCGCAAACCAGTCGTCCTCTGCCCTGGTGAGCTGGTTGCGCCAGCAGCATGCGGCCGGCGCCACGCTTGGCGGGGTCTGTGTGGGCTCGATCCTGTTGGCCGAGAGTGGCCTGCTCGATGGCCGCAGCGCCACCACCCACTGGACTTCGGCCAAGGCGTTCGCCGCCCGTTATCCACAGGTGCGCCTGGAGGCTGACCAGCCCATAGTCGACGATGGCGACCTGATCACCACGGCCGGGCTGATGGCCTGGGCCGAACTGGGACTGCGCCTGGTGGACCGCCTGCTGGGGCCGAGCATCGCCAGTGCCACGGCGCGTTTTCTGGTGATGGAGCACAGCGACAGCGCCAGCCAGTGCGGTAGCAATTTCGCGCCGATCCTCAACCATGGTGATGGGGCGATCCTCAAGTTGCAGCACTGGCTGCAGGCCAATGGCGCGGTGGATGTGTCGCTGCCGACGATGGCGCAACAGGCGGGTCTTGAAGAGCGAACCCTGCTGCGACGTTTCCGCGCCGCCACCGGCCTCAAGCCGACCCAGTACTGCCAGCACCTGCGGGTGGGCAAGGCGCGGGAGATGCTGGAGTTCACCAACGGCACCATCGATCACATCGCCTGGACCGTGGGTTACCAGGACCCGGCGACCTTTCGCAGCCTGTTCAAGAAAATCACCGGCCTGGCCCCCAGCGAATACCGCAACCGTTTCGGTGTGTCTCCCAGTGCCGCCAATCGAGGGCAATAGACCCGGCAGCGGTAAAGCCCGGCCCTGTAGCTGTTGGGAAGACCGGGCAATGGCCGGGGATTGACGCTGCCGCCTCTGCCAGCATGCCGGCTCCCGCAGGGGAGGGTCAGTGCTGGATGAGTTTGTTGCGCAGGGCCTGGGCGGCCTCGGGTTCCAGTTCCAGCCACCAGTGTTGGGTGCCGCCGATCTCGGCCGCGGCGGGCAGGCCGTCGCGATACACCAGGCGGTTGCCACTGAGTGCCGCCACCTTGGGCCCGGGCAGCAGGGTGCCGGCAAGGTTCAGCGGGTCCACGCCACACACCGCGATCAGGCTGCCGTCATGGGGCCGGCGGCGTACCTCCCGTAGCAGCGGGATGGCTTCCGGCAGGGCGAACTGCTCGCCGGCCAGACCGCTGACAAAGCGCCCGCCACGGATCTCTCCCCGGGCTTCCAGCCGATGGAAGGTGCGCAGCAGTTCGCGCCAGCTGGGCAGCCAGTCCGCCTCGCGTTCCAGCAGTCGCCAGAACACCACGCCGTAACGGCGCAGCAAGGTCATGGCCACCTGTTCCAGGGTGGCTGTCGAGTCTTGAGTCGCTGAACGACGCAGCAAGGCCCAGCGTCCGGCATCGTCCATGCCACCGACAAAGGCCCCGCGACCTCGTCGGCTGCTGCGGTTCTGGCGTTTGCTCGCCGGTGTAATCAGGGCGCGCAGCCCGGCGAAACTGTCGGCGTTCACCAGGCCGGCGCCCACCAGTTCCTGGAGCACGCTTTCCAGTTCGCTGCGCAGCAGGTGGGCTTCGTGCAGCAGCTCATCGAAAAACAGAGCGCCTTGCTGGCTCAGTACGCTGTGGACTTTCTGCGCCCTGGGCGAGAGCTCGTGGCTGTCGGCCGGACAGGTCAATGCGCTCCAGAGAGCGGCCTGGGAGCGTGGCAGCAGCACGATCGGCGTGCTGCGCAGGGCGCTGCTGGCGGTCTTGCCCGTGCTGTTGATCCGGCTCCAGACCACCTTGCCGCTGCGGCACAGCTCATCCAGCCAATTGGCGGAGTAATCCTTGATCCGCGCCGGCAGCAGGTCGCTGTCCCAGGCTGAGGCCGCCGCCGGGTAGCCTGCGAGCTGGCTGACCACTTCGGCGAGCATGGCGCTGCCCTGGCCTTGGGTGCCTGGGGACAGGTGCTGCCAGTCGAACAGGAAGCGCATGAAGTCCTGCAGGGCCACCGGTTCGATCTCCCGGCGCAAGCGCTTGACCGTGTAGCGGTGAATTCGTGCCAGCAGGTGGCGTTCGCACCACTGCTCTTCTTGGCAATCGGGGCTGAAGCGCCCCCGCAGTACATAGCCTTCGGTTTCAAGCTGGACCAGGGCCTGGATGATTTGCCCGGGAGGCAGCCCCAGGGGGGCGGCGATCTGGCTCAGGGTCTGGGGGGCAAAGCCGCTGAGGCGCGCGCGAATCAGTTCCACTCGCGCAGGTTCCGGGTCCCAGGCCTGATCGAAGCCGGGTACGGGTTTCAGGGCCGGCTGCAGAGGCGCTTGGGGATACAGGGCTTGCAGGCAGGTAATGCGTTCCAGGGCCAGCCATACCTGTTCACTGGGGCCCACCGGCAAGCGGCAGGCACGGCCTTGGGCTGTCAGGGTTGCCAGCCATTGCGGCCACTGGGGGTTGGCTTGGGCTTCAGCCTCGCTGATGGCGGCGAGGCTCATCAGGGCTTCGTGCATTTCATCGACCGTGGCCGGGTTTGGCCACGCCTCTTCAGCCACGGCGGTTATGGCGTCGGCATCCAGCGCGCCAAGGTCGTCGGTGGCTTGCGGGTCGCTCCAGCGCCGCGCCAATACCGCCTGAGTGCGGCGCTCTTCAAGGGGCGCGTCATCGAGAAAGGTGTAGGGCTTGGCGCTGAGAATTTCCGCCGCCAGGGGCGAGGGCGCCGGCAACTCGCGGCTCAGCAGGCGCACCTGGCCCTGTTCCATGCGCCGCAACAGCTGCAGCCAGCCTTCGCTGTCCATGGCGTCGTGCAGGCAGTCGTCGAGGGTCTGTTCCACCAGCGGGTGATCGGGGATTTCCCGTTCGCCGGCGAGGTTTTCCAGGCAGGCGATCTGGTCGGGAAACACACTGGCGATCAAGTCTTCGCTTTTCATCCGCTGGATCTGCGGCGCCACTTTGCGCCCGCCGCTGTAGCGCGGCAGTGCCAGGGCGATCCCGGCGTTCCAGCGCCAGCGCACGCCGAACAGTGGGGCGTCCAGCAGCGCCTGGATGAGGAGGTGCTCGGCGCTGTTGCTATGCAGATACCGCCAGACTTCATCCAGGGCGAAGCTGTGGCTGGTAGACAGCGACAGGACGATGGCGTCCTCGCTGGCGGCAGCCTGCAGTTCGAAGTTGAAGGTGCGACAGAAACGCTTGCGCAGGGCCAGTCCCCAGGCGCGGTTGATGCGGCTGCCGAAGGGGCTGTGGATCACCAGTTGGGTGCCGCCGGATTCGTCGAAGAAACGCTCCATGATCAGCGTGTCCTGGGACGGCAGGGCGCCCAGGGCCAGGCGCGCGGGCGCCAGGTAATCCACCAGTTGCTCGGCGCTGGCGCGGTTCAGCCCAAGCGCCTGCTGCAGCCAGTCGATGGCCGGTTGCAACTGGCCCGGCGTCGCGCCGAGCAGGGCGTCGAGTTGCGCCAGCAGGCGGGCCACGGCGCTGGACAGCTCGGTGCTGCGCCCCGGGGCCTCACCGAGCCAGAAGGGGATGTTCGGCGGCTGGCCCTGGGCGTCCTCGACCCGCACCTTGCCGGCTTCCACCCGCAGGATGCGATACGAGGTGTTGCCCAGCTGGAACACGTCGCCGGCAATGCTTTCCACGGCGAAGTCTTCGTTGACGCTGCCGATGTTCAGGCCCTGAGGTTCCAGCAGCACGCTGTAGTCGGCGTTGTCGGGAATGGTGCCGCCGCTGGTGACCGCCGTCAGCTTGGCCCCACGACGGCCGCGCAGGGTGCGGGTCAGGGCATCGCGATGCAGATAGGCGCTGCGCAGGCCTTGGCGACCGTTGAAGCCTTCGGCAAGCATCTGCAGCAGGGCCTGGTAGTGGGCCTGATCCAGCTCGGCGTACGGCGTGGCCCGGCGCAGCAGGTCCAGCAGCGCTCCTTCCGGCCATTCCTGGCAGCTGACTTCGGCGACGATCTGCTGGGCCAGCACATCCAGCGGCGCATGGGGGATCAGCAGACTGTCCAGCTCGCCGCGGTGCACGCAGTCCAGCAGAGCGGCACATTCGATCAGGTCGTCCCGGGTCAGGGCAAACAACCGGCCCTTCGGGGTGCCGCCGACCTGGTGGCCGGAGCGCCCGACGCGCTGTAAAAAGGCCGAGATCGAGCGCGGCGAGCCGATCTGGCACACCAAGTCGACATCACCGATATCGATGCCCAGCTCCAGGGAGGCGGTGGCAATCAACACTTGCAGGTCCCCGGCCTTGAGCCGCTGCTCGGCCTCCAGGCGCTGCTCTTTGGCCAGGCTGCCGTGGTGCGCGGCCACCGCCTGTTTGCCCAGGCGTTCGCTCAGGTGCCGGGCCAGCCGCTCGGCCAGGCGTCGGGTGTTGACGAAAATCAGCGTGGTGCGGTGTTCCCGGCTCAGGGTGGCGAGGCGCTCGTACACCAGCTCCCAGACATCATTGGCCATGACCGCCGACAGCGGCACCGGGGGCACTTCGATATCCAGGTCCCGGGGGCGGGCATGGCCGATGTCGACGATGTCGCAAGGCCGCTCATGCCCCACCAGAAAACGTGACACGGCCTCGATGGGTTTCTGCGTGGCCGACAGACCGATGCGCAACAGGGGCTCGGCGCACAGCGCCTGCAAGCGCTCCAGGCTCAGGGCCAGGTGGCTGCCGCGCTTGCTCCCGGCCAGGGCGTGGATCTCGTCGACGATCACGCTGCGGGTGCTGGCCAGCATCTTGCGTCCGGAGTCCGAACCCAGCAGCACGTAGAGCGATTCCGGGGTGGTGACGAGAATCTGTGGCGCGCTCTTGCGCATGGCGTTGCGTTCTTTCTGCGGGGTGTCGCCCGTGCGCACCGCGGTGCGGATGCACAGCTGCGGCAGGCCCATCAGACGCAGTTGTTCGGTGATGCCGGCCAGCGGCTGCTGCAGGTTGATCTGGATATCGTTGCTCAGGGCCTTGAGCGGCGAGACGTAGACCACCAGGGTGGCGTCCGGCAACTGGCCGCCAGCGGCCAGGCCCTGGCGCACCAGGTCATCGATCACGGCGAGAAAGGCGGTGAGGGTCTTGCCCGAGCCGGTGGGGGCGGCGATCAGGGTCGAGCGGCGCTGGGCGATCAACGGCCAGGCGCGGGCCTGGGCCGTGGTCACGGCGGCAAAGGTGCGCTCGAACCAGGCGCTGACGGCGGGATGAAAACCGTCCAGGACCGGGTTCATGGATTCGGCGAGGGTCATGGATGGGTTTATGCGGCCGCTCGGGGCAACTTGCAAGTAGCGTGCTGCGCAGCTGGCGCCGCAGTCGGCGCTGAGGGCACAAGGTCGCACCGACACTTTCTCAGTGACGCTTGCGCCACAAACCCGCAAAATGCAACGATTCCGGCAATTCTCGACGGTCAAACCCACGGGACTGGCCGATCCAAACCATCGTTCTGAACAGACTGGGCCTGCTGACTCTATGCGAATGCGCCTTATGTTACTGGGCGGCGGAAATGCCCTTGGGCAGGCGCTGATTCGCCTGGGTGCGGAGGAGGACATCGGTTTCCTCGCCCCCCGTCCGCCGCAAGACGGTTGGGATGCCGCGAGCCTCACGCAACTGCTCGACGACACCCGCCCGGATGCCTTGATCAACCTGGCTTACTACTTCGACTGGTTTCAGGCGGAGACGGTGAGCGAGGCACGCCTGAGTGCTCAGGAGCGCGCGGTCGAACGGCTGGCGGAGCTTTGCCAGCATCACAACATCATTCTTGCGCAGCCTTCGAGCTATCGAGTGTTCGACGGTTCCCGGGCCACCGCCTACAGCGAGAAAGACGAGCCGGTGCCCCTGGGGCTGCGCGGTCAGGCACTGTGGCGGATCGAGCAGAGCGTTCGCGCCACCTGTCCGCAGCACGTCTTGCTGCGTTTCGGCTGGTTGCTGGACGACAGCTCCGACGGCATTCTCGGGCGTTTCCTGGCCCGGGCCGAATCCCCGGAAGAACTGTTGATGGCGGACGACCGTCGGGGCAATCCGACCCCGGTGGACGACGCCGCGCGGGTGATCATCTCGGTGCTCAAGCAGCTCGATTGTGCCGCGCCGCTGTGGGGCACCTATCACTATGCCGGCCAGGAAGCGACCACGCCCCTGGCTCTGGGCCAGGCGGTGCTGACGGAAGCACGGCAACTGCACCCGCTGGCCATCGAGGCCCCGACTGCCCAGGCCCATGCCGCCTGTGGCGATGCTGCCGAAGAACCGCAGCACGCGGTGCTGGCCTGCAAGAAGATTCTTCATACCTTCGGGATCAAGCCGCGCGCCTGGCGTGCCGCGCTCCCGGCCTTACTGGATAGGTTTTATCGTCATGGCTGATGGCCCTGTATTGATCACCGGCGGCGCCGGTTTCATTGGTTCACACCTGACCGACGCCCTACTCGCCAAGGGCTACTCGTTGCGGGTGCTGGACGACTTGTCCACTGGCAAACCGAGCAACCTGCCGCTGGACGACCCGCGGGTAGAACTGATCGAGGGCGACGTCGCCGACGCGGGGTTGGTGAGCCGTGCCATGCAAGGCTGTTGCGCTGTGGCGCATCTGGCGGCGGTGGCCTCGGTACAGGCCTCGGTGGACGATCCGGTGCAGACTCACCAGAGCAATTTCATCGGCACCCTGAATGTCTGCGAGGCCATGCGCCAGTGCGGCGTCAAGCGGGTGTTGTTCGCCTCCAGCGCGGCCGTGTACGGCAACAACGGCGAAGGCCAGTCCATTGATGAGGACACGGCCAAGGCGCCGCTGACCCCTTATGCGGCGGACAAGCTGGCCAGCGAGCATTATTTTGATTTCTATCGGCGCCAGCATGGCCTGGAACCGGCGATCTTCCGCTTCTTCAATATCTTCGGTCCGCGTCAGGACCCTTCCTCGCCCTATTCCGGGGTCATCAGCATCTTCAGCGAGCGGGCCCAACAGGGGCTGCCCATTACCGTGTTCGGCGATGGCGAGCAGACGCGGGACTTTGTTTACGTCGGTGATCTGGTGCAGGTGCTGGTGCAGGCCATGGAGGCACCGCAGCTGGAAGTGGGGGCGGTCAACGTCGGCCTGAATCAGGCCACCACCCTCAAGCAGATGCTTGCGGCCCTGGCCGAGGTGGTCGGCGAATTGCCGGCCATCAGCTACGGTCCGGCCCGGGCCGGTGACATCCGTCATTCCCGCGCCAGCAACCAGCGTCTGCTGCAGCGCTTCACGTTTCCCGAGCCGACTCCGATGAGTGTCGGCCTCGCCCGCCTGATGGGGCGCTGAGGGAAAGTGCAGGCATGAAAAAGGCGCCTTTCGAGGCGCCTTTTTTTATTGTCGGCGGGCTTAGAACTTGTAGCCCAGACCCACCATGTAGACCCAAGGATCAACGTCGACATTGACCTTGGCACGGGTGCCGGCGGCCAGGGCGTTGTTATCCACGTACGCACGGGTATCGATATCGATGTAGCGCACCTGGGCGTTGACCATGATCTTGTCGGTCAGCATGTAGTCGGCACCGACCTGCCAGGCCAGGCCCCAGGAGTTCTTGGCGCGGAAATTGTCGAAACCTGCGGCCTGGGCGCGGCTGCCGACGTGCTCGTCGTAGATCCAGGTGTAGTTGATACCGGCACCGACGTAGGGCTGGAACGCCGATTTGCTATCCAGCGGGTAGTACACAACGCTCAGGGTCGGCGGCAGGTGTTTGAGGGTACCGAGCTTGCCGTTGGCGGCGGCCAGGGAGGTGTCCTTGATCTTCACATCGTGTTCGAACGGAGTGGCGGCCAGCAGTTCGATACCGACGTTATTGGTCACCATGTAGGCGAAGTTCAGACCCAGCTGAGTGTCGCTGCTCATGGTCGCCTTGCCGCCCAGGTTGGCGCCGGCCAACGGGCCGCTGTCGACCTTGACGTCGGAGCTGTTGGCTTTTGGATTGACGGTAATGGCACCGGCGCGGATCAGGATATCGCCAGCTTCATGGGCGTTGGCAATCGGGGCGGCGAGTGCGAGCGCGATCAGGGAAGCGCTAAGCAGAGACTTGTGCATGGGAGCTCCAAAGGACGATTCAAATTGGCTATGTCCAATGGTAAGGATCGTCAAGTTGACTGCCTTGACTCAGCTCAATGAAATGGCGAACCCCGGTGGCAGGGCTGAACTATTCTTTTGTTCTGCACTCTTTTGGCCTGGTGCCCGAACCCTGTCCGAGCCGGCACCGCTGCTGCACTCACTCCTGCAACTCATAGACATAGATCTTCTGCGCCGCCATCTGGTAGCCGGCGTCCGCCAGCTCGCTGGTAGAGGGTTTGACCTGCATGGCGCCCTCGATCCAGTAAGGCTGATACAGCTCGTCGAGCTTTACTCCGAGCTCGCTGGTGACGTGGACGATCTGGTTCGACGGCGGGGGTGGCACGTGGATGCAGGCGCCGAAGTAGGGCACCAGGAGAAATTCCGTGGTGCGGCCTTCCTCGTTTACTTCCAGGGGCACTATATAGCCGGGCAGGCGCACCGTCTGGCCGTCCAGGCTCTTCACCACCGGCGCATTGGGCAGGTCCTGCTTGGCGGCGGGGGCCGATTCGGCGGCCAGTGCATCGCTCATCTGCGACAGGTCGTGCAGCGGCTGCATGTTCGGCACTTCCGGCGGCGCGTCCGGCGGGATCATTTCCGACCAGGTCAGATCCTTCGGCGCTCCGGCCGCCCACAACGGCGTGGCGATCAGCAGCGACAGGGCAAGCAGGGGGCGCAGCAGGCGTTGGGCTTTCATAAAGCGGTGCTCATAAACGAATCGACAGGCCATCGGCCAGGGATTGCCGGTAGGCGCGCCAGGCCGGCACGCTGCCCATCAGCAGCGCGGCGATCAGGATACCGCCCAGCAACGTCCACTCATACTGGCTGGGCCAGGACAGCGGCAGGTACAGGCCGTAGTTCGATTGCACGTAGCCCTGGGCCAGGGCGATGCCCAGGTACAGCAGGCCCAGACCGGCCAGGACCCCGAACAGTGCCAGGGCAAAGGCTTCTAGTACCAGCAATGTTGCAATATGCCAGGGACGGGCGCCTACCGAACGCAGGATGGCCATCTCCCGGCGACGCTCGTTGAGGCTGGTGAGGATTGCCGTGAGCATGCCGATCAGGCCGGTAAGAACCACGAACAGCGACACCACGAACAAGGCTTTCTCGGCGGTGCCCATCAGGCTCCAGAGTTCCTGCAGGGCCACGCCGGGCAGGATCGCCAGCATCGGCTCGCCGCGAAATTCGTTGATCTCCCGTTGCAGGGCGAAGGTCGAAATCTTGCTGTTGAGGCCAAGCATGAAGGCGGTGATTGCCTGGGGCGTCAGGTCCAAGTTGCGCGCCTGATCGGCAGTAATACGACCGTCGCCACGGGCCGGCACACCGTTGTGCCAGTCGATGTGGATCGCCTCCATACCGCCCAGGCTGATGTGCAGCGTGCGGTCCACCGGAGTACCGGTGCGCTTGAGGATACCCACCACGGTGAAGGGTTTGTCGTCATGCTTGACCAGGCTGATGGCCGCCACGCCGTGGGCCAGCACCAGCTTGTCGCCAAGTTTGTAGTGCAGGGCATCGGCGACTTCGGCCCCCAGTACCACCTCGAAAGGATCACTGGCGAAAGCCCGGCCCACGGCCAGTTGCAGGCTCTGCTGATGACCGTACTGGTAGTGCTGGAAGTAGGCCTCGGTGGTGCCCATGACCCGGTAGCCACGATGGGAGTCGCCCAGCGAAATCGGGATCGCCCACTTCACCTTAGGGTTGTTGGCGAAGTGCTCGAAGCTGTCCCAGCGGATGTTGTTGGTGGCGTTGCCGATGCGAAACACCGAGTACAACAGCAGGTTCACCGAGCCGGAGCGGGCGCCGACGATCAGGTCGGTGCCGCTGATGGTGCTGGCGAAACTGGCCCGGGCTTCGGTGCGGACCCGTTCCACCGCCAGCAGCAGGCAGACCGAGAGAGCAATGGCGAAGGCGGTGAGGATCGCGGTGAAGCGGCGGTTAGCCAGGCTGGCCATGGCTAGACGGAACAGATACATCTCAGACCTCTGCGGGCGTGGCGGCGCGATTGAGTTCGGCCAGCGACAGGTTGCGATCAAACAGCGGCGCCAGGCTCTGGTCATGGCTGACGAACAGCAGGCTGGCTCCAGCCTCACGGCACTCGGCGAAGAGCAGTTGGATGAAAGCTTCCCGGGCGTCGTAGTCCAGCGCCGAGGTGGGTTCGTCGGCGATCACCAGCTCTGGCTGGCCGATCAGGGCCCTGGCGGCGGCGACCCGTTGCTGTTGGCCGATGGACAGCGAGTCGGCACGACGGCCGAGCAGGTCGGGGTCCTTCAGACCCAGATGGGCCAGCAAAGTGGCAGCCGCCTGATCGACGCTGCCGTGGCGCTGAATGGCGCGGCTGGCCCGCAGCCTGGAGAAGTGGCAGGGCAGTTCGACGTTCTCGCGTACCGAGAGAAACGGCAGCAGGTTGAACTGCTGGAAGATGTAGCCGGTGTGATCGACGCGAAAGCGGTCACGTGCTCCGGCGGCCAGCTCGGTCAGCTCCTGGCCCAGCAGGCGGATGCTGCCCTGATTGGGTTTCTGTACCCCGCCCAGCAAGCCCAGCAGCGTGGTCTTGCCGCTGCCGCTGGGGCCCTTGAGGAACAGTGTTTCGCCGGCTTCCAGGCGGAAACTCGGGATGTCCAGCAACTGAGGGTGGCCGGGCCAGCTGAAGCCCAGGTCGGACAGTTCGATGAGTGCTTGGGTCATGTTGGGCCGATCATGCAGTGAGTGGTGTAGCCGCCGCTGGAAGCCGCGGCTACAGGCGCAGCGCTTAGAACTTCAGGGTGGCAGCCTTGGCGGTGGCTTCGACACCTTGCTGGCCGTTTGGCGAAATCAGTTGTACCTGAATTTTCTGGGTGGCGGGGAAGGTCTTGAAGACTTGTCCCAGGTCGAGGTGCTTCAGGGCGTCCGGCTTGGCGCAGGTGAACTGGTAGTGAGCGTGGATCTCGCTGTGTTCGTGGTGATGTTCATGACCTGCCGCGTCCTTGTCATCGTCATCGTGGTCATCGGCTTCGGGCTTGTCGCCGAACAGCGGGCTCTCCAGTTCCTGTTTGGCCACTGTGCAGGCGGCGGCCTTGGGCAGGCTGAACAGCACCAGGGGCTGTTCCAGTTGAGTGCGGGCGGCAGCGACCTTGGCCTTGTCGGCGTCGGTGCTGGGGGCGTGTTCGAACCCCACCAGGTTCATCGCCGGGCTTTCCAGTTCCAGCTCCAGGGCCTGGCCGTCGAGCACCGCGTTCAAACGGGCCACGCCGTGTTCATGGGCGCCGAGGCTGCCGTGTTCATGCTCGTGATCATGGGCTTGCGCGGCCTGGGCAACGGCCAGCGGCAACAGGGCGAAGGGCAGGGCGAGTAGCAGACGGCGCATAGCAAGTCTCCAGGGCGAAGATGAAATAAATGTTATGTGATCTTATAACAATAGGCCGCAGAGTTTGACCGCCTGCTTGGCGTTGCGCAAGACGCGTGGGAGCATGCTCGTCAGAAAAATGTGGGAGCACAGCGATGTTGCGGATTCGTGGAAGCATCGGCGATTGGCCGGTGGATTTGACCCTGGAACTGGACGAAGGCGATTGGGCGCAACTGGGCGCGCAGTTGCAGGCGGCCAAGCCTGAAAGTGTCGCGGCAGCTACCCGGCCGGCCAGTCAGGACGATGCGTTGTGGCAGACCGCCAAGGATCTGTTGCGCAAGGCGGGCCAGATCAGCGGGCCCGAGTTGCTGGAGCAGTTGCAGGGGCTGACCGGCAGCGCGGCGGCGGGCAAGCGTTTGCTGGTGCGCTTGCGCCACTGCGCCGAGGTCAAGGTGATCAGCGGCGCCGATACGCCGCTCTACAGCTGGGTGCAATGATCCTGTAGGAGCCAGCTTGCTGGCCAATGGGTTCTGTCTGTCAGAACCCTTTCGCTGGCAAGCCAGCTCCTATATCAGCCGGCAGATCAGTCTCAGTACAGCGCGGCGAACAGTTTGCGGCGATACGCGGTCACCAATGGGTGATCGTTGCCCAACAGGTCGAAAACTTGCAGCAGGGTCTTGTGGGCAATGCCTTCGTTGTAGCTGCGGTTGCGCATGAAGAGTTTGAGCAAGGCTTCCAGCGCCGCTTCGTATTGCTGGCGGGCCAGTTGCTGGATCGACAGCTGGTAGGTTGCCTCGTCATCCAGCGGGTCCTTGGCCAGGCGCGCCTTGAGGTCGGCGGCATCCGGCAGGTCCGCGGCCTGCTTGAGGAAGGTGATCTGCGCCTTGGCACCGGCCAGGGCGGCCTTGTGTTCATCGCTCTTGACCGCGTCGAGCACGGTCTGGGCTTCGCCCAGTTCGCCGCGCTCGGCCAGGCAGCGGGCGTAGAGAATCAGGGCCTTGGCGTTGCTGTTGTCTTCCCCCAGCAGCACTTTGAGGAGGGCCTCGGCGTCGCCGATCCGGCCGTCGCTGAACAAGGCTTCGGCCTGCTCCAGCGGGTCGGCGGCAGGGGGTGGCGGCATCTGCACATGGGGTTCGAGCATCGCCCGTACTGCGGATTCCGGTTGTGCGCCGGCAAAGCCGTCCACCGGTTGACCGTCCTTGAACAGCACCACGGTGGGCAGGCTGCGGATGCCGAAGCGGGCGACGATGTCCTGCTCGATATCGCAGTTGACCTTGGCCAGCAGCAACTCGCCCTGATAGCTCTCGGCGATCTGTTGCAGCATCGGCATCAGCGCCTTGCAGGGCGCGCACCATTCTGCCCAGAAGTCCACCAGGACCGGTTTGTGGAAGGAATTCTCGATCACCGACTGGTCGAAATCAGCGGTGCGGGCGTCGAAGATATACGGCGTGTCCTGACTCATGGGGTATCTCGAATAAGCGGGAATGGAACCACTATAAAGTTGCGCGAAGTAGATCGCTATTGCCCGTGGCAGCCGGGTCGCCGGTGAATGGCCGCTGCGCGTGATACAGGCTCACATTGCGAAACTCCCAAGGCTCGGCCAGGTCAGGCAGCGTCAGGGCGTTGAGCATTTCCAGGCGCTGATACAGCGGGTGCTGGAAGTCCCTGACCCGGGAATCCGCCACCAGGGCTTCGCGGCCGCGGCTGAGGAATTCATCCAGCAGCGGCAGGTTGGCTCGGTCATAGAGCACGTCCGCCACCAGGATCAGGTCGAAGCGATCAGCCTCGGCGAAAAAGTCCGTTGAATAGCTCAGATCGACGTCGTTGAGTGCGGCGTTGGCACGGCAGGCGGCGATGGCCAGTGGGTCGAGGTCGCAAGCCACCACTTCCAGGGCACCAGCCTTGGCCGCGGCAATCGCCGCCACCCCGGAGCCGGCACCGAAGTCCAGCACCCGCTTGCCTTGCACCCAGTGCGGGTGTTCGGCCAGGTAACGGGCCAGGGCCAGGCCGCTGGCCCAGCAGAAACTCCAGTAAGGCGGTTCATGGAGAATGCGTCGGGTTTCTTCCGGGGTGAAGGCGCGGTCCATGTTCTGGGCGTCGATCAGCCAGAGTTTCAGGCGCGTGTCGGGCAGCTCGCAGGCCACCAGTTGCGCATCACCCAGCAGCTCGCTGAGGGCGTCTTGCAGGTCGAGCGGTACCTTCATGGGGCTTTGACGAATTGCAGTGGTCCCAGGGCCTGGGTGGTGGGTTGGTCGATGCGTACTGCCGGCAGGTGCAGGATCAACTGGCCGGATTGGCTGGCGCGGCCGCGCAGTTCGACCCGGGCGCCGGCGGGGAAGGCGTCGGGAGCGAAACGCAGGCGAAAGGGCAGAGCCTGGTTGGTACCGGTCAAGTTGTTGCTGGCCAGCAAGCGTTGCGGACGGCCGCGCTCATCGATTACCAACAGCGCCAGTTCGACGTTGGCGCCGGCCGGCACCCCGTCGAGGGTACCGCTCAGTTCGCGCTGGTAGGCCGGCAAGGGCCCAAGATCGGCAGGTTCCTGATTTTTTTGCGTGGTCTGTTGCTGTGAAGAAGAGGGGGCCGCAGGTTTTGGGGCATCGCTGCTGCAAGCGACCAGCAGGCTGACGAGACTGAGCAAAACGAGCGGTCTGAGCGGCATCTGAAGCTCCAACAAGGCGAATGTCCATGTGCGAAACATAATAGTCGGTCTGTATACCGTAAAGGCTATGGCTTGTCTTGCCAGTGGGATGCGCTACCATGGCCCTCCCTTTTTTTGTTGCCTGCCACCATGCACTGTCCCTTCTGCGGTGCCAACGACACCAAGGTCATCGACTCGCGTCTGGTCGCCGAGGGCGAACAGGTGCGCCGCCGGCGTGAATGCCTGGCCTGTGGTGAACGTTTCACCACCTTCGAAACTGCCGAACTGGTGATGCCGCGCCTGATCAAGACTGACGGCAGCCGTCAGCCCTTCGACGAAGAAAAACTGCGCGCCGGCATGCAGCGCGCCCTGGAAAAACGCCCGGTCAGTGTCGAGCGTCTGGAGGCGGCGCTGGTGCACATCAAGCATAAGCTGCGGGCCACTGGTGAGCGCGAAGTCAAATCCCTGGTCGTGGGTGAACTGGTGATGACCGAGCTGCAGAAGCTCGATGAAGTCGCCTATATCCGTTTCGCTTCGGTCTATCGACGTTTCCAGGACCTCAACGAATTCCGCGAAGAGATCGACCGTCTCGCCCGCGAGCCGGCCAAGCAATGAGCCTGTCCCCGGAGCAAGCGGTACTCGACGCGCACTACATGGCCCGTGCCTTGGAACTGGCGCGCAAGGGCCGGTACTCCACCCATCCCAACCCCCGCGTCGGCTGTGTCATCGTTCGCGACGGCCAGGTGGTAGGCGAAGGCTGGCATGTGCGGGCTGGTGAACCCCACGCTGAAGTCCATGCCCTGCGTGCCGCCGGGGAACTGGCCCGTGGCGCCACGGCCTATGTGACTCTCGAGCCTTGCAGCCATCACGGCCGCACACCGCCTTGCGCCGATGCCCTGGTCAATGCCGGGGTGGCGCGGGTGGTTGCGGCGATGCAGGACCCGAACCCGGAAGTGGCCGGGCGCGGCTTGCAGCGTCTGGCCCAGGCCGGCATCGACACCCACAGCGGAGTGCTGGAAGCCGAGGCCCGGGGGATCAACAAGGGTTTCCTGAAACGCATGGAGCACGGCCTGCCTTATGTGCGGGTCAAGCTGGCGATGAGTCTCGACGGTCGCACTGCCATGGCCAGTGGCGAGAGCCAATGGATTACCGGGCCAGCTGCCCGCTCCGCGGTGCAACGTCTGCGGGCCGAATCTTCGGTGGTGCTGACTGGTGCCGACACAGTGCTGGCGGATGACGCCCGGCTGACCGTACGCGCCGCTGAGCTGGGCCTGGACCCTGAGCAGACTGCCCTGGCCATGAGTCGCCCACCGCTGCGGGTGTTGATCGATGGCCGTTTGCGGGTGCCTCTCGACGCGCCGTTCTTCAAGGCCGGACCGGTGTTGGTGGCCACCTGTGCGGCCGTGGAAGAGCAATATGCCAACGGCCCGGAGTGCCTGATCGTTCCCGGCCCCGATGGCCAGGTCGACCTGCATCGCTTGCTGTTGGAGCTGGCCGCCCGTGGCGTCAATGAAGTGCTGGTGGAAGCCGGCCCGCGGCTGGCGGGAGCCTTTGCCCAGCAGGGGCTGGTGGACGAGTACCAGATCTTCGTCGCCGGCAAGTTCCTCGGTTCCTCGGCGCGGCCGTTGCTGGACTGGCCGCTGGCGCAGATGAGCGAGGCACCGTTGCTCAAGATCATTGAAATGCGTGCAGTGGGCGATGACTGGCGAGTCACTGCCATCCCGACCCCGCCAGCGAGCGTATAATTCCCGACTTTCGCCTACCCGGCGGCCCTGTTCTCGAGGAGGACTCCATGTTCACCGGCATCATCGAATCCATCGGCAGCATTCGCGCATTGACCCCAAAAGGCGGAGATGTGCGGGTCTATGTAGAAACCGGCAAGCTTGATCTGGCCGACGTCAAACTGGGCGACAGCATCGCGGTGAACGGCGTCTGCCTGACCGCAGTCGAGTTGCCGGGTGACGGTTTCTGGGCCGATGTCAGCCGCGAGACCCTCGATTGCACGGCCTTCCATCAGTTGAAAGCCGGCAGCCGGGTCAACCTGGAGAAAGCCCTGACCCCGACCACCCGCCTGGGCGGTCACCTGGTCAGCGGTCACGTCGACGGTGTCGGCGAAGTGGTGGCGCGGGAAGAAAATGCCCGGGCCATTCAGTTCCGCATCCGCGCACCGAAAGAACTGGCCAAGTACATCGCCCATAAAGGCTCGATCACCGTCGACGGCACCAGCCTGACGGTCAACGCGGTCAATGGCGCCGAGTTCGAGCTGACCATCGTGCCCCACACCCTGGCGGAAACCATCATGGCCGACTACCGGCCGGGTCGGCAGGTCAACCTCGAGGTCGACCTGCTGGCGCGCTACCTGGAACGCCTGCTGTTGGGTGACAAGGCTGCTGAAGCCACCACCGGCAGCAGCATTACCGAAAGTTTTCTGGCCGCTAACGGCTATCTCAAATCCTGACTCAAGGGGGTGCCGCGTGGCGCTCAACAGCATCGAAGAACTGGTTGAAGACATCCGCCAAGGCAAGATGGTCATCCTCATGGATGACGAAGACCGCGAGAACGAAGGCGACCTGATCATGGCCGCCGAGTGCTGCAAGGCCGAGCACATCAACTTCATGGCCAAGCACGCCCGTGGCCTGATCTGCATGCCCATGAGCCGCGAGCGCTGCGAGCTGCTCAAGCTGCCGCTGATGGCGCCGCGCAACGGTTCCGGCTTCGGCACCAAGTTCACCGTCTCCATCGAGGCCACCGAAGGCGTGACCACCGGCATCTCGGCCGCTGACCGTGCGCGTACCGTACAAGCGGCAGCGGCCAAGGACGCCAAGCCCGAGGACATCGTCAGCCCGGGTCACATCTTCCCGCTGATGGCCCAACCCGGCGGTACCCTGGCCCGTGCCGGCCACACCGAAGCCGCCTGCGACCTGGCGCGCATGGCCGGTTTCGAGCCAAGCGGGGTGATCTGCGAAGTGATGAACGACGACGGCACCATGTCCCGTCGTACCGAACTGGAAGCCTTCGCCGCTGAACACAACATCAAGATCGGCACCATCGCCGACCTGATTCACTACCGGATGATCCACGAACGTACCGTTCAGCGGATTGCCGAGCAGCCCCTGGACAGCGAACTGGGCCAGTTCAATCTGGTGACCTATCGTGATTCGGTGGAAGGCGACGTGCACATGGCCCTGACCCTGGGCGATATCTGTGCTGAAGAGCCGACCCTGGTGCGCGTGCATAACATGGACCCGCTGCGCGACTTGCTGATGGTCAAGCAGCCGGGCCGCTGGAGCCTGCGCGCGGCCATGGTCAAAGTGGCCGAGGCCGGCAGTGGCGTGGTGCTGTTGTTGGGTCACCCGCTGGATGGCGATGTACTGCTGGCGCACATCCGTGAAACCGCGGAACACCAGCCGGTGAAGAAACCCACCACCTACAGCATCGTCGGTGCCGGTTCGCAGATCCTTCGCGATCTGGGCGTCCGCAAAATGCGCCTGATGAGTGCGCCGATGAAGTTTAATGCGATATCCGGTTTCGACCTGGAAGTTGTAGAATACGTGCCCTCCGAATAAAAGCCGGTCGTTTCCGGCTTGAAATTCGCGGTTCAAATATCACTGAAGAGCGTGTGCTAGACACGCTCTGGCTCTTTAAGAGATTTGTCGAATGACCCTGAAGACCATCGAAGGTACCTTCATCGCCCCTAAAGGCCGCTATGCCCTGGTGGTCGGCCGTTTCAACAGCTTCGTCGTCGAAAGCCTGGTCAGCGGCGCGGTTGACGCCCTGGTTCGCCATGGCGTGAGCGAAAGCGACATCACCATCATCCGTGCCCCTGGCGCCTTCGAAATTCCGTTGGTCGCGCAGAAAGTCGCACAGAAGGGTGAATACGCGGCGATCATCGCCCTGGGCGCGGTCATTCGTGGCGGTACTCCGCACTTCGAATACGTAGCCGGCGAATGCACCAAGGGCCTGGCCCAGGTGTCCATGGAGTTCGGCGTGCCAGTGGCCTTCGGCGTGCTGACCGTTGATTCGATCGAACAAGCCATCGAACGTTCCGGCACCAAGGCCGGCAACAAAGGGGCCGAAGCTGCCTTGTCCGCCCTGGAAATGGTCAGCCTGCTGGCGCAGTTGGAGGCCAAGTGATTAGCGACGATAGCGATCGTTTCAACCCGCGCGATCCCAAGCCTGCCAACGCCGGCAAGCCATCCAAGAGCGCCAAGCGTCGCGAAGCCCGTCAGCTCGCGACCCAGGCGCTGTACCAATGGCACATGGCCAAGCATTCGCTGAACGAGATCGAAGCGCAGTTTCGGGTCGACAACGATTTCACTGACATCGACGGCGCCTACTTCCGGGAGATCCTGCACGGAGTTCCGGCCAACAAGAACGAGATCGACAACGCGCTCGTGCCTTGCCTGGACCTGGCCATCGATGAGCTGGACCCGGTTGAACTGGCGGTCCTGCGGCTGTCCACCTGGGAACTGCTCAAGCGCGTCGACGTGCCGTACCGCGTTGTGATCAACGAAGGTATCGAACTGGCCAAGGTTTTCGGTTCCACCGACGGCCACAAGTTCGTCAACGGTGTTCTCGACAAGCTGGCCCCACGCCTGCGTGAAGCTGAAGTGAAGGCGTTCAAGCGCTGAACCGCGCTTGCAGCTGCCATGGGCGAGTTTGAGCTGATCCGTAACTTCTTCGCTGCCGCGCCTTGTGCGCAAGGCGGCGAGGGTGTTGCCCTGGGGATTGGTGACGACTGCGCCTTGCTGGCGGTTGCTTCGGGCGAGCAGTTGGCGATTTCCACCGACACCCTGGTGGCCGGTGTGCATTTCGCCGATCCCTGCGACCCCTATCTTTTAGGCCAACGCTCCCTGGCGGTGGCTGTCAGCGATCTGGCTGCCATGGGCGCCACCCCGCTGGCCTTTACCCTTGCCCTGACCCTGCCGACGGTAAGCGCCGATTGGCTGCAGGCCTATGCCCGTGGCCTGAACGCCATGGCCCAGAGTTGCGATGTGCGCCTGATCGGTGGCGACACCACTCGTGGCTCGCTGACCTTGACCCTGACCGTCTTCGGGCGAGTGCCCGCAGGCCTTGCCCTGACCCGCAGTGGTGCCCGTGTGGGTGATTTGCTCTGCGTCGGCGGTGAGCTGGGCAATGCCGCCGGAGCCCTGCCGCTGGTCCTGGGCCAGCGCAGCGCTGATGCAAGCATCGCCGCCCCCTTGCTGGCTCACTACTGGTCACCGCAACCGCAATTGGCCCTGGGCCAGGCACTGCGGGGCAAGGCCACCTCGGCCCTGGATATCTCCGATGGCCTGCTGGCCGATTGCGGGCATATCGCGGCCGCTTCGAAGGTCGCCTTGCAGGTGGAGGTGGAGAAACTGCCACTGTCGCCAGCATTGTTGAGCTTTCTTGGAGAACAGGGTGCCCGCGCTGCGGCCTTGAGTGGCGGCGATGACTATGTCCTGGCCTTTACCTTGCCGCCTGCCGAGCTGGCGCCGCTGTTGGCGGCTGGTTGGCCGGTGCAGGTGGTGGGGCAAGTGGTGGCCGGGCAGGGTGTGACCCTGCTGGACGCCGGCGGCCAGGACATCACCCCCGGCACCCGGGGTTATCAACACTTTGCGGAGACACCGTGACAGATCATCCCAAACAGGTTCCGGCGGAGTTCGTACCGCCGTCGGTCTGGCGTAATCCCTGGCATTTCCTGGCGTTCGGTTTTGGTTCCGGCACCTTGCCCAAGGCGCCAGGCACCTGGGGCTCGCTGGTTGCACTACCCTTTATCCCGCTGTGGCAGATGTTGCCGGACTGGGGCTACTGGCTGATGCTCGGCGTCACCATGCTGTTCGGCTTCTGGCTGTGCGGCAAGGTCGCCGACGATCTGCGGGTGCATGACCACGAAGGTATCGTCTGGGACGAAATGGTCGGTATGTGGATCACCCTGTGGCTGGTGCCCGAGGGCTGGTACTGGCTGTTGGCGGGGTTTTTAATGTTCCGTTTCTTCGACATTCTCAAGCCGTGGCCGATTCGCTGGGTCGACCGGCATGTGCATGGCGGTGTCGGCATCATGCTCGATGATGTGCTGGCTGGCGTGTTTGCCTGGTTGGCGATGCAAGGGCTGGTGTGGTGCTTCAACTGAGGAATTAGGCATGGATGTCTGCCGCGTGCTGCTGGTGTTGCTGGTTGCCTGGAGCTGTTGCAGCGTCCGGGCCGGCGAGCTGCAGGCGCCATCCGGGCAGATTCGCATCGCCAGTGAGGTCTGGAGCGAATACACCGAGGCCGACGGCGATGGGTTGGCCTGGGCCATCCTGCGCGAAGTCTTCGAGCCCGTGGGAATCACCATCGAGCGTTGCAGCGTGCCTTATACCCGTTCGGTCGGGTTGGTGCAGCGCGGCGAAGTGGATGCACAGGTTGGGGCTTATCGCGACGAATCGCCGGGCGTGCTGTACCCGCACTGGAACTACGACACGGACCACATCTACGCCCTGGGCCTGGCGAGCAGTCCGGAACTGAGCCTGGCGACGCTCGGCAGTTACCGGCTGGTCTGGGTGCGTGGCTACAAGTACCAGGACTACCTGCCCAATGTTCGCCGCTACAACGAGATCCGGCGGCGTGTCGGTATCCTGCCGATGCTGCTCTACAGTCGCGCCGACTACTATATCGATGCCCAGACCGAGATCGATTATGTGCTGAGCCAGGCTCAGGACCCGAGCCAGTTCAAGCGCACCCATTTGGCCGAGCTGCCGCTGTACCTGGGGTTTGCCAGTAATCCCCGGGGCCGGGAAATGCGCGAGCTGTATGACCAGCGCATGGCGCAGTTGGTGAGTACAGGGCAATTACGGCCAATCTTCGAGCGTTGGAAGCAGCCTTATCCCTTTGATGGGAGTCCGCGTCCGGCGGTCCGTTGATCAAACTTATCGATCTTTATCTCCGATAATTCAGCCTAAGCGTGCAGTGGAGGCTGCTGTTACAATGCCGCCTCTGCGAATCTCCAGTCCTCATACAGATCAGGAGCACAACAGTGCCCGTCGTTTTTGTTGCCGCTTCCAAGCTGCCTACGCCTTTTGCGCAATTCACCATGCATGGTTTTCTCGATGAAGCCACCGGTCGCGAGCACGTGGTGCTCAGCCTGGGGGACATCGCCGATGGCGCGCCGGTTCTCGGTCGCCTGCACTCCGAATGCCTGACCGGCGACGCCCTGTTCAGCCAGCGTTGCGATTGCGGCTCGCAGCTGGAAGCCGCCCTGCGGGCCATCGCCCGGGAAGGTCGCGGGGTGCTGCTGTACCTGCGTCAGGAAGGTCGCGGTATTGGCCTGCTGAACAAGATCCGTGCCTATGAGCTGCAAGATGGTGGCGCCGATACCGTGGAAGCCAACGAGCGCCTGGGCTTTGCCGCGGATCAGCGTGACTACGGCATGTGCCTGCCGATGCTCGAGCATCTGGGGGTCAAGTCCCTACGCCTGATGACCAACAACCCGCGCAAGGTCAAGGCGTTGACCGAGATGGGCATCCAGGTTGCCGAGCGGGTGCCGCTGCACACCGGGCACAACCCCCACAACAAGCTGTACCTGGCGACCAAGGCCAGCAAGCTCGACCACATGATGGGCAACGAGCACCAGGGCGAGGTCGACCGCGCGTGACTCGGGGTCAAGTCAAACGGCGTCTGACCGTTAGCTGGTGGCAATACCTGGCCCTGGCCTTGCTGCCGCTGTTTGTGATCAACCTGGTGTTTGGTCAGGGCGAGGCCTTGATGCCAGTGCTGGCGATGCCATTCTTTATCGCCGGTACGGCCTCGATGTTCGTCAGCCTGCGTTTTTTCAACGGCTACAAACATGCCTTGATCGCCGCTGGCAAGGCCCTGGATACCCCTGAGGAACCTGCCGCCTGGATCACCCTGGCGGCCCGTCGTCGTGCCGCCTTCCTGGCGGCATCCTTGCCAGCCTGGATCGGTGCCCTGGCGGTGTTCGTCGGCCTGGAAGCGGTGCCGCTGATGCTCCTGGCCCTGTCCACCGCAGTGCTGTTCTACCTCTACCGTATTCCTCGTCAGCTCGGCTGATGTGGCGCTGGCTGGCGGTCCTGTGCCTGCTGGTCGGCACACCGGCACTGGCGGCGCAGCGGGTGGTCAGCCTGGCGCCGTCACTCTCGGAAATCGTCGTCGAGCTGGGGGCTTCCGACTTGCTGGTGGGCGTGCTGGATGCCGGTGAGCGGCCGGCACCGCTCAAGGACCTGCCTTCGGTAGGGCGTTACGGCCAGTTGGATATCGAGCGTCTGCTGAGCCTTCGACCGGATTTGCTTTTGCTCTGGCCGGGCAGCGTCGGCCCGGTCCAGCGCGATCAGCTGGCGCGCCTGGGGATCCCCACTTATGTCGCCGAGCCTCATGACTTCAAGCAACTGACGGCGCAGATCACCGAAATCGGCGAGCGTCTGGGGCGCTCGGCGGCCGCTCGTAAACTGGCCGCCGAGTTGGACGGGCAACTGGCCGGTTTGCGTGCCCGCTATCACCGCGAACCGGCATTGCCGGTGTTCTACCAGGTCTGGGACCGGCCGCTGTATACCGTGGGCGGTGGCCAGATCATCAGCGAAGCCCTGAGCGTCTGTGGCGCCCGCAATGTGTTTGCCGACCAGTCGTTGCCGGCGCCCCAGGTCAGCATCGAATCGGTGTTGCAGCGTAATCCGCAGGCGATCCTGGCCACCGCCCAGGGGCAGTTGGATGCCTGGAAGGCCTGGCCGCAGATCGCGGCGGTGCAGCAGGGGCGGCTGTTGCTGGTGAGGGACAAGGGGCTGGAGCGACCCAGTGGGCAGATGATCGCGGCGACGGCCAAGCTCTGTGCCTTGATCGCGCCTGAGCGCTGAGCCCCTTCGGCGGATCTTACAGCTCGGGCGTCCAGGTCACGCCGAGCATCCAGGTGCGGCCTTCGGTGCGGTAGCCATAGTCGCCGCCTTGGTAGCTGTAGAGCGCTCGGGAGTAGGACTTGTCGAAAAAATTGTCGAGCTTCAGGTCCAGTTTGATCTCGCGATTGACGGTCCAGCTGCTGCGCAATCCAACCAGCCCATAGCCGCCGAGTCGCGCCTGCTTCTGCGGAGCTTGATCTTCACGGCTATCGCTTACCAACTGCCAACTGGCGCCCAGGCCCAACTGCTCGAACTGCCGGTCCAGATCCAGGTTCAGGGTGCGCCTGGCTCGGCGTGGCAGTTGCTCTCCGCTCTGACGGTTGCGTGGGTCGATGATGGCGGCGCCAAGGCTGCTCTGCCAGCCGAACCACTCCTGCTTCAGGGCCGTTTCCAGGCCATTGATCCTCGCCGAGCCGATGTTCTCCGGGCGCTGCGCGCCGAAGTCGAAGATGATCGCGTCCCTGATGTCGGTACGGTACACCGATGTTTCCAGGCGGCTGCTTGGCGTCAGTTGGCTGCGCCATTGCAGTTCGTAGCTCCTGGAGTGCTCCGGCTTGAGGTCCGGGTTGCTGAAGCCTGGGTAATACAGGTCGCTGAAGTTCGGCGCACGGAAGCCTTCGCTGTAGGACAGCAGCAGGTCGTTGTCCGGATTCAGTGGCAGGGTCAGGGTGCCGCTCCAGGTGTTCTGGCTGCCGTACTGCTGGTTCTGGTCACGGCGCAGGCCCAGTTCGGTGGAAAAGCTCTCGCCTTGAAACCGATGCTGGATAAAGGCTCCACGATTCCAGCGGCTGTCTTCGGCGAAGTACAGCGGGGTGCTACCGATGAAAAAGGCCGGCCCGGTATTGAGTCGGTCCTCATACCAGTCGGCGCCAAGGATCAGGCTGTGCTGCGCATTCAGGCGCAGATCGTTTTGCCAGGCGAGCGAGTCGCGGTAGGTGTTAAACACGCTGTTTTGGTCGCTGAGCTTATCGCTCTTGAGGTCGCGGTTCTCGCTGTGGCCCAGTTCCAGTCGAGACTGCCAGTGATCATTAACCATTGCATCGATAAAGCCGCTGACGCTGCTGACGGTGAAGTCGGTGTAAAGATCCTGCTCCGGGCCGAACGGGTTGTCATAACGGCTGCGGCCTCGGTTATCCAGCAGGTTGAAGCCCACTTCCAGGTCGTCGCTGAGGGCATGGCTGAGGGTGAAGCTGAGGGATTGGTTGCGGTAGCCATCGTGATCCGCATCGCTGGGGTAGGAGGCGTGGGTCCAGTCGATTCCGGCACTTTCATCCAGGTTGGCGCCGAGGCTGAAGCGGGTCTGGGCGTCGCCGCCGGAAAGGCCCAGGCTGCGCTCCCAGGTCTGGTTGCTGCCAGCGGCGACGCGCATGCGCCCATGCAGTCCCGACTCGGCGCCGCGCCGGGTGAAGATCTGGATCACCCCGCCAATGGCGTCGCTGCCGTAGATCACCGAGCGCGAGCCGCGCAGCACTTCCACTCGCTCGATCTGCTCGACGCTGATGAATTGCAGATTGCTGTCGCCGGAGGATGAACTGCTGATGCGCTGGCCATCCACCAGCACCAGGCTCTGGGCCGAGTTGGTGCCGCGAATGAAAATGTTCGGCAGGTTGCCGCGTCCGCCGCTCTGGGCAACCTGGACCCCGGGCACCCGTTGCAGCAGGTCGGTCAGGCTGGTGGGTTGCAGGCGGTCGATATCTTCCCGGGTGAATACCGTGTTCGCCGCGCTGCTGTCGTTGCGCGCCTGTACCTGGCGGTTGGTGCTGATCAGTGTCTCGGACAGTTTCAATGCCTGATCGCGCCCGAGACTCTCGGCCAGGAGTTCAGTGCAAGGCAGGAGGCAAAGGGGCAGGGCAAATCGAGCAAGTTGCATGGCTATTCCATTAGCGCACTGCGGCCTTGACCGCGTACAGCGAAAGGTCGGGTCTTGCAGCACACGCCCGCGTGGCGGGCGTGTGCATTCGAGTGTGGCGGTTACAGGCCCAGCAGTTCCAGGCGCTGGCGCACCGAAGCTTCGATGCCAGCTTCGTCGAGGCCGCATTCGGCAAGCATCTGCGCCGGTTTGGCGTGCTCGACGTAGGCGTCGGGCAAGCCCAGGTGCAGGATCGGCTTGAGGATGCTTTCGCGGGCCAAAAACTCGCTGACCGCGCCACCGGCGCCGCCCATGATGGCGTTTTCCTCGATGGTCACCAGCAGTTCGTGGCTACCGGCGATCTCGCGGACCAGGGCTTCATCCAGGGGTTTGACGAAACGCATGTCGACCACGGTGGCGTCGAGCTTTTCGGCCACTTGCAGGGCTTCGGCCAGTTGCACGCCGAATACCAGCAGGGCCACTTGCTTGCCTTGACGGCGGATCACGCCCTTGCCGATCTCGATCGGTTCCAGGTCCTTGTCGATCGGCGCGTTGGGGCCGGTGCCGCGCGGGTAGCGCACGGCGGCGGGGCCGTTGTACAGGTGCCCGGTGCTGAGCATCTTGCGCAACTCGTTCTCGTCGCTCGGGGTCATCACCAGCATGCCGGGGATGCAACGCAGGTAGGACAGGTCGAAGCTGCCGGCGTGGGTCGGGCCGTCTTCGCCCACCAGGCCGGCGCGGTCGATGGCGAACAGCACATCGAGGTTCTGTACCGCCACGTCGTGGATCAGTTGGTCATAGCCGCGCTGCAGGAAGGTGGAGTAGATCGCCACCACCGGCTTGGCGCCTTCGCAGGCCATGCCGGCTGCCAGGGTCACTGCGTGCTGCTCGGCAATTGCCACGTCGAAATAGCGCAGCGGGAAACGCTCGCTGAAGGCCACCAGGTCCGAACCTTCCTTCATCGCCGGGGTGATGCCCACCAGGCGCGGATCGGCGGCAGCCATGTCGCACAGCCACTCGCCGAAGACGCCGGAATACTTCGGACCGCCAGCCTTTTTCGGTGCGGCCGCCGGAGCATCCAGGGGTTCCAGCTTGGTGATGGCGTGGTAGCCGATCGGGTCGACTTCCGCCGGGGCGAAGCCCTTGCCCTTCTTGGTCACCACGTGCAGGAACTGCGGGCCCTTGAGGTCACGCATGTTGCGCAGGGTGGCGATCAGGGTCGGCAGGTCGTGGCCGTCGATGGGGCCGATGTAGTTCCAGCCCAGCTCTTCGAACAGGGTGCCGGGGACCAGCATGCCCTTGGCGTATTCTTCGGTGCGGCGGGCGATTTCCCAGGCACCGGGCAGGCGCGACAGCACTTTCTTGCTGCCTTCGCGCATGCTGGCGTAGGTGCGGCTGGAGAGGATCTTGGCCAGGTAGTTGGACAGCCCGCCGACATTGCGCGAGATCGACATGTCGTTGTCGTTGAGGATCACCAGCATGTTGGCGTCCACTTCCGGCGCGTGGTTCAGCGCCTCGAAGGCCATGCCCGCGGTCAGGGCGCCGTCGCCGATCACCGCGATGGCCTTGCGCTCGCTGTGCTGCAGGCGGGCGGCGATGGCCATGCCCAGGGCGGCGCTGATGGAGGTGCTGGAGTGGCCGACGCCAAAGGTGTCGTACTCGCTCTCGGAGCGCCGCGGGAAGGCCGCCAGGCCGTCTTTCTGGCGCAGGCTGGCCATCTGTTCGCGACGACCGGTGAGGATCTTGTGCGGATACGCTTGGTGACCCACGTCCCACACCAGCCGGTCGTCCGGGGTGTCGAACACGTAATGCAACGCAATGGTCAGCTCGATGACCCCGAGGCCGGCACCGAAATGCCCGCCGGTCTGGCCGACCGTGTAGAGCAATTCCAGGCGCAACTCATCGGCCAGGGTTTCCAGCTCGGCTTCACCTAACCGACGCAGGCCGTCCGGCGTCTGGGCACGGTCGAGCAGCGGCGTGGTAGGGCGTTTGCGGGGAATCTCATGAAACGTCGTGGGCATCAGGCGAATCGTTATAGGTATAGAAAGAGGCGGCAGTTTACCTTATGCATCGCAAGCTGCCCACGCGGAGCGCCGAACTTGGCCGATATGCGGTCCGGCTATCGGGAGTCGATCAGCTGCGGCGCTCGACGATATACCGCGCCAGCTCGCGCAAGGGCTCGGCCGCTGCGTCAAACGGACGCAGCGCATGCAGCGCCTGGTCCCGCAATTCCAGGGCGTATTCCTTGGCTGCGGCCAGGCCCAGCAGCGCCGGGTAGGTCGGTTTGTCCCGAGCGATGTCGGCACCCTGGCGCTTGCCCAGGGTGGCGGTATCGCTTTCGACGTCGAGGATGTCGTCCTGCACCTGGAATGCCAGGCCGACTGCCTGAGCGTAGGTCTGCAGGGCCTTGAGTTCGTCTTTCTCGGCCCGGCCGCTGGCCAGGGCCCCGAGAATCACGCTGGCTTCAATCAGCGCGCCGGTCTTGTGCCGGTGCATGTACTCCAGGGCTTTCTGATCGAGCTTGAGCCCCACCGAGCCCAGGTCGATGGCCTGGCCGCCCACCATGCCCGCCGGGCCTGCGGCCTGGGCCAGGGTGGTGACCATGCGCAGGCGGATCTCGGCGCTGGCGTCGCTCAGGCCCGGGTCCAGCAGGGCG
The DNA here is from genome assembly GCF_017491625.1 of Pseudomonas sp. 50_B. NCBI lineage: Bacteria > Pseudomonadati > Pseudomonadota > Gammaproteobacteria > Pseudomonadales > Pseudomonadaceae > Pseudomonas > Pseudomonas sp. 50_B. The sequence continues at coordinate 66,261 of NZ_JAFGYX010000013.1, forward strand.
CTGAAGGCCAGGCTCTGCAGGCCGTCGCCGGCGAGGATCGCGCAGGCTTCGTCGAACGCCTTGTGGGTGGTGGGCTGGCCGCGCCGCAAGTCGTCATCGTCCATGGCCGGCAGGTCGTCGTGGACCAGGGAGTAAGCATGAATCAGTTCTACCGCGCAGGCCGCGCCGTTGGCTTGCTCGGGCCGGCCGCCCAGGGCCTCGCAGGCGGCGTAGGCCAGCAGCGGGCGTACACGCTTGCCGCCATTCATCACGCTGTAGCGCATGGCTTCATAAAGACGGGCAAGTTCGGGGCTTGGCGCGGTGAACAGGGTGTGCATTGCAGCGTCGACGCGGGCCTGGCTGGTGGCCTGATAAGCGGCAATCATTCTGGCTGTTCCGCGTCGAAAGGTTGTTCGGCCAGTTCGCCGTCGCGCTCCAGCAGGATCTGCACCTTCTGCTCGGCCTGGGCCAGGGCGGCCTGGCAATCACGGGTCAGGCCGATGCCTTGTTCAAAGGCGGTCAATGAGTCTTCCAGCGACAGCTCGCCGTTCTCCAGACGCTCGACCAGGGTTTGCAGGTCGGCGAGGGATTGTTCGAAATCTAAGGCAGCTTTTTTGCGGGCCATGGCGGCTATCCCGGTTGACGTTAAACCGGCGCGACACTAGCAGACACCGGGGTTTCGGGCAAATGAGAAGCGCTCGCTGGCACGCGTTTCACTGGCCCTGGCTTGAGCGTTTCACGGGGTTTTTCCAGGGGTGCCGAGACGCTCCGGCAGGTCTTCGCTGCGTGGACTGGTGCGGCTTTCCAGAGGGAGTTCCAGGCCAGGCGCCGTGCTGTTGCCAGATCCAGCGTGGGTGGTCCATGGGCGGGCTCTTCGGGGATGAGCCGAATAAATGCGCTATTCGGCTCAGCGTCCAGTTGCACCCTGCCTGAATCAGGCGGATGCAGCGTCGGTCTTGAGCGTGCTGCGCCCTGGTTCACCGGGCGGTGGTGCCTGGATCAGCCACTCCCCGGGCACAGCCTCGATGCGTGGATCAAGGGTCGAGGCCTGCACGCTTGGCGGATGCTCGGGCATGGCCACGTGCTGCAACGGCGCGTCGTCGACCCGGAACTCCCCGCTGACCTTGCTCGGTTGTACCCGCCAGGCCAGCAGCAGGGCGAACAGCGAAAACACCATGTATAAGGCGTTGTGGCCATAGAGGTTCATCAGTGCGCCGCTGAGCAGCGGCCCCAGGCAGGCGCCGACGCCGTGGGTGGCCAGGAGCATGGCGCTCAGGGCCACGCGTTGGGGTTGCTCAATGTGGTCGTTGGCCAGGGCGACCGCCAGCGGGTAGAGGCTGAACAACAGCAGGCCGCTGAGGCAGGCGAACAGCAGCAAGAAGGTAAACGACAGGCCGAACAGCCCCCACAAAGGCACAGTCACCAGGCACAGGAGCAGCGCGCAGGCGCGGATCAGTCGCGCGCGGTCGAGGCGATCCGAAAGCCAGCCGAGCGGCCACTGGGCGCACAGCCCGGCCAGGATCGCCACGGCGACGAAAGTGCCGGCCTGGGCCGTGTCCAGGCCGCTCAAGGTGATGAACACTGGTGCCAGGGCATAGAACGAACCGACCAGCAGTCCGGTGATGAACACCGTGCTCAGGGCTTGCGGCACCCGGCGCCAGAAAAAGCCGATCTGCAGGGGTGCTGTCACCAGTTTGGCCGGGTGCAGGCGTCGGGTCAGGGCGACGGGTATCAGGCACGCGGCGAAACACAGGGCGACGATCAGCAGAGGCTTGAAGTCCAGCTCGGGACGCCAGATCAGCACGCTCTGACCCAGCATCAAGCCCAGGGAGACCGCCACCATGTAGCCGGCGAACACCGCGCCGCGCTGCTGGTTGCCCGCCTGCTCGTTGAGCCAGCTTTCGATCACCATGTACTGGTTCATCATCACCAGGCCGGTGATGAAGCGCAGCACCAGCCACAACCACAGATCTTCGAACAGCAGGTGCAGGAGCACGATCATGGTCGCGGCACCCGCGCAGGCGACGTAAGAGCGGATATGGCCCACGGCGGCAATCATCCGATGGCCGAACTTGGCGCCGCAGACCATGCCGGCGTAATAGGCGGCGGTCAGGCCACCGATCCACAGTTCGCCGACCCCGTCGCTGGTCAGGCGCAGGCCGATAAAGCTGAAGAACAGCCCGTTGCCGGCAAGCATCAGGAGGGTGGCGCAGTAGAGCGCGGGGAATGTCAGCAGGTTCAGGTTCATGAGTCGTCAGGTCGGGGCGATCAAGGGCCGGCGTCGTGGGCAAGGTGGGTGTGTTCCAGCAGCCATTGGCGAAAGCGGCGTACGGCGGATGGTGGATTGCGGTGGTGCGGTTGCATCAGGTTCAGGCGCCCGCGGCTGGGCATGCGCTGCGGCAGTGCGCGTTGCAGGCGTCCGGCGGCGAGTTCGTCCTGCAGCAGGCTTTCCCAGCCCAGGGCCACGCCCTGGCCCATCACTGCCGACTGCATCAGCAACTGGTAGCTGTTGGTGCGCAGGGCGTGTTGCGGGGAGTGATAGGTCGCGCCCACGGCGCTGAACCAGTCGGACCAGGTCAGCCAGTCGTGATAGTGGTCTTCGACAATCAGCAGCCGGTGTTCCTGCAGCAGGTGTTGCGCATCGCGAATCGGCCCCTTGCGGCTCAGGTAGTCCGGGCTGCAGACGCAGATCACCTGCTCCCCGGCAAAGACCGGGGTCAGCTCCAGGCCCAGGGGCGCCGGCAACTCGTCCAGGTGATAGAACAGTCCCAGGTCGTACTCGCTGACATCCAGGTGCTGGGGGCTTTCACTGCAGAGGATGCGGATGTCCAGCTCCGGATACAGGCTCTGGAACGCCGGCAGCAGGCGCGCCAGCCAGATCGAGCTGATGGTCGGGGTGCTGGCCAGGGTCAGTTGGCGCTCGGCGCCGCGGCGGCGCAGTTCCGCCGACTCGCGGTCCAGCTCGCGCAGCAGGCGCTGGATGGTGCGAAAGTAGCGCTCGCCCGCCGGGGTCAGGCTGATGCCCAGGTTGTGGCGGTGGAACAGCGGCCGGGCGAGGTTTTCCTCCAGCCGCTTGATCTGGCGGCTGACCGCGCTCTGGGTCAGGTTCAGTTCCTGGGCGGCCCGGGTAAAGCTCAAATGACGGGCCACGGCCTCGAAAGGCTGCAGGCAGTTGAGAGGGGGCAGATCGACGTTTCGATGCGACATGCGGGTACCAGTCTACAGGGGCGGGCGCTGTGTCCTGCGTCCCGCCGAGTCTCGGAGATTGGGCATCCTGCCACGCTTTACAGCGTGGATCGGGCGATCCGTTTGTGCCACTGGCGTTGATGGATCTGCCGGCCATCGAGTCGCGCAACCTGGGTGGCGCGCAGGTAGAACCATTGCGCGTCGGCGTGCAGGCCCAGGGTGCTGTCCACTTCCACCGACCAGGTGCCGCGACCGGCCCGGTAATGCCATTGGATATCGGCCCGGGTCGACAGCGGGTCCCAGGGCAGGGTGCGGTATTGCTCGGTGCAGCGCTGGTCGACCCACAGGCCGTGATCGAGCAAGCGCATGGCGCCCAGATCGTCATCGATACGCACGCAGACTTCGCCGCTGGCCGCGTCTTCGCTGAGGGTGCGCTTGGGGGCGGCGGCGCGGATGATTTCCAGGTTGGCCGGCGGGGCGCTTTGCGGGGCTTCGAACGGACACGCCACGGCTTCGCCGATGAACACCGGCAACTGCACGCTCTGCACCTCGGGCAGCAGGGTCAGGGTGGTCAGCTCCCGGGCCGGCCACAGCAACGGGAAGCTGGCGGTGCTCAACGCCAGGCGCAGGCGATAACCGGCCGGCAGGCGATAACCGACATGGTCGAGGTTGACGCGCACCTGCAGGGGCGCGCCGGGCTCGGGTGGGCTGGCCACGGCGAAGTCGTCGCGCAGCGACAGGTTCAGGGTGCCGTAGGTGATCTGCGCCACCTGACCGTCCGGGGCCACGGCATTGAGCCGGGCGACGATCTGCCCGCAAGGCTGGTCCGAGGTCAGGCGCAGGTCCAGGCGCACATCACCCAGCAAGGCCAGGGGCTCGCTCAAGGGCTGGCTGTCGAAGCACAGCGAATGAGCATCGTCCCGGCGCTGGTCGGTGGGGCCGTCCGGTCCGAACCAGATGGCGCAGTACTCGCCCTGATGCAGGCCGGTGGTCAGGGGCGAGCAAATGCTGCGACTTGCGCTCAGCGCTTGCGCTCCCACGCTGAGCCCGTTGTCGCTGAGGCTGAAGGTCTGCCACTGGATCTGTGGATCGGGCCAGCCGGCGGTCTGCACCCACACGCCCGGGCGTTCGGCGTAGCTGGCCTTGGGCGGCACGGCGTCCTGCAGGTAGAAGGTGCAGGCGGGCTCGTCCATCACCCCGTTGTCGATGCCCTTGAGCCAGTGGTCCCACCAGCGCTTGGCCTCCTGGAGAAAACCAATGGCCGGGTTGGGCACGGCAAAGTGCGGGTACTTGTGAATCCAGGGGCCGAGCAGGGCTTTCTTCGGGCCATTCAGGTGCTGCATCAGGCGCGGCACGCTGTTCTTGTAGGCATCGCCCCAACCGCCGATGCAGTACACCGCGGCCTTGATCGCCGCGTAGTCCTCGCACACCGAGCCCTGGCGCCAGTAGTCGTCACGGGTCTGATGCTGCAGCCAGGTTTCGGCCAGCATCGGCATGGCGTCCAGGCGTTGCTGCCATTGCGCCTGCCAGTCCGGTACCAGCAGCGGGTCCGGTACGGCGGCGCTGAAGTTGAGCATGGTGGCGGCCCAGCCCTGGTTTTCCATCAACAGGTTGCCACCCTTGTAATGAATGTCGTCGGCATAGCGGTCGTCGGTGGAACACAGGGTAATGATGGCTTTCAACGCTGCGGGTTGATGGGCTGCCACTTGCAGGCCGTTGAAGCCGCCCCAGGAGATGCCCATCATCCCCAGGTTGCCGTCGCACCAGGGTTGGGCGCAGAGCCAGTCGAGCACTTCCAGGGCGTCCTGTTGTTCCTGCGGCAGGTACTCGTCGGCCATCAAGCCCTGGGATTCGCCGTTACCGCGCATGTCCACGCGCACGCAGGCGTAACCCTGGCCCGCCATCCAGGGGTGGGTCAGGGCATCGCGCACGGCGGTGCCGTCGCGCTTGCGATAGGGCAGGTATTCGAGAATTGCCGGGTAACGCCGGGTGCCGGCGTCGGCCGGCAGCCAGATACGCGCGGCCAGTTGGGTGCCGTCACGCAGAGGGATCAGGCAGTGCTCGATCTCGCGGATCGGATGGGGAAAGTCGCGGATGACGTCCATGGGCTACTCCAGTCGAAAAAGGGGCCGGCACCGGGCCGAGCGCGGTGGATCACAGCAGGCTGAAGGGGTATTCGGTGACCAGGCGGATGTGGTCGATATCGCCGTTCGAGGTTCCGTGGATGCGGTAGGTGCCCTGGCGCAGGCTCAGGGACAGGTCCTTGGCGACGCCGCTCTGCACCCGGTAGCTCAGGTCGATGTCCCGCTCCCATTGGCGCTCCTTGTCGGCGTAGTAGCGGTAGGGGCTGTCCTGGGGGATCCGCCGGCCGTCGACATGGCTGCCACGGATGTAGCGGGTGCCGAAGGACAGGCCGGGCAGGCCCAGGTGTTCCAGGTCGAGTCGGTAGCCCAGGCTCCAGGAACGCTCGCCGGGGCCGTTGAAGTCGGCGATCAACGAGGCGTTGGCCAGGTAGATCGAGCCGTGGAAGCCGCCGCCGCTCAGGGCCAGGTAGTCGAAGGGCTGCTGGCCATGGATGCGTTGGTGGGCCAGGGTCACGGTGTGCGGGCCCTGGTTCAGGGCCAGCGCCGCCGACCAGGCCGTTACCGCGATATCCCCGGCCAGGGCCTTGCCGTCGTCCAGGGAGCGGTAGAGTCGCAGGTCCAGGTTCAGGCTGCGCCGCTCCTCGGCGTCCAGGGGCTGGTCGAGGTTGAGGTTGAGGTAGTGCTGGCGCCACAGGTCCTGGTAGCGCGAGCTGTAGAGCCCCAGTTCGACCTGCGGATGCAACTGGTAGGTGCCGCCCAGATAGCTGGCGTCGCCGCCCTCGACCCTGGCGTAACCGGCGTGGAAGCCGCCCCGATGGCCGGTCTGGTTGAAGTCCCGGGAGGCGGTGAAGTGCCCGCCCTCCAGCAACAGGCCTTCCACCTCGCGGCTGCTGAAGGCCAGGCCGGTGGCGGTCGCCGGCATCAGCCGGTTGTCGGCCAGGGCCAGCACCGGGGTCTGTGGCCGCAGGTCGCCGTACTTGAGCTCGGTATTGGACAGGCGCATTTTCAGCGCGGCCCCGGCGGTAGCCGATTCTCGGCGGCTGCTGCCGTCGCTGTCGCTGACCAGCATCATGGTGCGCGCCCGGCCACCACCGCTGTCGAGTCGGGTGGCGAAATAGGCATGGGCATCCAGGCCCCAGCCCAGGGTGCCCTGGGTGTAGCCGGAGGCGTAGTCCAGCTGCAGGCCCTGGCCCCACTCGCGGGCATCCAGGTCCAACTGACGATGGTCGTTGTTGCGGTAGTTGTTGCGCACCAGGACGTTGATTCGGCTGTCTTCGACAAAGCCCCGGGATTGCGCCTGACTGGCGTGGGCCAGCGCGGGGCAGAGCAGCGTCAGGCCCAGGCCGCCCAGGATCAGGAGACGGACGTTCATGGGATAGGCCCTCGTGGCGAGTGGCTTTCCCCGGGCTCTTGTGCTGGCCGCGGCGGTGTCAGCAATGCCGGGTTTTTCATCCAGATAATCAGCGCGCTGCTGGAGAGCAGGACAATCAGCATGCCCGGCAGGCCGCCCAGGTTGGAGAGCATCTTGACCCCGTCGATGCCGACGTAGGCCACCATCACCCAGGACACGCAGCCGATGATCGCGCCCCAGATCACCTTGAGCAGCGGGTTGCCGTCCAGATCGGAGTCGGCGGTGACCCCGCGACTGCACAGATTGCCGATGACGTCGGTGCTGGAGTCGGCAGCGGTGACGAAGGAAATGAAGGCAATGAACAGCAGGAAGGCAATGATCAGGCCGCTCGCCGGCAACTGCTGGAACACCTGGTACAGCACGTGCTCCACCCCTTGCTCGTTGAGCACGCGGTTGAGTACCCCATCACCCTGGGCGTCGAAGTACAGGCTGCTGCCGGAGAAGATGCAGATCCACAGGGCGGTGAACAGCGCCGGGTAGAGCATGGAGATGTGGATGAACTCGCGCACGGTATAGCCACGGCCGATCTTGCCCAGGAACATCGCACTCACCGGGGCCCAGGCGAACCACACCGACCAGTAGAACACCGTCCAGCTCTGGGGCCAGTTATCGCCACTGGCCGCGCCGGTGAACAGGCTGCGGCCGAAGAAGGTCTGCAGGTAGGTGCCGAAGGACTCGATGCCGAGGCTGAAGATGTACAGGGTCGGCCCGCAGACCAGAACGAAAAGCCCCAGCGCCAGCATGATCCAGGTGTTGAAGGTGGAGAACTTGACGATGCCCTTCTGCAAGCCGCTGGCGGCGGAGAACACGAAGGTGGCGACGATCACCGCGATGATCAGTCCCAGGCGCAGCGGTGTGGTTTCTCCGCCGATGTACTGGCTCAGGCCGCCGGACAGGGTCAGGGCGCCGGTGCCCAGGGAAGAGGCCATGCCCGCCACCAGGGCGAACATCGCCAGGGTGTCGATCAGTCCGGCATGGCGCTTGACCCATGCCTGGCCGAGCAGGGGTTGCAGCATGGCGCCGATGGAGAAGTGGCCGCGCAGGTTGTAGAACACCAGGGCGAACACCAGTGAGGGCACCAGATAGATGGCGTAGGGCGTCAGGGTCCAGTGCAGGAACATGCTGGACATGGCGAAGTGCTTGGCTTCGCTGCTGCCGGCTTCGATGTTCAGGCTCGTGGGCGGGCCATACAGGTGATAGAGCGGCTCGGCGGTGGTCCAGAACAGCACGCCGACCGCCAGGGTGGTGCACAGGGCCACCATGAACCAGCGCGGCTTGCTCAGCAGGGGCTTGGCGTCTTCGCCACCGATGCGCACCCGCCCCAGGGGCGAAAAGTAGACGATGGCGGTCAGTACCAGGAGGAAGAAGCTGCCGGCGCTGAACAGCCAGGAAAAGTTGTCGAGGATGATCCGGTTGAGCTGCCTGCTCACCGCCAGGAAACCCTGCAGATCAAGGTAGCTGGCGATCACGGCTGCCAGCAGAATCAGAAAGGTGGGCCAGAAGACCCAGGCTCTTAACGGATACTTCATCAGTGAGGCACTCCCGTTGCTTATCTTTTTTATGGCCAGGCGAGGCCGCAATCACAGGGCGCCGCGGTGCAACGCTGCGGCGTTCTTAGATAAGCGTTGAGTGGTGCGCTGTAGCAATCGACTAATGGGTATGGGGTCATTCCCTGAGGGAATGCGCGATGGCCCCTGGCTGCCATGGGCGATGGCCGGGCCGATTGGTGTAGCAGGCATTGCAGAGCGCTTGCCGCAGGGTCGATCGGCAGCCGTCGGTGGTTGGCGGCCGGACGCTTGCGAGTGCTGGAGAGAGGGGGCCTCTGGGGCAGATTCGTACTTGAACTAAGGGTTTTTCTTGTCGGCTGATGAGGTGTGCAATTAATGGCGTATAGCCACCTTTTTCGGCGCGGATAATGTCGCCGTAGTGGCACCTGCGGGCCGTACTTCAGCAGGGTGTCGATTGCCTTGCAAAATCCCTTTTCGCCAATTGTGCAACAGGCGCCAAGTCGCTAATCTGCGGCCTTTCCAGCGCCCTTTGTCGCCGGGCACTCTTTCCGAATATTCGCAGCCGCGCCGAGGATCTGGCGCCAGGGTTTTCCCATGCATGGCAGGACGCATTACATGCGCGTTTTATCCTCCCTCCTGCTGACCTTGCTGGTGGCCGGGGTGGCGTTCGCCGAACCTTCCGCCGAACTTCAGGAACCCCTGGCCGGCTGGCGCTATTCCGGACTGCTGGACCGTACCGAGCAGGACCGGGTGGCCTATCCGACGCCACCCATCGACCGTGGCATTCAACGCAACCGCACTCTGATCGAGGGCCAGCTCAAGGCGATCGGTCACTTGCGCCAGCCCCATAGCCTGTCGGTCAACGGCAATCCGCTGAACCTCTACACCGACGAACAGGGCCGCTTCGCTCGCCCTTATGCATTTGGCGCCGGCTCCAACAGCGTCGAAGTGCGCAGCTCCGAGGGCAAGTCCCTCAAGCGCGTGCAATTCTACGAAGCCAATCAGAACAAGACGCCCCCACGCATTCGCGTGGTGCTGGGCTGGGATGATCCCAAGGCCGAGCTGGACATGCACATCATCACCCCCGACGGTCAGCACGCGTTCTTCGGTCATCCCGGTTTGACCAACGGTGGCGGCCTGGACCCGGACGGCGTCGACGGGCCGGGCCCGGAAATGTTCACCATGACCGCGCCGCTGCGGGGCACCTATCTGATCTACGTCAACTACTGGGGCAACTTCGGCGGTGGCGGGTACAACTTCGACGAAGGCAGCAATCAGAACGAGGTGATCACCTCGCAGATCAACCTGATCCTTAACGAAAACACCGTCGATGAGAAACGCGAGACCTTTATCGTGCCCATGCGGGCCATCGGCGACCTGTTGCTGGTCAAGTCTTTCAACTATTGAACATCCCGCACCACGGATGAATTGGGCTTTGTGAATCATGAGCGAAAACACAGCATCCCCGGCGGCCGGCGTTCCCGGCCCTGTACAACCCGGTAGCAAACGGCGCTGGCCAGCACTGGTCGCGGGCCTGTGTCTGGTCGCCGCCGCAGTCGCGGGTGTGGGCTGCAAGCCCAAGACCCCGGTGGTCGAACTGGCCGGCGACAAGCTGGGCCTGAGTCGCCCCGACGGGCTACTGGAAACCCACTCCCTGACGCAACTGCCCAAGGACCTGCTGGCGGTGCCTTTCCTCAAGGACACCCTGACCGAAGACTTCGTCTTCTATTACCAGGCCCACGCCGACCGCCTGGGCCTGATCGGCAGCCTGCGGCGGATCATCTACGAGCATGACCTGAAATTGCAGGACAACCTGATCGAGCAACTGTTCGACCAGCCGGCGGATGTGGCGCTGTGGCGCGGTGTCGATGGGCGTCTCAAGGATTTCCTGCTGGTGATGGATCGTGGCGGGCTGGCCAAGCTGCTGGAGCCCCTGGCCAAGGTTGCCCTGGACGACACGCAACTGAGCAAGCTGGCTGAGCTGAAGGTCGGCGGCGATGCGGTGACCCTCTACCAGTTGAACTACAACGCCGGTAAATCCCTGGCGTTCGCTTCCCACGGCGACAAACTGGTGGTGCTGTCCAACCCGGCCAAGCTGTATGACCTGAGCAGCGGTGCCGACGATGAGCATGGCGCCGTCTCCACCGCTGCCCTGGAAGCCCTGCTCAACGGTGACAAACTGTTCCCCGAAGCCTTTGGCCTGGAGGCGCGCAAGCCTGAAGTGCAGCAACGGTTGGCGGTCAACTCCAGTGTCCTGGCCATGGGTTACCAGCGTTTCATCCCCAACTTCGCCGGCCTGCGCTTCGACATGGACGCCAAGGGCTGGCACAGCTACCTGGCCATGCAAGAGCAGGACAACCAGCCGGCCTTCGACTTCAAGCCGATCTGGCAGGCCATGCCCATGGGCGCCAGTGCCTGCGTGGCGCTGCCCCTGGCAGCGGAGCAGCAGAAACCGTTGCTGGTCAAGCTCGGTGCCGAAGAAGCGGTGGCCAGCAGCCTGACTGAACACATGGCCGGCACCGCCGGCCTGTGCTGGTACGCCGATTCGCGGCTGTACACGCCGCTGCTGGTGGCCAGCCTCAAGGATAAGGACAACACCCAGCTCGATGGGGAACTGGGCAAGCTGTTCGGTTCCATGGTCGGGGCCCGGGAAAGCAAGGTGCCGGAGCGCATCTTCCCCGTGGTCGAGCAGCAGAACGGCGAGGTACACCAGTGGCAGCGCCAGGTCAGTTCCAACTTCGGTCAGTACCCGGCCAAGGAGGCCAAGGACCCGCAGGCCATCACCGGCCGCGCCTTCATGCAGGTCAGCCTGGCTCGCCATGGTTCGACCCTGGTGTTCTCCCTGGACGACAAGCTGGTGAGCAAGGCCCTGGATACTTTGGATAAACGCTTCCCGCCCCTGGCCGATGTGGTACCCAAGGATGCACTGATGCCGGTGTACCTGGGCCCGCAATCCCTGGCGCAGTTGATCCAGCAGGAAACCTTCGACAGCTTGCCCCAGGACATGGAGCCGGTGTTCAACAACGCTGCGCAAACCTACCTGGTGCCCAAGCTGCGCACCCTTGGCGGTTACGGCAAGTACGCCCTGACTCTGCCCGAAGGCAGCGAGCCCAACGGTCACTGGCAATGGCTGCCCCTGCAATGGCGCGCGCTGTGAGTGCATGGCGCAAGAGTCTTTCCAGCCTCGGCCTGCTGGCCCTGTTGCTGAGCAATGCCGTGGGCGCGACCCAGGTTCCGCCGCTGGACGTGCAGCAGTCCCAGGTGTTTCGCGCCTGGTTCGTGCGCATTGCCCAGGAGCAACTGAGCCAGGGGCCGAGCCCGCGCTGGTACCAGCAGGACTGCGCCGGCCTGGTGCGCTTTGCCGCCAACGAAGCGCTCAAGGCCCACGACAGCAAATGGCTGCGGGCCAACGGCATGTCCAATCGCTACCTGCCGCCGGAGCTGCAGCTGAGCGAAGGCCAGCGTGGCCTGGCCCAGCAGTGGCAGCAGGGCGGCGGCCAGACCGGGCCCTACGTCAACGCCATCAAGCTGATCCAGTTCAACAGCCATCTGGTCAGCCGTGACCTGGGCCAGGCGCGCCCCGGTGACCTGCTGTTCTTCGATCAGGGCGACGACCAGCACCTGATGATCTGGATGGGCCGCAACATCGCCTATCACACCGGCACCACCACCCCCACCGACAACGGCATGCGCTCGGCCAGCGTGCAGCAACTGATGACATGGAAGGACACTCGATGGATACCCGACCCCGCCAACCCCAACTTCATCGGCATCTATCGACTGAACTTCCTCACCCAATGAGCGAATCGCGTATGTGGCGTTTTCTGTTTCGACTGACTGTTGTTCTGACCCTCGCGGCCCCCGCGAGCCTGGTCAATGCCGAAGACTCGGTGCCGTCCAGCGATTACGCGGCGGTCTCCGGCGAGAGTTTCTTCCTCCTGGCCGACAGCAGCTTTGCCAGCGACGAGCAGGCCATGGTGCGCCTTGAGGCTCCGGGCCGGGATTACCGGCGCTTTCGCATGGAGCCCTACGGCGGCGCGGACATCCGGGTGTACCGGATCAACCAGCCGCTGGACTTCCTCAAGCGCCAGAAGAACCTGCACCGGGTGGTCAGTGACGGCCAGTTCAAGGGCGAGGGCCTGTCCAACACCCTGGCCTACCTGTGGGACAACTGGTATCGCAAATCCCGCCGGGTGATGCAGCGCGCCTTCTCCTACGAGTCACGCAAGCAGGTGACCGAGGAGGTGCCGGAACTGAAGGTCGGCAATTCGATGCTGGCGCCGACGCCCTATGACGCCCAGCCGCAGTTCGCCCTGATTCCGGGGCTGCCGCTGGTGACCCAGTTCCGTTATCCGCTGTGGCAGGCCAAGCCGATCCAGCCGCCGGCCGGGGTTGACCTGTCCGGCTCCTCCAGCCAGTTCATCAACGTCGCGCCGGGCAACGTCTATATCCCGCTGGGGCAACTCAAGCCGGGCCTGTACCTGGTGGAAGCCCTGGTGGGCAAGTACCGCGCGACCACCATGGTCTTCGTCTCCAACACCGTGGCGGTGAGCAAGATTGCCGGTGACGAGCTGCTGGTCTGGGCCGCAGGCAAGCATGAAGGCAACTCCGTGCCCAAGGTCAACGTGCTGTGGACCGACGGCCTGGGCGTGATGAACAGCGGCGCCACTGACGAGCAGGGCCTGGTGCGCCTGAAACACGTCAGCCCCGAGCGCTCCTACGTGATCGGCGAGGACCAGGAAGGCGGGGTGTTCGTCTCCGAGAACTTCTATTACGACAGCGAAATCTACGACACCAAGCTCTATGCGTTCACCGACCGGCCGCTGTATCGCCCGGGGGACTGGGTATCGCTGAAAATCGTCGGCCGCGAGTTCAAGAACGCCCGGGATTCGGTGCAGCCGGGTGCCGGCACGGTGAATGTCAGCGTGCTGGATGCCGCCGGCACCGCGCTGCAGAACCTGACCCTGAATCTGGATTCCAAGTCCGGCACACAAGGCCGTTTCCAACTGCCGGAAAATGCCGTGGCCGGTGGTTATGAGTTGCGTTTTGCCTACAAGGACCAGGTCTACAGCAGCGCCTTCCGCGTGGCCGAATACATCAAGCCGCACTTCGAGATTGCCCTGAGCCTGGCCAAGCCGGACTTCAAGACCGGCGAGCCGGTGAAGGGCAACCTGGTACTGCTCTATCCGGACGGCAAGCCGGTGGCCAATGCGCGCCTGCAGCTGAGCCTGCGGGCCCAGCAGCTGTCCATGGTGGACAACGAACTGCAGTACATGGGCCAGTTCCCGGTGGAACTGACCAGTGCCGAGCTGACCACCGACGCCAAGGGCAGTGCCACCCTCGACCTGCCAGCGGCCAGCAAGCCGAGCCGCTACATGCTCACCGTGTTCGCCAGTGACGGCGCGGCGTACCGGGTCAAGACCACCAAGGAAATCCTCATCGAGCGGGGCGCGGCGAGCTTCAGCCTGAGTGCACCACAGCGCTTCAGCGCCGCCGGTGACAAGGTGCAATTCAGCTACGTCAACCAGAACGCCGGTGAGCAGAGCCAGAAGGTTTCCCCCAGCCGCTACAGTTGGGTGCGCCTGGAGGACCAGTCCACCGGCGAGGGCAAGCTGGGTGAGGCCGACAAGGGCTTTGCCCTGGCCTTCGAACGTCCCGGCACCTACAACCTGACCCTGAAGGACGAGCACGACCGAGTGCTGGGCGGCACCAGCCACTCGGTCACCGGCGAAGGCGTTAAAGCGGTGCCGGGCACCGTGGAAATCGTTCTCGACAAGGCCGAATACAAGACCGGTGACGAAGCTCTGGCGCTGATTACCTTCCCCGAGCCGATAAACGATGCGCTGCTGTCGCTGGAGCGCGACAAGGTCGAAGCCACGGCGCTGCTGTCCAAGGGCGGCGACTGGCTGAAGGTGGAAAAACTCAGCCCTACCCAGTACCGCGCCCGGGTGCCGGTGAAGGACAACTTCGCACCGAACCTGACGTTCTCTGTGCTCTACACCAAGGGCGGCGAATACAGCTTCCAGAATGCCGGGATCAAGGTGCTGACACCGCAGATCGATGTGGCCATCCACACCGACAAGGACAAGTACCAGCCGGGTGACCTGGTCACCGTGGACCTGTCCACCCAGTTCGCCGGCAAGCCGGTGCCGGCGCACCTGACGGTCAGCGTGGTGGACGAGATGGTCTACGCGTTGCAGCCGGAAGTGGCGCCGAGCATCGACCAGTTCTTCTACCACCCTCGGCGTAACAACGTGCGCACCAGCGCCAGCCTGTCGTTCATCAGCTACGACGTGGCCCTGCCGGGCAGCCCCACCGCACCGGGCAAGGCCAACCGCAGCGAGCGTGGGGTCAAGGTGCTGGAGCGGCCACGTCGTGAAGACGTCGACACCGCCGCCTGGCAGCCGGAGCTGGTGACCGATGGCAGCGGCAAGGCGCGTTTCACCTTCCGCATGCCGGATTCCCTGACCCGCTGGCGCATTACCGCTCGGGCCATCGCCGATGACGGCCAAGTGGGGCAGAAGAAACAGTTCGTTCGTTCCGACAAGGCTCTGTACCTGAAGTGGAGCGGCCCGAGCCGCTTCCGCAGTGGCGACAAGCCGGACCTGGGGGTGTTTGCCTTCAGCCAGTCCGAACAACCGGTCAAGGCCGAGCTGGTGATTCATTACGCCGGGGAATCCCAGCGCCTGCCGCTGACCTTGAACAGCGGGATCAACTATGTGGCGCTGCCGGCCATTGCCCCGGGCAATGGCGAGTGGAGCGCCGAGCTGGTGCAGGGAGGCAAGACTGTGGACGCCCTGGCTGTGCGTCTGGTGAGCAGCGCGGCCGGCTGGCAGACGGTGCAAACCCAGAGCCTGGACGTGGTCAGCACCACGACGCCGTTGGGCCTGCCGGCCGATGCCGCAGAGATTCGCCTGCGTCTGGACGACAGCCCGCAAGCGCTGTTCCGTTCGGCCCTGGATGGGTTGCTGGAATACCCCTATGGCGGCGTCGAGCAGACCGCCAGCCAGTTGCTGCCGTTGAGCGTTGCCTACCCGGCGCTGGCCAGCAACCCGCAGATTCGCGATCGGTTGCGCCTGATCATGCAGAACAGCCGCCTGCGCCTGGTGCATATGGCCGGGCCGGAAGCGGCGTTCACCTGGTGGGGTGAAGACGCCGAACCGGATGCGTTCCTCACCGCCTATGCCTATTACGCTGACTGGAATGCCAGCAAGGTCATGGACCTGAACCTGCCGCCGGAACACTGGCAGCGGGTGCTGGAGGTCTATGCCAAGCAGGCCGGCAGCACGCCATTGCTGCAACGGGCGCTGATCCTGTCCTTCGCCCGTGAGATGAACCTGCCGATCAATACCCTGCTCAGGGGACTGATGGACGACCTGGCCAAGGTGGGGGCCGGTCCGGCTGCCAGCATGGATGACGACAGCAGCGACAGCCTGGTGATGGTGGACCCGGATTCGGCCCTCGGCCTGGCCAGCGCCCGGGTGCTGACAGCCGCCCTGGCGCGGGACGCCAAGGTCACGCCGCCACCTGCCTTCGTGGCGCAGTTGGAGGCGGCACAGCAGCAGGTCGACATCAGCTCGCTGCCGTTCGCTCAGGCAATGAATCTGTCCTTGAAGCCTTTCGATCAAGCGACGGCGCGCGCATTGCTGCAACGTCTGCTGCCATCGCAACCGACCCTGGACCGTGCTCTGGCCCTGACCTGGCTGCAGCGTAGCGTGGCCCAGTCGGCACCGGCCGAGGCCCTGAATCCGGGGCAGGGCTGGCAACAGCAGCAGGGCGCCAGCGGCGAACGCTACTGGCAGTGGCAAGGGCCGCAGGTGCCGGCCGTGCTGACCCTGGACAAGGTGCCGGAGCGTCCGCTGCAGGCCTCGGTCAGCTACCTGAGCAAGCTGGACATGGGCACGCCGTCGCCGGTGAACATTACCCGTCGCCTGTTGCGCCTGGTGCCCGGGGATGAAGCCTTCACCTTCAAGCTGGAGCCGGTGGGTAACAAGCCGATCGCCAGTGACGGCCTGTATCTGGACGAAGTGATCATTGCCAACGAGGGCAACCGGCCGCTGCTGTACGGCATGCTGGAAGTGCCGTTGCCGCCGGGCGCCGATGTCGAACGCACCACCTGGGGCATCAAGCTGGCCGGTCCAGCGGGCACTGAAGCGGCGTCCCTGGAAAAAGCGCGTTTCGAACCCGGGCAGATGAGTTACGCGGTGCCGCTGGATGCGTTGAACGACAACAGCGAAGTGCGTCTGCGGCATTTGATCCGCTTCTCCCAGAAGGGCCAGTTCAACCTGCCTGCGGCACGTTACTACCAGGTGTATGCGCCAGAGCATCAGGCCCAGGAACGTACGCCGGCACTGGGTCAGGTCACGGTCAAATAACATGACGCGGTGTTGGGCCTGGTTGTGCCTGTGTCTACTCCCTGGGCTGGTGACAGCCCAGGATGAGCCTCTGCGCCTGGCCTGGAAAGTCGCCCCGGACAGTGAGCTGGTGAGCCTGAGCAAGACTCAGGTGCTGGCTCGCGAGCCGTTGCCGCAGGATCTGCAAGCGCCCCTGGGCAGCATCTGGAAACTCTTCGTCTACGCCTGGCTGGTGGATACCGGCGCACAAGAACCGGCCTATGCCTGCCAGGGCAAGTCCAAGGACGAGGTCTATTGCTGCACGGCAGGCGGCAGCATTGCCCGGGATCAGGCCCTGGTTCGCTCCTGTGGTCTGTACTTCGAGCCTCAGCGCTTGCAGCTGTCCAGTGCTGACTGGCGCGCCTACTGGCAAGCGCGCAATGCTCCGAACTGGCTGCAGGACCTGGACCAGTTGCAACCCCAGACCCGGGTTCCGGTGACGCAACTGTTGCAGGTGCTGGCGCTGCTGCCAGCACGGGATACGGCGCGGCGCGTGCTGCTGGATGTGGTGCTCAATGCCGGTGACGGTGCCGTAGCGGGCGAGTTGGGTGGGCGCCTGCGGGTCAAGACCTGGAGCTGGCTGGCGGATCAGGACCCGCAGTCGCGCCAGGGCGGCTTTGCCGGTTGGCTGGTGGATGGTACGCCGCTGTGGGTGGGCGGGCGCGGTACTAGCCAGCGGGTGCTGAAGGACTACGCCCAGGCCCTGAACCAAGTGCTGCCGGACAATCCGCCTGTGGATAAAGGCCGCTGTGTGGAAGTCAGCCTGTTTTCCCGCTACCCGCTCAAAAGCGTCAGCCAGAAGGGTCAGCCAGCCAGGCCGGGCGCTCTGCAAGGGGATTATCGGGTGGAATTTGCCAACGGCAACCGGCTGGATATCCACAGCGCCGGCGAGTTGTTCCTGCAGCAAGACCCTGCGGCCCAGCGACTGGTGGCGCGCCTGGACCGTGAAGAATATGTGGCCCGTGTGCTGCAACGCGAGGCCAGCAGTGAACCGGCGGAGGCCGCCAAGGCCCTGGCCGTGGCGATCCGCACCTACCTGCTGCAGAACGCCGGACGCAGCGGCGAATGCCTGAGCATCGACGACAGCAGCAATCGCCAGCGGGTCGCGCCGCGCCCGGCGACCGCCCAGGCCCGCGCCGTTGCCGCCTGGACCAGTGATCTGGTGTTGGCCGGCACGCAAGTCACCTACCACTCGGACCTGAGTGCGCCGGACAAACTGTCCTGGCAGCAGGCCGTTGAACAGGCGCGCGCTGGCCAGCGTTACGACGCCATCCTGCTGCATGCCTACCCTCGGGCCAGCCTCAGCCGCTGGGACAACCCGGTGGCGTCTTGCGAACCCTTGCCCGCAGCTCAGGAGTGGCTGTTGAACCAGCGTCGGCGCTGGCGCCAGCCGCTGGAGCGAGAGATCGGCTACAACGAAATCAGCCAGTTCGCCGTGTGCCGCCTGAGCTTCGGTCGGCCCTACGTCGACCGCGAACGGCAACGCATCTACGTGCGTGGCGTGCTCTCGCTGCAAGACCGCCTCGACCTGACTCACGAATACCTGCACCTGGCCTTTGAAGCTCATCCCAACGGCCAGGATGAAACCTACATCGAAGGGCTCGCCCGTCATCTTTTATTGGAATAGGCCATGAAACTTCCTGCTCCCCCGGTCCTCCTGTTCCTTTGCGGAATGTTCAGCCTGCCCATGGCCCTGGCCGACAGCGGCATCCAGCTCGACACCCCCAAAGGCGGCTGGCGGACCCGCGCCGTCGATGGCGAGCAATACATTCAGGAGGTCAACTACCCGGCCTCTTCGGTGAACACGCCCCTGGGCCAGGCCGATAGCGCGCGTATCAGCGGGCAGATCAAAGGCGCGCCCAAAGCGAGCAAGGAGCCGGGCCAACTGATCGTCAATGGCGTCAGCATGCCGCTCAAGTTCAATGAACAAGGTGGTTTCGACCGGCCATATTCCTTCCCCAATGGCAGCAACAGCGTTGAAGTGCGCAGCCCGGACGGCCAGCAGCGCAAGCGCGTGCAGTTCCTCAATACCGGCGGTGGCGTGACTCCGCCCAAGTTGCGGGTGCTGCTGTCCTGGGACAGCGACAACACCGACCTCGACCTGCACCTGGTGACCCCAGACGGCGCGCACATCTGGTACGGCGAGCGCGTGGCCCCCAACGGCGCGGCCCTGGATGTGGACGTGACCACCGGCTACGGCCCGGAAATCTTCTCCATGCCGGCGCCGCTCAAGGGCCAGTACCTGGTGTATGTGAACTACTACGGTGGCGGCTATCGCAGTGACGATGAAGACGGCGGCCAGGAAAACGCCGTGCAGCCCCTGACCACGGCCCAGGTCACGGTGATTACCGAGGAGGGCACGCCGGATGAGAAGAGCGAATCCTTCATCGTGCCGATGCGGGCGCCTGGGGAGCTGACCCTGGTACGCAGTTTCAGCTATCCATGATCGGGCTCAATCTATCCGCCTGCCCGAGCATTGGTTCATTGCCCTGAGACAATACGGTTGCCCGGCGCTTGCCTTGCAATGAATCACCATTCATTGGCAGGGAAATGCGCAACATGGGTAGGTTTCAATCGTGGTTGAAGTGTTGTGTGGTGGTCGGCAGTTGTGCCTCCGGCCTGGTGTTGGCTGCCGGTGCCGACGGCTTGCAGAGGGTCAAGGTTGACCTGGTGGCACCGCCCCAGGTGCACGCCCATGAACAAGTGGTCAGCGGGCCGCCGAAGGTCGTGCAGTTTCGCATGACTGTGGAAGAGAAAAAGATGCAGGTGGATGACCAGGGCACCACCTTGCAGGCCATGACCTTCAACGGCTCCATGCCCGGCCCGACGCTGGTGGTGCATGAGGGCGACTACGTCGAGCTGACCTTGAGCAACCCGGCCAGCAACAGCATGCCCCACAACATCGATTTTCACGCCGCCACCGGCGCCCTGGGCGGGGCCGCGCTGACCCAGGTCGTGCCGGGCCAGGAGGTGGTGCTGCGGTTCAAGGCCGATCGTAGCGGCACCTTTGTCTATCACTGCGCGCCGTCGGGCATGGTGCCCTGGCACGTGGTCTCGGGCATGAGCGGAACCTTGATGGTGCTGCCTCGCGATGGCTTGAAAGACCCTGCCGGCAAGCCCTTGCACTATGACCGGGCCTACACCATCGGTGAGTTCGATCTGTATATCCCCAAGGACAAGGACGGGCATTACAAGGACTACCCGGACCTGGCCTCCAGCTACCAGGACACCCGTGAAGTGATGCGCAAGCTGACCCCGAGCCATGTGGTGTTCAACGGCCGGGTTGGGGCTCTGACCGGGGCCAATGCGCTGACCGCCAAGGTCGGGGAAAGCGTGCTGTTCATCCACTCCCAGGCCAACCGCGACAGCCGCCCGCACCTGATTGGCGGCCATGGCGACTGGGTCTGGACCACCGGCAAGTTCGCCAATGCCCCTTTGCGCAATCTGGAAACCTGGTTCATCCCCGGCGGTTCGGCGCTGGCCGCGCTCTACACCTTCAAGCAGCCCGGCACCTACGTGTACCTCAACCACAACCTGATCGAGGCCATGGAGCTGGGGGCCCTGGCTCAGGTCAAGGTCGAAGGCACCTGGGACGATGACCTGATGACCCAGGTAAAGGCCCCGGGGCCTATTGTTCCGGCCAAGCCTTGACCTGAAGCCGCGCCGTGGCCGCGGGGTTCAAGCCGCGGCTCCGAAACCTGGCATCAGAGGTTCAGGGCGAACTTCAGGTAGCCCGGGTACGCCTGGCGCCAATCGTCCTGGAAGGTGTGGCCTTCGGCATGTTCATGGCTCTGGACCTGGTTGCCGGGTTCCAGGGCCTGTTGCGTGGTGGCGGTGAGCTTCTGGTTGCTCTCGTGCTCTTGGGCGCCATGGACAATGACGATGCGCTTGTCCCGGGCCCGGGTTTCGCCGAACGGAATCCGGTAGCCGCCGGGGGACAGCAGCACCGCGCCGCTGTACTGCTGCGGGTATTCGGCGATCAGGTGCGAGGCGTGCTCGGCGCCTTGGGAGAAGCCCATCAGGGCAATGCGCGAGCGGTCGATGCGAGTCTGTTTTTCCAGTTTCTTCAACGCCGCGCTGACCGCTTCCTGAGTGGGCGCTACAGAGTGCTGCTGCCACATGAACTGGTGCTCATCGCGCTTGAGGGTGCCGTTGATGCCCACCAGCACGGCCTGCTCGCCCACAAGGTCGGTGCGCATATCGACGCCGTCGCTGCCCTCGGTGCCGAATCCCGATAGCCAGACCACCACCGGCCAGCCTGCGGCCGGGGCCTTGCCCTGGGGAATACTGAAGGCCGCAAGGCCGGCATCCTTGGCCTTGGCCGGGTAGTTCTGTTCCGCGGCTCGCAGCAGCTTCTGGTAGGCCGGGGTCTGCTGCAGGGATTGCAGTTCGTCGTCTTCCTTGAGAATCACCAACTGCCAGAAGCCTCGCTCGCGGGCCTGATCGAGGAATTCGGCGGCGCGCTTGTTCTTGTCCATGGCGGCCAGGCTCCCAGCCGCCTGGTAAGAGGCGTAGGCATTCTTCGGGTCGAGGCGGGCGGCGGTCAGGTAGTAGGCGAGGGCGCCAGCGTAGTTGTCATGCTGGCTCTTTTCGTTGTCCCCGGCCTCAATGAAATCCGCCGGCGTGGCCTCGTCCAGGTACAGGTTGGCCATACCGGCCAGGCCTTGCCAACGGCCCTTGGCGACGTCCTGTTGCGCATCGGCATGGGCCCAGGAACCGCTGAGGCTCAGAGCCCCGAACAACGAGAGGAATGACAGGGGCAGGCGTACTGCGGCCGGCAACGACATGACTGAGCGTCCTTTTTCAGTGAAGGAAGT
This sequence comes from Pseudomonas sp. 50_B, assembly GCF_017491625.1. Classification (NCBI taxonomy): domain Bacteria; kingdom Pseudomonadati; phylum Pseudomonadota; class Gammaproteobacteria; order Pseudomonadales; family Pseudomonadaceae; genus Pseudomonas; species Pseudomonas sp. 50_B. The sequence goes on from NZ_JAFGYX010000013.1 coordinate 87,639, forward strand.
CCCGGGCCGTTGCCCGAAACGGCGCGCAGCTTAGCATGGTGGATCGCCCTGGCGGACGACCCGTGCACTGGCTGGATTCAACGCCGAAATGCCAGATCAGTCGCTCTGATCGGCGGTGGAAAGTACCTCGTCGATCTTCCAGCAGCCCTTGTCCTTGATCATCCGCACATCGACGATCTGGGTGGTGTCCGGGGTGCTGCCCAGCGTCACCTGTTCCTTGGCGCTGGAGCCTTGGACCTGCGGTTCGCTGACCTTGATCTGGGTCAGCCACTCATCCATGTAGTCCTGGGCTTTGAGGAAGTAGTCCTCTTCCAGGCCGTCGGGGCTGGCCATCTGTTTCTTGATCTTGGCGATCAGCGAGTCCGTGACGTATTTCTTCATCTCGGGGACGCTGTCGGTGATCGGGTCCTTGTCTTCGCTGAAGGTTTGCAGGTACCAGCTGTAGAACGCCTGGGTGGCGGGTTTTGGCGAGCTGGCGCAGTCGGCCAGGGCGACCGACTGATGCATGGCGACCGCTGCCAGCAGCGAGCAGAACAGCATTCTCATGGCGAACCCCTTACGGATGGCGATAGATTTTGTAGGCAGGCTTCTGCACCCGATAGGAATGCCCCGGGTAAAAACCGTGCAGTTGCTTGAAGTCTGACACCCAGATGGTGCCGTTGAACATCGCCATGTGGCCGTGGGGGTGCCCGGGAATGGGCTGGATGATGACCACGTCGCCTGCTGCGGGCGCCTGGCCGGCCGGTTGCTCGATAAAACCGGCGGAGGTCAATGATGAGCCGAAATCCTTGGCCGAGTGCTTCCTGTGCAAAATCACCCCACCGCCACCGGCTTCGATCGCTTTGCGGGTATAGGCCGCGCAGCGCCCGGTACTGCCGGCGTGAGCGTGCGCGTTCAAGTGACTGATAGCGGCTTGTTTATTCCACATTCCTTGTTATCCGAGAGTCCTGAAGAGCGGCGATTCTATGCTTGCGCAACGGGGGCGGAAATACTGGCTAAGTGCCTTTTCTTCGGGCTTTGGGGGGCGTATCACAGTTATCGTTAAGGCCGCTAAAACCGCGTTGAGTCCACTTCGGCAAAGGTTGCCCTGACCATTCAACCCGGCTGTAGCTCAAGGACGTTGCGCGCCGCCGTTTGCACCCGGTTGCGCCCCCGGTCCTTGGCCCCATACAGGGCTTCATCGGCCAGGGAAAGCAGGCGCGGCAGATCGTAGCCTTGGGTTTCACTGGTTACTACGCCAATGCTGACACTGAGCAGCCCTGGCTTCAAAAGAGGCAACCGGGCAAATGCCTGGCGAATCCGTTCGGCGACCCGCACGGCGGACTGCTCGTCGGTCGACTCCAGCAGGCAAGCGAACTCTTCACCGCCGATGCGGGCAAACACGTCTTTGCCGCGCAGGGTGTCTGAGAGTACCCGGCTGAAGGCGATCAGCGCCTGGTCACCGGTCTGATGGCCAAAGGCGTCGTTCAAACGCTTGAAATGGTCCAGGTCGCACAACAGCAAGGCTATCGGCGCGCCTCGACGCTGGCATTCGAGCAGCATCCGCTCGCCATGGACCATGAACGCCCGGCGGTTGCCGATGCCGGTCAGGGCGTCACAGAAGGCTGCGGCCTTGAGGCGCAGTTCGACCCGTTCCTTGACCATGCACAGCGTCACGTAGGCGATGCCGATCACATACAGCATCGATTCGAACAACATGAGCGAGAACAGCGGCACTCCGGCGCCGTAGCCTTTGAGCACCTGATCCATGGCCAGGCCCTGGTCAATCACCGCGCGCACGCTGTAGAACACGGTGTGCAGCAGAGTCAGGGCCAGGGCAGGCATATAGGCAACTTCCAACTGCCGACGGCTGCGCCAGAACTCCAGCATGATCAGCAGGCCATAGCCGGCCACCAGCAGCGAATACACCGAGACCCGAACCGTCATCGACTGGTAGAACGCTGGAACCATGCACAGGGCCAGCCAGATGCCGGCCCCGGCGAGCATGCCCGGTGCATGGGGCGGACGTCCGGCGAATACCCGCATGGCCGTCCAGTTTAAGGCTGCGCTGAGTAAAAGGGTCACGTTGCCTAGGACCTTGGGCACCAGATCGGCCTCAAGGTCGCGCAAGCTGACAAGCAACATTCCGGCAGCCGCCAGCAACATCGTGCCGCCTAGGTAGGCCAATGCACGCTCACGGGTTTCCCGCAGCCAGGCATGGAAGGTTAGCAGTCCCATTAAGAAGAAAATGAAGACTGACACCACGAGCAGTGTGGGGATGTGAAGTTCCGTACTCAGGAATATGGCCAAGCATCCTATCAGGGCTGAGTTGCGAGTATTGGTGCAATTGTAAATGGTGCTGGAAACTTACAGTTGGAGCTCTTATTGGTCGTTTTTTGTTTCGTTCTGAACGTAAGTTGTAGGGGATGAGTTGATGTTATGTAAATGGTGTCGGGGTTGTCAGTGGGTTTTAAAGTTTGGTGGTTCAGGTGTTTTTTTGGGGGATGGTGTTGATTGAAAAGTAATTGTTCAAAAAAATGATGGTGTTTTGGTGTGCCACTTTAAATCTTATTGGGTTTTGTATGAGTGTGTTTTTGGGTGTTGAACAGGAAAGTGTTTAAACGGTGAGCTGGCCAAACAAGAGCTGGTCTGTGTTTGGCGCATAAGTGCTCTGTTGTTTTTTGAGCTTACCCGTGCTCGGCAATAAAACTATTCGCAGTTTTACATACGAAAAGAATATCTTCCTTAGTATGGAAGAAAGAGATGGGCAAGCTTAATGTGGTTTTGTGTATTTGCTCGGATATGGGGAAGCTACCGCTAATAATTCCCTTCATGGCAACCTGGTCGATAGGGGGGATCGGATAGTGAATTTCGGTCCCTACGCCATGCTCTAAGAGATAGTTTTTCAGCTTGTCGCGATGGGGGTGTCTTATATTGAAGATATGGAATACATCTCCAAAGTCTTCATTGCGAAGAGGCTTGATGAATGCCTTGTCAAGATGGGTGAAGTATATTTCAGCCAGAGCCTGTTTATGTTTGTTTATTTTCTCTAGTGACTTGAGTTTTATATTCAGGAACGCAGCTTGTAATTCATCAAGTCTGGAGTTGTAGCCCACTAATTCATTATGGTATTTTTTTACAGATCCATAGTTTCTTAGTTTTTTTATGACGCTATCTAGAGCCTCATTGGCACTTATAACAGCTCCAGCATCACCCAGCGCTCCCAGGTTTTTAGTAGGGTAGAAGCTGAAACAACCGAAGTCTCCAAAGGTGCCTGTTATCTTGCCCTTATAGGTCGAGCCGTGAGACTGAGCGCAATCTTCAATAAGGCGTAGTTCATGCTTTTTGCAGATATCTAGAATTGGATCCATATCGCAGGATTTGCCATATAAGTGTACAACCAAAATGGCTCGAGTTCGTTGTGTAATATGGGCTTCGATTTTACCAGGATCTATATTGTAAGAGTAAAGGCAGGGTTCAACCAATATAGGCTTCAATCCAAGGCGCACAATCGCGATAATGGTTGCAATATAGGTATTTGCTGGAACGATGACTTCATCTCCGGCTTGGAGGTCTAGTGCTTGCAGTGCAAGAACTAATGCATCAAGGCCGTTGGCGACACCAGTACAGTAATCCGCACTCAAATATTCAGCAAAAGCTGACTCGAATTGAGCGACATTCTTTCCTAGTACGTACCATCCACTTTCGAGCACTTGTTTGAAGGCGCTTTCATACTCCGTGAAGAAAGGAGCGTTCAGACGACCTAGATTTTCATATTCGATCATGGATATTTCTCATCAATATAGTCAGATGAATCATAAAGCTCAGAAGCTAGGACCAGTAAAGTCGCTGATGTGGTGAAATCTTGCATTGTATGCCAGTCTTTTGCATCCAAAAGCAAACATTGGTCAGGACTATCTAAAGTGTAGGTCCTTTTATCAGTTCCATCATCTACAAAAATTTTACAACTACCACCCAGGCAGATCAGCGCTTGTTTAGTAGTTTTATGACGGTGTCCGCCACGCTGACCTACAACATTGTAAATGTAATAAATTCGCTTTACTGAGAATGGTATCTGTTTTTCTATTACTGATAGAGATCCTCGTGCATCAGTAAATGTTGGGATAACTATCAGTTTGGCCATTATCTATAAAACCAGTTGATTAAATGAATATTATAACACCCGGTTATTTTTTGTCGCAACTTTCGTGCGAGGCTCCTCCAGTCATTGGGAGCGGGCCTGGTGATGGATAGGCTGCCAGTGGCTGACGTCTTGGTTTGAATTGACTGCTCAATTTGCATGAGATGCTTTACGTATGGCTGGTATACCATTTTTTTGGTTTTTTCGGAGAGTCTATACCCCCCAAGATCAACCTTCTGATCTGGTAGGATTTTAAATCCATGAAAGTGGAAAAAGACCAAGTCGAATGCTTGCTGCGTAGTCAACTCAGTGCCTGTTACCTGTTGATCAGTAAGAGTAAAGGCATATTGTTGTACATTCCAAGGGGCCACACCACCACCTAAATGGTAGAGCACATGAACCTCCTCGAAGCGTTCCGTCCAGTCGTCCAGATACTTCTGATCGCCGAAGCGCCCATCTTCGAACCTATCGAAACACCACTCTAGGCATGCTTCTGCCCACCAGCGAAGGGCTTTCATCCCTGCTTTTGTGGATTTGAAGGTCATGAATTGAACGCAGTATTTTCCACTGGTAGTCTCTTGATTGTATATCTCTGTGTAGCGGTGTTCCGTGATTAGGACGGAGTTGTTCTGCATCTCATCAATGAGAACGACTGGATTTGAAAAGAAATATAGATCTGCATCCAGATAGGTGCAGTTTTCTAAATTATAATGCTCTAGTGCATGCAGGATAGTAAAGGGAGTGCATGTCCAACAGTATTCACCTGGGCTACGCTCTTTCTTGACTGAGAGCAGCGCCTCGGTTTCAAACTCCTCTAGGGATACTATCGTTACGTTAGGAAGATTTTCGTTTGAAAGGTATTCGTAGGATAGTTTGTCAAATGCGAATATGAATAAATGAAAAGTCTGGCAGTTGACGCTCAAGGATTCATACATGGCAAGTCCTCGAGACATGTATCGAGAGTCAAATAATGTGCAAAAATTATACATGTTGCTATCCCTGAGGCTTTGGTTTTTCTTGGGTGTTTACGTTTGGGTGCAAGTTGATGGCTGAAAGTTAAGCGATTTTTTCAGCAAAGATCCCCATGTACTCACCGCCTTTGATGTCACCGTCAATATGTGTAGGGAAACATTCTAGGATTTTATAATTGTGGCTTTTCAAATAGCTGATTATCTTGTCAAGGTCGAGTATGCGACAGGGGTAGCTCGCTGAGTATATAGATGGATGTACCCGCTGTACTTTGATTATGTCTCGACCATTTTTTCCCATGGGGGTTCGATCAATCAAAACGAAGGGGGGGGCAACCGAGAGTAACCGTTCAAGCCACTCGTACGGCTCAGGTAGATAGTGCAGGACACTCGAGAGTAAAATTACATTTGGTTGATGCGCGCTGATACTTTCTTCAATGGTTTTATGAAAGCAAAGACTCTGGTCTTCAAGGTGTTCTGAACCGAAGCTTGTAAAATGTTCCTGCTCAACAATTGACCAATGTGTCTTCAGTCCAGAGATAAACAGTCGATTGTTGAAATAGCTACTGCCCAGGCTGCCCCCGAAGTCCAGCACATTCAGTTCGCCGGAGGAGCGAGCGGCAACATGCATTAGACAGGCCAGCGACTCCCAAGAGTATTGGGGGGACTCGAAAAGTACAGAGTCACGTTCACAAAAATACTCTCCACTCTTCACTTTAAGTGCGGCCTGTTTAACACTCTCAAAGATGGGGCCTGCGGCGTAGCCGTCCTTGCATTCGTCTTCAGCTTCTTGCCAGGATGGGTAGTCTCCCATAAAACCGAAACGTGAGCTTTTAATCGCTCTGTATGCGCTAAGAATTATTGGCGGTAGAAACTGCTTTATAATTTTCTTCATCGTATTCTCCGCATAATTGCACGAATGGCTCGGCGAAAAAAACTCGGTCTGGTGGAGTAGAAGTATTCCGTTATTCGAGTCCGGGCGACTGTATTCTCTTTTGTACTATTCAATGACAACGGGGGGTAATGTTTCAAAATGTCGGCATCAAAATGATTAGTTGTTTCAGAATGAGTGCCTGAGCCATCATTGCCAATATTATGGACGAATGATTGTGATGGATAAAGTGTAACCATTCCTCTTAGGAATGCAGATGCATACCAGCGTATAGCCCAGGAGTTATTTTTACCCTCCACTTGATCTTGAAGCATTTTTGTATATTTGTAGCCTCCTGAGAAGTCAAAATCCGCTTTGTCAGGGGCGTTATTAATTTGTTCTAGTAACAAGTTTCCATCGGCTTCAAAGTGTTGCCAGGCACGGTCCCAGGTTGCCCAGCCCCAGCAGTCTGCTCCCTTTATGAAAAAATAATTAGGCAGGTTTTTATTGTTTATCGGATAAATGTAGCCATGAATACTCGCGACCTCAGAGTGCTCTTGGTACATTTCAAGAGCGTCATTCATGTAGTTAAGAAAGTATGGGCTTGTAACTAAATCATCTTCTAAAATGATAGCTCGTTTGTATGTTTTTAGTGTCTCGCTAACACCGTCAATAATGGAGTTGGCGAGGCCGAAATTTGACTTTCGATGAATGATGGTGACTGACTGAAAACCATCTATTTTTGTGAGGTAAAGTCGAACCTTTAATACGTCCTCTGCACTTTGTTTGTTTTTTGCTGCGTCCGAGTAAATTATCAAGTCTGTTTTGGGAGCTAGCTTGTTAAGCTTTAATGAATCTATCGTGACTTGGAGATGATGGATGCGGTTATATACGAACAAAATAACAGGTGCGTACACATTAACCTCGAGCGTCGATAAAGATTAAGCTGTTACCTGTTTTTGCATAAAATTTATAGTCCAGATCCTGGAGGTATTGATATATGCGGTCTTTGAAAAATACTACTTCTTGGGAAAGAGACTCGGCAACTACAATTTTGGGGCGATATTTTTCCCAGTTGTTGGATTGCAGAACTTCAAGATCAAGACCTTCAACATCTACTGATAAAAAGTCAATTTTTCCATTGTAGCCGCTATCTTCGATAATGGAGGAAAGTGGGCTAACTTGAATTTTCCTTTTTTCAATAAGTCTGTATCCGTGGAAGCCGTCTCTTTTCTTAGCGAGAGCTTCGTCGAAAGTGTTCAGCGCAGGGTCATTAAACATATAATACATTAAGTGGCCTTCTGTGCTTGAGACACCTTTCTCGATAATGGTATCTCGTTTTCTCCAACGACTGAATTCTTCACCTACTCCAGGCAATGGGTCAATGCAGAGTCCACTCCAGCCTTTCTTGTAGAAGAAGTATGTATTTGAAAAGCGGAATGGGTGATGGCAACCTACTTCAAGATAAAATCCTTTATTTTTTTTCTCTAAAAGTCTGTCGATAATTAAATCTTCCCCCTCTTGTGCGTATGAGTTATTTGAGTAGTAGTGGCGATTAAAGATGCCTTTTATGATGCTCTTTAGTTTTTTTTTCATGATTTTTCCGAATGTCGAATCCCTAGTTGCATAAGGAATATTTTAGGATCAAATATGGCGGTTAGGAGAACTGCTGAGATGGAATAAGAAGCTACTGCTGCAATCGCGGCTCCTGTCATACCCAGTATCGGTATCAGAATCCAGTTAGAGGTTACAGAAATGGCGCCACCAATAAGTGTAGAGTAAAGCGACAGCATTGATCTTCTTTCATTTACAATCCATAGGCTGCGTGCGACTCCGAGAAAAACGGGTATGATTGTAAATATATGAATGCTAAGTATCGCAGCGGCGTCTTTATATGTCGGGCCGTAGAGTGCAGTAATTATGAAGGGTGATAGTGCTGATACTGCTATTGCAATTGTTACACTGCAGGCCAAAAAATATCTGAATATACTTAGAAGTGTATTGTTGTATGCTTCAGCGCTTTCTATTTTTTTCTTCGATATAAATGGAAGTAGAACGATACTCAGCGTCGTTGGTATGACATGCCACAAAGTAGATAGTGGGAGCATGGCGGAGTAAAGTCCAAGAGCCTCGGCTCCGAGGGAGTTTTTAATCATTAACTGGTCTATTCTCATGTAGGTCATGATGGATAGCCCGCTAATGATAAAAGGCCATGATTCTCGAAGGATTCTACGAGCACACTTTTTTGTTGCCAGCCATCTATTCTTTTTTGCAGATTTTTTGTAAATTATATAAAGGCCAATAGCGGTAAACGCCATATCTAGCGCGATAGCTGCTGCAAAAGCTTCCAAGGGTGCTTCGTATAATATTAGTGCAATCTTCGTGCTACTTGATAGTAAGTAGGCAATCATTTTTGCAACTACGGTTTTTCGATTTTGATTTTGACTTTGAAACCATAGATCTATTGTGTCGGCAGCTTGAAAGACTAAAACCGAGCCTGCTAGAGTTGCTAGTAGGACTATACGCTCGTGGAGTCCGTTCGTTACAATTAAGAACGCAATTATAGTTAGCCAACATAGAAGCCCAACTACCAGTCTCAGAACAAAAATTGTGCCAAGTATCTCGCCTGCATCGGAGCTTTTATGAGATATATCCCTAACTACGATGGATTCCGCACCTAAGCTTGCTATGGCTTGAAAGAATGCAATCAAAGTAATGGTATAAGAAAGCTCTCCAAGTTCAGTTGGTCCTAAGTAGCGCGCAACCCATGCACTAACAAACAATCCAAGTAGGAGGCGAAGGCCTTTGTCAAGTAGAAGCCAGCCGCTATTGTAAGCTATAACTTGTAAGTCGGCCCTAAGCTGTAGTTTTTTTAGAACAGATTTAGGTGTGAGCTTATGCAATAATAAAGTTAACTTATTCACGGAATTTATAGTCTGTACTAACGACCAATTGCATAATATTCAAAGCCCAAGCCCCCTATTCTTGTCGGTTCGTATAAGTTCCGACCATCAAAAATAACCGGCTGACTAAGTTTCGCTGAAATCAGCCCGAAATCGGGAGCTTTAAACGCCTGCCACTCAGTAATGATTACCAAGGCATCCGCTCCCTCCAGTGCCGCCTCTTTGCTTAGGCATAGGCGAAGGTCGGCCCTGTCTTGATAAATCCGCTGCGCCTCACTCATTGCTTCTGGGTCGAACGCTTGAACAATAGCTCCGGCTGCCCATAGCGCTTCCATCAATACTCTGCTGGGAGCTTCGCGCATGTCGTCGGTATTGGGCTTGAAGCTCAGACCCCAAAGCGCAAAGACCTTACCTTTTAGCTCACCCTTAAAATGGTTGAGTATTTTTTGGTATAAGACGCGCTTTTGTTCGTTATTACGATGCTCGACAGCTTTGAGAACCCTTGCGTCGAAATCTATGGATTCAGCGGTTCGAACCAGGGCTTGGACATCTTTGGGGAAGCAGGAGCCGCCATAACCTGCACCTGGATATATAAACTGATAGCCGATGCGCGGGTCGGAACCGATGCCTTGGCGAACCATTTCAATATCAGCGCCCAGTCTTTCCGCCAAGTTGGCCATTTCGTTCATGAAGCTGATTTTTGTCGCAAGCATGCAGTTGGCTGCGTATTTCGTCAGCTCCGCGCTGCGAACGTCCATGATAATGATTTTTTCATGGTTGCGGTTGAAGGGCGCATAGAGTTCGCGCATGGCATCTTCAGCGCGTTTGCTCGCCGTTCCAATCACAATACGATCAGGACGCATGCAGTCTGCTACCGCAGAACCTTCTTTCAGAAACTCTGGGTTTGAAACAACATCGAAACCAAGATCAGCTCTGTTGCGTTTGGAGAGGGCTGTGGCAACACACGCCCCCACTTTGTCAGCTGTACCTACAGGTACGGTCGACTTGTTGATGATGATTTTCGAGTTTTGCATGTTTGTCGCGATGGTTTCAGCTACCGTCAGGACGTATTTGAGGTCGGCTGAGCCATCCTCGTCGGGAGGTGTACCTACCGCGATGAACTGGATATCACCATGCATCACACCTTCGGCTGCATCAGTCGTGAATTGTAGGCGACCAGCCGCGTAGTTATTTGTTACTAGGGCCTCTAGACCCGGTTCATAGATCGGAATCTTTCCTTTTTTCAGGTTTTCGATTCTATTTTGATCAACATCAACGCACACCACATGATGTCCCACTTCAGCCAACACAGCTCCTTGGACAAGCCCAACATAGCCCGTGCCGAAAACGGTGACATTCATAAATAATCCTTTCTTAGAAAAACTGCAGATATGACCTGTAGCAGGGGGGCTAGGCAGTGCTCGGTGTTTTTGCCCCGTACCTTGTTGGTTCCTGACCTTTTTGTGCATAGGCTATCAGGGAGATTTTAGAATTGGGTAGGATTATTTCGGTGTAATTAAAAAGCCGGCTTGTGGCCGGCTTCTCGGGGACTGGCTTGGTTCATTTTTGGTAAACCGCACCAGCCTTCAAAACGTACACCCAGCTCTTGCGGCTGGCTGTGGGACTGGGCAGGAAAGTCATCCGCTTCGTCGGGCGATCTGACCGCAGGGAGGGTCGATGCGCAAATGTGGGGCGCAGCATACGCATATTCGCCGGCAATTCCCAGTGCGAAGCGCTATCCAGAGGCCCTGGGGACGAAAATAGTGCGTGGGAATTTGTTGCCGGGTGCGTGTTTGGTGCGGCCTTGTTGGCTGGCAGGACGATTGTGATGGGGGAACAGGTACGAAAAAGCCCCGATCACTCGGGGCTTTCTCTTGAAGCTTGTCGCTCGAAGCTTAACGCTGCTTCTCAGCCTTTATAGGCGGCAACCGACTTCAGGATCTCGGCGCGGGCTGCATCGGCATTGCCCCAACCGTCGATCTTCACCCACTTGCCTTTTTCGAGGTCTTTGTAGTTCTCGAAGAAGTGCTTGATCTGTTCCAGCAGCAGGGCTGGCAGGTCGGTGTATTCCTTCACGTCGACATACAGCTGGGACAGCTTGTCGTGAGGAACCGCGATCACTTTGGCGTCGCCGCCGCCGTCGTCGGTCATGTTCAGGATGCCCACTGGGCGAGCACGGATCACCGAGCCTGGCGCTACTGGGTACGGGGTCACGACCAGCACGTCGAGGGGGTCGCCGTCGTCAGCCAGGGTGTTGGGGATAAAGCCGTAGTTGGCCGGGTAGAACATGGGGGTGGCCATGAAACGGTCAACGAACAGGCAGTCGCTGTCTTTGTCGATTTCGTACTTGATCGGCGCGTGGTTGGCCGGGATTTCGATAGCGACGTAGATGTCGTTCGGCAGGTCTTTGCCCGCCGGAATCTTGCTGTAGCTCATTGGGCGTTGCCCCCGTTAGTTGACCAAATGACTTGGCCGGATTGACCAAAAAGTGGCGGCGATTATAGACACACTCCGCAACCGTTGCTACGTGCCAAGGGTCGTAGAACCTTGGTTGTACTGTCTCGCAGACATGTTCGGGCGAGCCTTGCGACCGGCGGTTTTGCCATCGGTCGGCAGGCGGTGCAGTGGTCTTTCAACTGGCCTTCAGATGAACAACGTATCGGCGCGACAGGACATTAGTGATGCGTTTGATAGACCGGATCTTCAGCTTGAAGTTGCTGCAGTCGGGCCAATGGATTCTGCCGATAAAACAGCTGCAACTGTTCATAGACTTTCGGATAGGCCGCCACGAGCAAGTCCGGGGCACTGAAGAAGTATTCGCTGGTGACGGCGAAGAACTCCGCCGGGTTTTCCGCCGCGTAGGGATCGATGGCGGTTTCGGCGTCCGGATCATGGTCGAGCTGGCGGTTGAGATCGTCGTAGGCACTTTGCATCACCTGCGCCCAGTCGCTGACTCGCATGTCGCTGTGCAGCGGCGGCAGGCCATTGGCGTCGCCGTTGAGCATGTCCAGCTTGTGGGCCAGTTCGTGGATCACCAGGTTGTAGGCTTCCCAGCCGCCGCTGGCTTGCACCCCGGGCCAGGCAAGGATGATCGGCCCCTGTTGCCAGGCTTCGCCGCTGTGCTCGCCGTCCCATTCATGCTCGATACCGCTGGCATCGCGGTGGCGCTGGGGGCTGAGGAAGTCGTCGGGATAAAGAATGATTTCATGGAAGCCCTGGTACCAGTTCAGGTCGCCCAGGTGCAGCAATGGCAGTTGCGCCTGGGCTGCCAGCAGCAGGCGTTGTTCCTGATGCAGCTCCACGCCGGGCAGGGCGGTGAGGTGCTTGTCATCGAGAAACAGCACGCTGGCCTCCCTGAGCCACTGGTCCTCGGCAACGCTGAGGCCGTCGAGGAAGGGCAGGTGCTGGCGCACCCGCTGCCAGGTTTCATCACTGACCGGGTGCTTGGCCAGTCGGCGCTTGCGGCGCCAGGCACTGAGGGACCACATGCTGTTTAGCGGGTTTCGGCTTTTTCAGCACTGCGGCCGAAGCGGCTGCGCAGCACGCCAATGATCATCGGCACCAGGGACAGCAGGATGATGGCCACCACCAGCAACGACAGGTTTTTCTTGATGAACGGTACGTTGCCGAAGAAGTAGCCCAGGGTCACCAGGCCGCCGACCCAGAGGATGGTACCGATCACGCTGAAAGCGAAGAATCGTGGGTAGGGCATGCGGGCCACGCCAGCGACGAACGGTGCGAAGGTGCGGATGATCGGCAGGAAGCGCGCCAGGGTTACGGTCTTGCCACCGTGTTTTTCATAAAAATCATGGGTTTTCTGCAGATAGTCGCGACGGAAGATCTTCGAATTGGGATTGCTGAACAACCGTTCGCCCGCGGTTCGCCCGATCACGTAATTGGTGCTGTCACCGAGGATCGCCGCCAGCATCAGCAGGCCCCCCAGCAGCACCGGGTCCATGCCGCCGCCCGCAGCGACTGCGCCGGCGATGAACAGCAAGGAGTCCCCGGGCAGGAACGGTGTCACCACCAGGCCGGTTTCACAGAAAATCACCAGAAACAGGATGGCGTAGATCCAGGTCCCGTAGTTTTTCACCAGCATGTCGAGGTAAACGTCGAGATGAAGGATTAGGTCGATCGGGTTGAAATCCATGGGGGCACCTGTGGTGACAGCCTGGCTCGGCAGGCCTGTGCGATGACTCGGAGAAAGGGACTACAAGGACGTGTAGCTTTTCTTACGCGCCGAAAAGGGCGGCCATTATAAAGGCAGAGAGGTGAAATGCGTGTTCAGATTGTAGCGGGGCGTTTCGGCGTGCAAAGCGCGGCAGGCCCCCTGGGATCACCACGGCCTGAGGGACTAAAGCGGCCCGCAGGCCGCTGTTGGTGAGATCAGCTATCGCTGAGAGGCAGGACGTAGTTCTTGAACTCGCTGTCTTCGCGAAAGCCCATGGACTCGTAGGTTTTCTGCGCCACGGCGTTGTTGCTGCTGGTGGACACACGCAAGCGGACGGCGTTGGTTTCCTTGGCCATCTTCTTTGCGGTGCGCATCAGGTTGTCGGCCACCAACTGGCGCCGGGCATCTTCAGCGACGTAGATGTCGTTGAGAATCCATACGCGCTTGAGCGACAGGGAGGAGAAGCTTGGGTACAGCTGGCAAAAACCCAGCAATTTGTTGCTGTCATCATCGGCCAGGGCCAGGTAGATCACCGATTCCTTGCGGCGCAGGCGCTTTTCCAGAAAGGCCCGGGACGAATCCGGATAGGGCAGGGCGCCATAGAACTCGCGGTATTTGACGAATAACGGGGTCAACAGATCCAGGTGCTCGAGGGTTGCTTGAGTAATCCGCATGGTGGCTCTCAACTTCAAGTGGATGTGACGGCACAGGTTGGATGACTCGGGCAGCCGTGTTCCGATGCTGCCCAAAGCGGAAAAAAAGCGCAATCGTCTTGCAAAATCACGCTTGGGGCGGCCCCAGAAGGAAGTTGCCCTTCATGTCTGCCGTTGAGTCGCTGTCCAGAGTCTGCACTTGCGCTTCGTCTTTGAGGTTTACTCCCGACAATTGCCGGCGGCAGGCTTCACGCATCAAGTACAGCAGGCGATGGGCGGCCATGCCATAGCTCAGGCCTTCCAGGCGCACATTGGAGATGCAGTTGCGATAGGCATCGGTGAGCCCGACTTTCGGCTGGTAGGTGAAGTACAACCCCAGGCTATCGGGAGAACTGAGCCCGGGACGCTCACCGATCAGGATCACAGTCATCTTCGCCCCCAGCAGTTCGCCAATCTCGTCGGCCACCGCTACCCGACCCTGTTCCACCAGGATCACCGGCGACAGCGACCAGCCTTCGGCAGCGGTCTGTTCCTCCATGCGCGCCAGAAAGGGCAGGGTGTGGCGATGCACCGCCAGGGCCGACAGACCATCGGCCACCACCACCGCCAGGTCGACCCCACCGGGATGGGCGCTGGCGTAGTCGCGCAGGCTCTGGGCCGATTCATCACTGAGCCGGCGCCCCAGGTCGGGGCGTTGCAGGTAGCTGTGGCGATCGGTAGCGGCGCTATGGAGCAGCAGGCTGTCACGGCCGCGCTCGGCCAGTTGGGCGCTCAGGCCGGCGTGGTCGAAGGGCAGGTGCACGGCATCCCGGGCCTGGGCGTGGGCGAATTGGAAGTCCAGTTGGGCACCGGTCGGCAGGCTGGTGCCGGTGCGGCCCAGGGCAATGCGCGCGGGGGTCAGGCGGCGCAGTTCCAGCCAGGGATTTTGCGAGTCGGTCGGATGTTTTTGCATGTGCCTGTTCCTTATCCCAGCTGGGCCAGTGCCTGGCGGAAAGCCGGTGGCAGGTTGTTGCCGAAATGCACCTTGCCGTCGGCCTGGGTGAAGATACCGGTCCTGGCTAGCCATTGTTCGAACTCAGGGGCAGGTTTCAGGCCCAGGGTCTGGCGAGCATAGAGTGCGTCGTGGAAGGACGTGGTCTGGTAGTTGAGCATGATGTCGTCGGAGCCGGGGATGCCCATGATGAAGTTGATCCCGGCCACGCCCAGCAGGGTCAGCAGGTTGTCCATGTCATCCTGATCGGCTTCGGCGTGGTTGGTGTAGCAGATGTCGCAACCCATGGGCACGCCCAGCAACTTGCCGCAGAAGTGGTCCTCAAGGCCGGCGCGGATGATCTGCTTGCCGTTGTACAGGTATTCCGGGCCGATGAAACCGACCACGGTGTTGACCAGGAACGGCTTGAAGTGCCGGGCCACGGCGTAGGCGCGGGTTTCACAGGTTTGCTGGTCGATGCCGAAGTGGGCGTTGGCCGAGAGGGCGCTGCCCTGGCCGGTCTCGAAGTACATCAGGTTCTGCCCGAGGGTGCCGCGGTTCAGGCTCAGGCCTGCTTCGTAGCCTTCCTGGAGTACGTTGAGGTTGATGCCGAAGCTGGCGTTGGCGGCTTCGGTGCCGGCAATCGACTGGAACACCAGATCCAGGGGCACGCCGCGATTGATGGCCTCGATGGAGGTGGTGACGTGGGTCAGCACGCAAGCCTGGGTCGGGATCTCGTAGCGCTGGATGATGGCGTCGAGCATTTCCAGCATGGCGCAGATCGAGGCGATGCTGTCAGTGGCCGGGTTGATGCCGATCATCGCATCGCCGTTGCCGTACAGCAGGCCGTCGAGAATGCTCGCGGCAATGCCCGCTGGCTCGTCGGTGGGGTGGTTGGGTTGCAGGCGGGTGGACAGGCGCCCGCGCAGGCCCAGGGTGCCGCGAAACTGTGTCACCACGCGAATCTTCTGCGCCACCAGGATCAGGTCCTGCACGCGCATGATCTTCGACACCGCGGCGGCCATTTCCGGGGTCAGGCCCGGCGCCAGGGCACGCAGGCTCTGCTCGTCGGCGGCGTCACTGAGCAGCCAATCGCGAAAACCGCCAACGGTGAGGTGGCTGACGGTGGCGAAGGCCTGCTTGTCATGGCTGTCGATAATCAGCCGGGTGACTTCGTCGGACTCATAGGGAATCAGCACTTCTTCGAGAAAGTGCTTGAGGGGGATATCCGCCAGGGTCATCTGGGCAGCGACCCGTTCGCCGTCGTTGAGGGCGGCGACACCGGCTAGAAAATCTCCGGAACGGGCCGGGCTGGCCTTGGCCATGACTTCCTTGAGGCTGTCGAAGCGATAGGTCTGAGAACCTACGCTGTGGGAAAATTGGGCCATCTCAGTCTCCGTTTCAACGATGTAGGGGCGTTGCCGAGTGCTGGCGGATCATCAGGATGCCACCTTCTTCAGCAGGTTTTCCAGACGGTTTCCGGCAGCCCGGTGGTGGAGGATGGCAAAGGCCTTTTCCGCCACCAGGCTGCCGCCTTCCAGCGGTGGCAGGCCACCGCTGTAGATGTTCGAAATCACCGTGTATTCGTAGCGAATGTCCGGATTGCCGCTGAACTGGGCGGCGGCGCGGCGTGCCTGGTCGTCCGGCAGGCGGTAGCCCAGGTAGGCGGACATGCTGCGCGAGGCCAGGGCATCGCCGCCGGGACGCTCGCCAATCAGCACGATGATCAGTTGCGGTTGCAGGGCTTCACCCACCGACTCCGCCAGCTTGACCCGGCCATAGGGCGCGAGGATCGGCTGGCCGATGCGCAGCTCCCGACTCTGCAGACCGTCCAGCAGCACCGGCAGCAGCTCGGGAATGTTGTGGTGGATGGCCTCGGCGCTGAGGCCGTCGGAAATCACGATCTGCACGTCGTTGTATTCCGGTTGCAGGCGCCGTAGCACCTCCTCGGTCAGCCGCGCGCCCAACTCCGGGTCCTGCAGGTGGGCCAGCTTGTCCGGGGCGGCAGTGCGCAGTTCCCGCAGGGGAATGGCGGCGATTTCGGCAGGGCGCAGGTCGACGTAGATCGCCTCTCGGGCCACCGCGAGGTTGGCGCGCACGGTCCGCGACACTGCGTTGGCCGGGCGTGGGCCGGCGTTGTCGAAGCCGTAGGTGGCCGGGGTGGACTCCAGCAGGCGCTGGAAATCAATGTCCGACTCACAGAAAATCCGCGGGTTGCCCCAGTTCGGTCCGCGTTCCACGTTGCCGTGGGCGTCCTCCTGGAAAATCCCCTTGCCCAGGGCCCAGCGCAGGTATTCCGGGGCCGGCGCCAGGTCATGGACTTCGCGCAGGGTCTGGTTGTCGTGGGCGCTGGTGTCGAAGTAGGCGAGCATGCGGTCGGTGCTCAGGTACACGTCCATGAAGAAGTTGGCACCGGCGGCGGTCAGCAATTCGGTGGCCATTTGCTGGCCTTCCAGGGTCACCTGGGAGTGCAGGGTGTAGCAGGGCGCCATGCCCATGGGCAGCCCCAGCAGCTTGCCCATGAACTGGTCCTGCAGGCAGGAATAGGTCATCTCGAAGTTGTCGAGGTGGGTTTCCGGGCCGATGAAACCGGTGACGTTGTTCACCATGTACGGCCGATAGCGCCGGGCCAGTCCGTAGCACAGGGCTTCGCAGGTGGTCATGTCGATGCCTTCGTGCTTGCCGTAGGTCAGCTCGCTGCCCTGGCCGGTCTCGAAGTACATGAAGTTTTCTGCAACATCGCGCAACGGGCCGCGTTCGGTCATGGTCTGCCAGGCCTGATCCAGCAACGGCACGGTGACGTCGAACTCGTCGGTCAGGGTGCGTTCGGTGCCGGCCAGGCTCTGGAACATGATTTCCACTGGCGCGCCCTGGTCGAGGCAGGCCAGTTGGGTCTTGATGTGGGAGAGCACGCAGATCTGCGTCGGCGCTCCGGTTTCCCTACGCAATTTATCCAGGTGACGCAGGGTGGCGCTGATGTTGTCCACGGTGTCGATGGCCGGGTTAAGGCCGATCAGCGCGTCCCCCGAGCCCATGCTCAGGCCGGTGTAGACCAGCAGCGTGATGCCGCTGAGGTTGTCGGTGGGATGGTTGGGCTGTAGCCGCGACGACAGAGTACCGGGCAGGCCCACCAGGGTCCGGGCCTTGGCCGCCGCGCCGCTCTTGAGCTTTTTCGACAGCAGGATCAGTTCATGCACGTCCAGCAGCTTGGCCAGGGCCGCCACCATGACCCCGGTCAGGGCCGTGCCGATACGGCGTATTTCAGTGCCATGGCTGCGCAGCAGGCGATCTTTCAGGGCGCCCAGGGTCAGGTCGGCGATTTCGCCAAAGACGCTGTGGTCGATGTCGTAGTTGACCTGCATGACGCTGTCGATGCGGCCGTGGCGATCGGTCAGTGGATGCTGGAAGTAGTGATCCAGGGTCAGCTCTGAGAGCACCTTGCGCGCCGCCTCGCGGGTGATTTCATCAGCCGCCGCGAGCCCTGCCACCCGGTCCCCGGCCTTGCTGATGTCGGCGGCGCCGAGCACCGCCTTGAGGCTGGCGAAGCCTATCTCGCGGTCCAGCACCCGGGTGCTGTAGGCCCGTTCGGCAAGCGCTTCGGGAAGGCGGATGTGCTGCAGTGCGGTGAGTGACATGGCAAGACGCTCCTTGGCCGGCATCGGCTCAGTGCACGCCGTAGAAGGCGACGGGCACGATGTGCTGGTGGGGTTTTCCCAGGTTGATGAAGTGTGCCGAACGCTCGCGTACTTCATCGATGACGATCAGGTTGCAAGATCTGCGCCCCCAATCCGTGGCGTAGTTGCCCAAGACCTTGCCGACGTTGCTTTCCAACAGCAGCACCAGCGGCCAGTCCGGGGCGGGTCGTGCCTGCTCCAGGGCGCGGGCCAGGCGTGCGCCCAGCTGTCGGATGTCCTCCAGTCGTGGCGCCTGGCCGTTGTCGAGCAATTGCAGGCAAGCGCCGTCGCAACTGCTCAGTGCCAGGGCCAGGGCGTCGTCCAGTTGCTGCTCGGTGGCATCCATGGGCAGCCGGGCGACGATGGGCAGGTCATTGAGCGGCAGCACCTCGGGCTGGGGCAGAAACAGGGTGCTGCCGGAAATCTCGGTGTTGTGCAGGGTCAGGCCGTAGACCGTGGCCCGGCCGCGGTTTTCCGGTACCAGCCGGGTGGCCGCGTGCACCAGTCGCGGGTGGCGGGCAATGGCCAGGGCCAGATCGATGCCCAGATCGCCGTAATAGGTGGTGCCGGGCATGGGTTCGCCTTGCAGGTGGCGATAGAGCAACTCGCCCACACCACCGGAAAAAGTCAGGGCCGGGTGGGCATTGCGTGCAGGGAGGATCAGCGGCAGTTGCTCGGTCAGTTGGCCCAGCGGGCCGGCAAAGAAGTGGCGATCACCTTCGGCAATGGCGACCAGGGCATCGATGTACCAATTGACCACCGCCTCCAGCTCGGAACGCTCCAGGACCTGTCCGGGATGCTTGCGGATTGCCAGGTGATCGAGCAGTGCCTGACCGAACTCCGATACGCCGCTGAGACGATAACTGCCCGGCTCGAACTGCAAGTGCCGGGCACCGATGAAATGGCAGCCGCTGGCCAGGACGTTGCCATCCAGGCCCCAGGCCGCGTTGGTGGTGCCCCCGCCGATATCCAGGTTGAGTATCGGTTGCCGAGCGTGGAAGCGGCTCAGCGCCGAACAGCTGCCCATGAAGGCCAGCCAGGACTCCAGCCCGCCGTCGTCGGCGCGCGTGATCAGGGCGTTGCCGATCAATTGGCCGACCAGTTGCGCCAGGGCCTGGGCGTTGTGCCGCCGCGCCGCCAGACCGGTGATGATCACGCCACCGGAAAACAGCTGTTGCGGGCTTACGCCGGCCTGTTCGAGCCAGGTTTCGATCAGGGCCCGGATCGCGGCTTCATCGATGACCTGGCCCTTGAACGGGGTGAACACCGGCTCGCCACGAAACAGTACCCGTGGCTCGTTGAGGGCCATGCGTCCGGTGATGCAGTGGCTGCTCAGGCTGGCCTGGGCGATCAGCGCGCTGCTGGTGGTGGACCCGAAGTCCAGCCCCAGCAGCAGTACCGATGCGCCGCCCGTGATGGCTTGCATGCAGGCGTTCCTCGCCGCGCCGCAGTCAGGCGGTGGCCTTCTGGCCTGCAGGTTCCGGCGTGTCCAGCGCAGTGCCGCCCAGGTACTCGCCCGGGGCGATGATGCCCGCTGCCCGATCCTGAGCTTCCAGTTGCAGCGCCTTGGGCACCGACAGCCAGTAGGCCAGGCCGACGGCGACGAAGCCGGCGCTGATCTTGCCGATCAGTACCGGCAGGATGATGGTGGGCTGGAAGTTGGCGGTGAAGGACAGGTGGTCCCCCAGCAGGAAGGCGGCGCAGACGCCGAAGGCGATGTTCACCACTTTGTCCTTGGGGGGCATGAGGCGCACCAGGCGGAACATGGCGAGGATGTTGGCGATGGTCGCCAGCATGCCGGCGCTGCCTACCGCGCTCAAGCCGATCTTGCCGCCGAGGTTTTCCAGAGGCTTGCCCAGGTATTTGCGCAGCAGGTAGACCATGGGGAAGGCGCCGGCCAGCATGATGCCGATGTAGCCGGCGGTTTCCAGGGCGCGGGTCTGGTCCTGGGCGTCGGCGATGATCGGGTGGAAGCCCCAGCCGCCAAATACCACGGAGAAGACCCCGGTGAAGTATTCGACGATGGAGAACACCAGCACCAGCTTGATGGCCGCGTCCATGGCGCGGCCGAAGATGATGAAACCCTTGATCATCATGTCCGGCAAAAAGCGCAGGCCCAGGGCCAGGGCCACGACGAAGATCAGGATCGGCAGCAGGTTGGCGAAGATGCTGCCCAGGCCCAGGGCCAGTTGGTAGCTGGCTTCACCGTTGGTGCTCACCAGTTCGCGTACCACCGGGTTGCTGAAGGCCAGGATCAGGCTGGCGATCATCACCCCGACGGGGATGGTGAGGATGCCGGACATGATCCCCAGGGCCATGTACTTGTGGTCGCGCTTGTCGAGCATCGCCAGGCCCATGGGGATCGAGAAGACGATGGTGGCGCCGCCCATGAAGCCGGTGATCAGGGCCATCACCAGGGCTTCCTTGCTGGCGGCCAGGGCCGAGGCCAGCTGATAGCCACCCATGTCCGAGGCGATGATCATGGTCGCCGCCAGGGCCGGGTCGGCGCCCAGGGAGTTGAAGAACGGACCGAAGACGGTCTCGATGACCACGGTCAGGTAGGGAATGGAAGCCATGATCCCTGCGGCCGGCACAAAGATGTAGCCGGTGGCATGGATGCCTTCCATGAATTCTTTGCCCAAGCCTCGCTCGCTGTCATAGATGGCGGCGAAGGCACCGATTACGGCGCAGAGCATGATGAGGTAGAGCACGTAGTTGCCGATCTGATCCATTGCGTTTGTCCCTTGTTATTGTTTTTCAAGCAGGGTCTGTGCACGACTGGTTTGGCGCAGAACTTCCGACAGCAGTGTTCCGTCCGGCCAGCCTTTGGCACCGGATCAGAGCAGGTGAACAAGTGCGGCAAGGCCGCGAAAAGGCCTCCCGGCGACCTGGGTCGCCGGGAGGGTCGATCAGAAGAAGCCCAGCGGGTTGATGTCGTAGCTCACCAGCAGGTTCTTGGTCTGCTGGTAGTGGTCGAGCATCATCTTGTGGGTTTCACGGCCAACGCCGGACTTCTTGTAGCCACCGAACGCGGCGTGGGCCGGGTACAGGTGGTAGCAGTTGGTCCACACGCGGCCGGCCTTGATCCCGCGGCCCATGCGATAGGCGCGGTTGATGTCGCGGGTCCAGACCCCGGCACCCAGGCCGAACTCGGTGTCGTTGGCAATCGCCAGGGCTTCGGCTTCGTCCTTGAAGGTGGTGACGCTGACCACCGGGCCAAAGATTTCTTCCTGGAACACGCGCATCTTGTTGGTGCCCTTGAGCAGGGTCGGCTGGATGTAGTAGCCGCTGGACAGGTCGCCTTCGAGTTTCTCCACCTTGCCGCCGGTGAGCAGCTGCGCGCCTTCGTTCTTGGCGATGTCGAGGTAGGAGAGGATCTTGTCGAACTGCTGCTCGGAGGCCTGGGCGCCGACCATGGTGTCGGTGTCCAGCGGGTCGCCGCGCTTGATCTGCTCGATCTTCTTCATCACCACTTGCATGAATTCGTCGTAGATCGACTCCTGCACCAGGGCGCGGGATGGGCAGGTGCAGACTTCACCCTGGTTGAAGAACGCCAGCACCAGGCCTTCGGCGGCCTTTTCGATGAACTTCGGTTCGGCCTGCATGATGTCTTCGAAGAAGATGTTCGGCGACTTGCCGCCCAGTTCCACGGTGGACGGAATGATGTTCTCGGCGGCGCACTTCATGATGTGCGAGCCCACCGGAGTCGAGCCGGTGAAGGCGATCTTGGCGATGCGCTTGCTGGTGGCCAGGGCCTCGCCGGCTTCACGGCCGAAACCTTGCACCACGTTGAGCACGCCCGGTGGCAGCAGGTCGCCGATCACTTCCATCAGTACGGTGATGCCCAGTGGGGTCTGCTCGGCGGGTTTGAGTACCACGCAGTTGCCGGCAGCCAGGGCTGGGGCGAGTTTCCAGGCGGCCATCAGGATCGGGAAGTTCCACGGGATGATCTGCCCGACCACGCCCAGGGGTTCATGGATGTGGTAGGCCACGGTGTTGCCGTCGATTTCCGCGGCGCTGCCTTCCTGGGCCCGCAGGCAACCGGCGAAGTAGCGGAAGTGGTCGGCGGCCAGGGGAATGTCGGCGTTCAGGGTCTCGCGTACCGCCTTGCCGTTGTCCCAGGTTTCGGTGATGGCCAGCAGTTCCAGGTTCTGTTCGATGCGGTCGGCGATCTTCAGCAGGATCAGCGAGCGGGCCTGTACCGAGGTGGCGCCCCAGGCGTCGGCGGCGGCATGGGCGGCGTCCAGCGCCTTGTCGATGTCTTCGGCGGTGGAGCGGGGGAATTCGGCAATCGGCTGGCCATTGACCGGCGAGGTGTTGGTGAAGTACTGGCCTTTGATTGGCGCAACGAATTCGCCGCCGATGTAGTTACCGTACTTGCTCTTGAACGAAACAATAGCGCCTTCAGTACCGGGGTGTGCGTAACGCATGGTGGGTATCTCCTGGCTTTTATGCTTATGGGGGAGGACGCGCTATAGCGCATACCAAGCGTAGAGCAAAGGTCGGGCCAGTGGGGTGCAGGCCATACGAATCAAGGGTTTGCGGATGTTTCGAAGCGGTGCCAACGGCAGCGTGTGACGAATCTGGTACGGCACTGAGTGACAGTTTGTAACCTGGATGGCACAAGCTGTGACTCATGGGGCAAGCCGGCATTGCAATGAAACAGCGGCTGGAGGATGCTGGTTCGCGTGTCGAATCTTGTCGGATAGATCTGATGGTCTGTCCTTCTTTACAGGGCCGATTGCGGCCTGCAGCGGCGCCAGTGTTCCGTCTGAGCGTGACAGCGCATCAGGAGAATAATAAGAAATGCACAGTAGTAATCATCTGAGTCGACATGCCCAGCAGGTGCTGACGGTGGCCCAGGGTAAAGCCCATTTGCAGGGCCCCGGCAGCGATCCTTCCATTGCTCGCTCCTGGCTGCGCTGCCTTGAGGACTATCACCTGGATCCGGCCCAGGCCATGGCCCCCACAGTGCTGGAGCATGGTCGCCTGCTGGAAAGTCGCGAACGCCTGCAGGATGTGCTGCAAATAGCCGGCACCGAGATGGCCAACCTGCACCAGCAATTGTCCGGCGCGGGCCATGCCGTGCTGCTGACCGATGCCCGGGGGGTGATCCTCAACTGCATCACCGCCCCTAGCGAGCGCAAGATTTTCGAGCATGCCGGTCTCTGGCTGGGCGCCGACTGGAGCGAGGCCCGGGAAGGCACCAACGGTATTGGCACCTGCCTGGTGGAGCGCCAGTCGCTGACCATTCACCAGGGCGAGCACTTCCGTGGCCGGCACACTGGCCTGACCTGCTCGGCGAGCCCGGTGTTCGATCCCCATGGCGAATTGCTGGCGGTGCTGGATGTGTCCTCGGCGCGTCAGGACGTTTCCCGGCAGAGTCAGTTCCACACCATGGCTTTGGTCAATCTCTCGGCGAAAATGATCGAGAGCTGCTATTTCCTGCGTTATTTCGAGAACCAGTGGCTGCTGCGCTTTCATCTGCAGGCGGAGTCTGTGGGGCTGTTCAGCGAGGGTTTGCTGGCATTTGACGGCGAAGGGCGAATCTGTGCGGTGAACCAGAGCGCCCTGAATCTGCTGGGGCATATTCGCGGTGGTTTGCTGGGCAAGCCGGTGGACAGCTTTTTCGACTGTTCCCTGGATGAATTGCTCAGTCGCGCCAGCATCAATGCCAGCGCCAGTTGGCCCTTGCGTACTCGGGATGGGCGGCGCTTGTTTGCCTTGTTGCGCGGTCAGCCGCACCCGGTATCGCAACCTGCGCCGCGGGTGCCGGCTGGTGTTACGTCGCCACGCACTTCAAGCATCTGCCTTGGGGATGAAGGGCTGCAGAATGATTTTCGCCGGGCCTCGCGGGTGTTCGAGCGTGATGTGCCGCTGTTGATCAATGGTGAAACCGGCTCCGGCAAGGAGGCTTTCGCCAAGGCCGTGCACCAGGGCAGTGCTCGTTCGGATAAAACCTTTGTCGCCCTCAATTGCGCGGCGATTCCGGAGAGCCTGATCGAGAGCGAACTCTTCGGTTATCGCGGCGGCAGCTTTACCGGGGCACGCAAGGAGGGCATGCGCGGCAAGTTGCAGCAGGCCGATGGCGGCACTTTGTTCCTCGATGAAATCGGCGATATGCCCCTGGCCCTGCAGACGCGTTTGCTACGGGTGTTGGAAGATCGCCTGGTGGTGCCGATTGGCGGTGAGCCGCAATCGGTCAACGTGCGGATCATCAGCGCCACCCACCGGGATCTGCTGGAGCGGGTCCGCGACGGCAGTTTCCGTGAGGATCTGTATTACCGGCTCAATGGTCTTGAGATCGCGCTGCCGGCCCTGCGCGAGCGCAGCGACAAATCCCAGTTGCTGGACTTTCTCCTGGCCGAAGAAGCGGGCGGGCAACCGGTGGTGCTGGACGAAGCGGCGCGTCAGAGCCTGTTGAGTTATTCCTGGCCGGGAAACGTGCGGCAATTGCGCAACGTCCTGCGAACCCTGGCGGCCTTGTGTGAAAACGGCCGCATTGGTCTGGAAGACCTGCCGCCGCTGATCCGCAACAGCCGCCCGGCGCCGGTTGGCGAGCCGGTTGCCGAAGCACAGGAGCGCCCCCTGGAGGACGCCGAGCGGGTTGCGCTACTGGCAGCCCTGGAGCAACAGCGCTGGCACATGACCCATACCGCCGAACAGCTGGGGGTCAGCCGCAACACCCTCTATAGAAAGCTGCGCAAACACGGTATTGCGCGTTAAACCGCACCTGTGACTGCCGGTACAGGGCCGCTTGCCTTGTGCCAGCAGCGGCAAGCTCAGCAGCCTCCCGGTCAGCTAATGGGTGCGATTTGCAGCCCTCTAGGCTAACCTGCGCCGATGTTTTATGAGGTCGACTATGCACATCCATATTCTCGGTATCTGCGGCACTTTCATGGGCTCGATGGCGGTTCTGGCTAAAGAACTGGGCCATCATGTCACCGGCTCCGACGCTAACGTCTATCCCCCCATGAGCACCCAGCTGCAAGCCCAGGGCATCGAGCTGACTCAAGGCTATGACCCGGCCCAGCTGGACCCGGCTCCGGATCTGGTGGTGATCGGCAATGCCATGTCCCGGGGCAACCCGGCCGTGGAGTATGTGCTGAACAAAGGCCTGCCCTATGTTTCCGGCCCGCAGTGGTTGGCGGACCATGTCCTGCAAGGGCGCTGGGTCTTGGCGGTAGCCGGCACCCACGGCAAGACCACCACCAGCAGCATGCTGGCCTGGGTACTGGAGCATGCCGGCATGAGCCCGGGCTTCCTGATTGGTGGGGTGCCGCAGAATTTCGCCGTTTCGGCCCGCCTGGGCGACACACCGTTCTTCGTGATCGAGGCCGATGAGTACGACAGCGCGTTCTTCGACAAGCGCTCGAAGTTTGTCCACTACCGCCCGCGCACCGCAATCCTCAATAACCTTGAGTTCGACCATGCGGACATCTTCCCTGACCTGGCAGCCATCGAGCGGCAGTTCCACCATCTGGTGCGGACCATTCCCAGCGAAGGCCTGGTGATTCATCCCACCACCGAACCTGCCTTGCAGCGGGTCATCGAGATGGGCTGCTGGACGCCGGTGCAGACCACCGGTGCCGATGGTCAGTGGCAGGTCAAGTTGCTCAGTGCCGACGGTTCGGCCTTTGAAGTGATGTTCGAGGGCGTGAGCCAGGGCGTGGTGGAGTGGGAACTGACCGGGCAGCACAACGTGGCCAATGCCCTGGCGACGCTGGCCGCTGCTCGTCATGTTGGCGTGGTGCCGTCGATGGGCATTGCTGGCCTGAGTGCGTTCAAGAGCGTGAAGCGCCGCATGGAGAAGGTCGCCGAAGTGCATGGCGTGACCATCTACGATGACTTCGCCCACCACCCGACGGCCATCGCCACCACCCTGGACGGCCTGCGCAAGCGGGTCGGCGACGCACCGGTGATCGCCATCATCGAGCCGCGCTCCAACTCCATGAAGCTTGGCGCCCACCGTGATGGGCTGCCGGAAAGCGTCAACCAGGCCGATCAGGTGATCTGGTACGCACCGGCCAACCTGGGCTGGGACCTGGCGGCAACGGCGGCCTTGTGTTCGGTGCCATCGATTGTCAGCGACTCTCTGGAAGGCATCATCGAACGGGTGAAAAGCCAGGCCAAGCCGGGCACCCAGGTGGTGATCATGAGCAACGGCGGCTTCGGCGGCCTGCACGGCAAACTGGCCGAGGCACTGCAATGAGCAACGGCCCGGAACGCATCACCCTGGCCATGACCGGTGCCTCGGGCGCCCAGTACGGTTTGCGCCTGCTGGATTGCCTGGTGCGTGAGGATCGGGAAGTGCACTTTCTGATCTCAAAGGCTGCGCAGTTGGTCATGGCCACGGAAACCGATGTGACCCTGCCGCCCAAGCCGCAGATGATGCAGGCCTTTCTCACCGAGTACACCGGTGCGGCGGCGGGGCAGATCCGGGTGTACGGCAAGGAAGACTGGATGTCGCCGGTAGCCTCGGGTTCCGGCTCGCCGGCGGCGATGGTGGTGGTGCCTTGCTCCACCGGCACCTTGTCGGCGATTGCTACCGGGGCTTGCAACAACCTGATCGAACGGGCTGCGGACGTGACCCTCAAGGAGCGCCGGCAGTTGATTCTGGTGCCTCGCGAGGCTCCCTACTCCAGCATTCATCTGGAGCACATGCTCAAGTTGTCGAACATGGGCGTGACTATCCTGCCGGCCTCGCCGGGTTTCTATCATCAGCCGCAGACCATCGATGACCTGGTGGACTTCGTCGTGGCGCGGATTCTCAATCTGCTGAACATCCCCCAGGACATGTTGCCGCGCTGGGGCGAGCATCATTTGAGCAGCGATGAATAAATCCCTGCTGATGCTGCTGGCTGCCCTGCAGTTGGGGGGCTGTGCCACGGTCCGCACCTTGAACGCTGCACAACCTGGGGCGCCGGTGGTGTATTCGGGGACGCGCCTGGATCTTTATGCCATGCAGGGTGGTTGCTGTGCCATGGACCGCTTTGGCGCCGAGGCACCGAGCTATCCGGGAGTAGACCTGCCGGCCAGCGCCTTGCTCGATACGCTGTTGCTGCCGTTGTCGGTGCTGACAGTGTTGGGGGTGGGGTTTCAGGCAACGGGCGGGTTGTAGTGTTTCGCCGGCAATCCGGTTCCTGCAGCTATGTGCAGGAACCGGATTGCCGGCGAGTGCTTTATTTACCTAGCTTGCGCAACTCATCGGATTCGACGACCCGAGTGCCGCTTTGCTCTTCCAGGGCCAACCGCCACATGGCGCGTGCCAACTGGCAGGCTTCGATGCCGTGGTACTTGCCCGGGATCAGTCGCGACAACGGGCCGGCCAGTTGTTCGGTCAGGCGCGGTTCGATCCGGTCTCCCAGCAGCAGTGACGGCCGGCAAATGGTCAGCTGTGGCCAGCCCTGCTGCTTAAGGGCCTCTTCCATTTCACCTTTGACCCGGTTGTAGAAAATCGATGACTTGGGGTCGGCGCCCAGGGCGCTGACCACTATCAGGTGCCGCGCGCCCATTTCCAGGGCGCGTTTGCCGAAGGCCACCACCATGTCCAGGTCCACCGCGCGAAAGGCCGCTTCGGAACCCGCCTGCTTGATGGTGGTGCCCAGGCAGCAGAAGGCGATCTCCACCTTGCCGCTCAGTTGCGGCAGGAATACCGCCGGATCGCCGACGGGGTTCTCCAGGCGTGGGTGCTTGCTTAGCGGGCGTCTGCTGGGTGCCAGAACACGAATGATGGTGGGCTCGTTGAGCAGGCGATCGAGCAGATGCTCTCCGGTCAGTCCGGAGGCGCCGGCGAGCAGGATATGCTGAGGCGTCAAGTACATAGTCATTCCCCCTTGATACTGTTTCAGCTTAGTTGCTCTGTGCTTCCTTGCTGCCTATAGAGACACTTTGCAGCGCTTTTCGTGCCTGCTGTTTGCGCAATTGTTGCCAATGCGCGATCACGCCTTTGGGGGCCCAGATCTGTGGTTCTGACGCTTCGAAACCATCGGCCTGTTCACGTTCGGCCACAGTGGCCCGGGCCAGCTTGAAGGCGTGCTCCAGGTCGTCGGTCTGGTTCAGTGCCTGGGCGAACATAGCATCGCCGAAGTAGGTGAAGTCGGCTTCTTCGGAACAGCCGAAAGATACCCGGTCGGCCTGGGAGGCGGTCATGATCAGGGTTCGTTCGTCCTTGAGCGCAGGGATGAAACCGCCCGAGTAGCAGGACGAGATGACGATGATCTTGTCGCGGTTTTTCAGGGGGGCCAAGGCGATGGCCAGTTCATCGGCTGGTAGGTCGGTCAACTCCATGCGCGGCTGATCCAGTACCAGTTCGTGCTCGCTGGTGCCATGGCTGGTGAGGTAGATGAACACCAGGTCCTCGGGGCCGCTGCGTTCGGCCAGGGTCTGTGCGGCGCGGCGCAGGTTCTCCCGGGTGGCCATGGGCCGGTTCATCAGGTGGTCCCGGTGGTTGACCAGGCGGATCTGACCGTAGGCGCCGAAGCGGCTCGCGAGCATGTTGCTGACGTAGTCGGCTTCGCGCAGGAAGACACTCTGCTTGCCGTCGCCGGCCAGGGTCAGGCTATAGAGTTCGATGGTCGGGCTGGAGGCAGGCACCGCATCGAGGGCCTCCTTGAGCAGGCGACCCTGGACCAGCAGAGCAGTTTCCAAGGGGTCCGGCAGTAGTTTGCCGTCGGCGTCGCGAACCCGCATGCCATTGCTCCAGATACCGCTTTGCACACTGCCATCGCGCAGCACCAGCACACCGTGGCCCTGGTAGTTGTCGCTGTCGAAGCCGCCGATGTAGAAGCTGCCGTCACTGAGGTTCAGTCGTCCTTCGCCGCTGAAGCGCCAGTCGCTGAAGGTGCCGACATAATGGCTGCCATCGGCGCCGATCAGCTCGCCCTTGCCACCCAGGGCGCCTTCCTTGAACTGGCCGATCCAGACGTCGCCGTCGGAGTTTTCGTAGCGGCCCTTGCCATTGAGCTGGTTGTGTTTGAAACCACCGACATAAATGTCGCCTTCGGCGCTGTTGAAGGTGCCGTTGCCTTCCAGTTGGCCGTTGACGAAGTTGCCGCTGAACTGGTTGCCGCTGGCATCGCTGCGCTGGCCTTCGCCATTGGGCTTGCCCTTGGCGAATTGCCCCTGGTACTGGCTGCCGTCCTCCAGCTCCAGGCGGCCCAGGCCCGAGTACAGGTCGGCCTTGAACTCGCCGCGATAGGTCATGCCGTCTTCTTTGAGGGTGCCTTCGCCGTCCCGGCGGCCTAGTTTGAAGCCGCCGCTGTAGCTGCTGTCCTTGGTGGTCAGGGTGCCTTGCCCGTGGAACAGCCCTTGCTGGAACTGGCCGCGATAGACCTCGCCATTGCTCCCGTGCCATTCGCCCTGGCCATGCCATTGGCCCTTGTCGAACTGGCCGGCGTACCAGCTGCCGTTGGGGTAGTCGATGCGTCCCTGTCCCTGGAGCAGGCCATTGACCAGGTCGCCGCGATAGCGCCCGCCGTCGGGCAGTCGGGCATCGGGCGGCAACAGCGATTCGCCGTCTCCGCAAGCGCTGAGCAAGAGAGTCAAGACCAGGGGTACAAGTGGGCGCATAACGGGTTCCGGATAATTAGGGGACCGAGTATGCCGCAGCGGTGTGACTTATATATAGAGAGGTTGAGCGAAACAGCATGAGCTGTTTCGCATCAGGGACATTTCAGACGAAGCAGAGCGAAAGAGGCTCAGCGATATAGGCAGGTTTTTCCTCGCCGTCGATTTCCAGGGTGGCCGTGGCCTTGAGCAGCCATTGGCCGGGTTTCTTCTCGGTGACGTCGGTCAGTTCGACCTTGAGACGCACCTTGGAGTCGACTTTCACCGGCTGGATGAAGCGCACGCTGTCCAGGCCATAGTTGACCACCATCTTCAGGCCCTCGGGCAGCACGAGGATGTCTTCCATCAGTTTGGGGATCAGCGACAGGGTCAGGAACCCGTGGGCGATGGTGGTGCCGAACGGCGTTTTCGCTGCCTTGACCGGGTCCACGTGAATGAACTGGAAGTCGCCAGTGGCTTCGGCGAACAGGTTGATACGCTCCTGGTCAATGGTGAGCCACGCGGAACGTCCGAGTTCCTTCCCGACATAATCTTTGAGCTCTGCAACAGGAACATAGGGCATTGAGACTCTCCTTGGTTCAACGATTTTTTAGTATTCGACCCAGTGCTTTGTGGTCTGAAGTATCCACTTTAGATCATCATGGCGATCCTTCCCGGTAAACATCCATGCTTTTGGCGAATGCCGGTTCATAGCGCCTGCGTGCTTATAATGCGCCACGGGATCTGGCTGGAGAGGCGGTATGTTGTTACGCGGTTTGACATGGCTGGTGCTGTTCCAATTGCTCGGCACGGCGCTCAATCATCTGCTGTTGCCCGTACTTCCCGGGCCGATCATCGGCCTGTTGTTGCTGCTGGTTTTTCTGGTGGTGCGCGGCGAAGTGGGCGAGCCGTTGAACCTGGCGGCCAGCAGTTTGCTGCGATACCTGCCGCTGTTACTGGTGCCGCCTGCGGTCGGAGTGATGGTCTATGCCCGGGATATTGCCGCGGACTTCTGGGCGATCAGTGGCGCGCTGGTGCTGTCTCTGGTGATCTCCATGGCCTTTGTCGGTGTGCTGATGCAGCGCCTGGTCAAGCGCCAGTCCCGCCAGGAGGACAGTCAATGAGTGTTGATTGGCAAGGCGCCTGGGCGGCGGTGATTCACCATCCGCTGTTCGGCATCGGCATCACCCTGGGTGCCTACCAGTTGGTGCTGGCGGCCTTTGAGAAAACTCGCTGGATGTTCCTGCAGCCGGTACTAGTGTCCATGCTGCTGGTGATCGGTGTGCTGCTCGGCTGTGGTTTGAGTTATGCGGAGTACCGCAAGAGCACCGAGATTCTGAGCATTCTGCTGGGCCCTGCCACGGTGGCCCTGGCGGTGCCCCTGTACCTCAACTTGCGGCGCATCCGCCAATTGTTCTGGCCGATATTGACTACGCTGGTGGTGGGCGGGGTGCTGGCCACCGGCCTGGGGGTACTGCTGGGGTGGTGGTTCGGTGCTGAGCACATGATCCTCATGACCATGGCACCCAAGTCGGTGACTTCGCCGATCGCTATGCTGGTGGCCGAGCAGATTGGTGGCGTCGCGGCTCTGGCGGCGGTGTTCG
Organism: Pseudomonas sp. 50_B; assembly: GCF_017491625.1. Classification (NCBI taxonomy): domain Bacteria; kingdom Pseudomonadati; phylum Pseudomonadota; class Gammaproteobacteria; order Pseudomonadales; family Pseudomonadaceae; genus Pseudomonas; species Pseudomonas sp. 50_B. The sequence continues at coordinate 119,120 of NZ_JAFGYX010000013.1, forward strand.
TGCTGATTACCGGGGTGATCGGGGCGATCTTCGGCCCGAGTATCCTCGACCGCCTGGGCGTTCATGGGCCTGAGGCGCGAGGCATGGCCCTGGGCATGACCGCCCATGCGGTGGGCACTTCGGTGGCCTTGCAGGAGAGTGAGGAGTGCGGCGCCTTTGCGGCGCTGGCCATGAGTCTGATGGGCGTGGCCACGGCGGTACTGCTGCCGTTGGCGGTGTCTTTGCTGGTTTAAGGATGGGTGTATGAGCCTGGCGCTGTTTCCTTTGAATACTGTGCTGTTCCCTGACTGCATCCTCGATCTGCAGATTTTCGAGGCGCGCTACCTGGACATGATCGGCCGCTGCATGAAGCAGGGTTGCGGCTTCGGGGTGGTGTGCATCCTGGAGGGCGAGGAGGTCGGTACGGCCGCGCCAGGCTATGCCCTGGTGGGGTGCGAAGCACTGATTACCGACTTTCACCAGCAGGACAATGGACTGCTGGGAATCAGGGTCAAGGGTGGTCGACGCTTCCGCGTGCTGGAGAGCGAAGTGCAGAAAGACCAACTGACGGTGGCCCAGGTCCAGTGGCTGGCGGAGGCTGCGGAGCAACCATTGCAGGATGAGGACGCAGACCTGATCGCGCTGCTCAAGGCTCTGGCCGAGCATCCGATGGTGGAGGCCCTGGACATGGGCAGCGAGGCCCAGGGGCAATTGTCCCTGGCCAATCAGCTGGCCTACCTGTTGCCCTTTTCCGAACAGGACAAGATCGACCTGCTGCAACTGGATGATCCGCAGCAGCGTCTCGATGCCATCCAGCAACTGCTGGATGAACTGCAGGGCGAGCTCTTCGCCTGAGACCTGAACCTCTAGCGGCGGCTACAGGTTGCCGCCTGCACGCTTAATAGGCGTATCGCAGCAGGGCGTGAGGCAGATGCCGTGTCGCCATGAACCCGCACAACAGCAGCATGACTGGCAGTAGCAGCCACCAGACCTTGGCCGACATCGGCTTGAGCGATTCTTGCCATTGAATCAGGGTCAGGCTGGCGGCGCAGACACAGGTCGCGAGCATGGCACCGGCGAGAATGTCGGTTGGCCAATGAGCCCCCAAGTAGACCCGGGACAAGGCAATGGATGCCGCCGGCAGGCAGCCCAGCAGCAGCCAGGTCAGGCGCATTCGTGGTGGCTGGCCACGGCCTGCCAATACCGCCAGGGTCAGGAACAGGGCGAAGGAGCCAGAAGAGTGCCCGCTGGGCATGCTGAAACTGGTGAGGGGCTCGGTCAGGACCTCGGGACGTACCCGCGCAAAGAACCATTTGCTGGCAGTGTTGGCCAGTGCGGTGCACATCAGGGTGGCGCCGGCGAATACGGCGTGACGCCATTGGCGCAGGGCCAGAAGTAGCAGGGTCAGTACTGCGCTGATGATGAACATGGCGCGAAACTCGCCGATCTGGGTGACCATCACCATGATCTTGTCCAGGGTCGGGTTCCGGTGTTCCTGCACCAGGGCGATCAGCCCCTGGTCGAACTGCGTGAGATAGGGGTAACCGATGAACAGCCCTGCCAGGATCAACAGGCTCAGGCCGGACATCAGCAGGGTAGCCCGACGATGGCGACGCAGGCTGCTGGCGACGCTCAAGCCGATCAGTATTGCGAGGCTGCCAGCTACCACACCGGCTTGTGGCCAGAAGCCTTCGGGCAGCGGCAGGCGAATCGCCGCACCCGTGGCCCAGCCTGGCAGCAGGTAAGCCACCGACCAGCCCGCGGCTGCCAGCAGGCTGACGGCGAAAAATCGTACAAATGGCATGTCGAACATGCCGGCAACCATTGGCAACATTGGCCGCAGCGGGCCGATGAAGCGTCCTACCAGCAGACTGGCGATGCCGTAACGCTGAAAATAGGCTTCGGCGCCGTTGATCCATTCCGGATGATGGCGCAGTCCCGGCAGGCGCCGGATGCTTTGGTGAAAGTGACGCCCCAGCAGGTAGGACACCACGTCCCCGAGCAAACCGCCGAACAACCCCAGAAGCAGGGTTTCTCCCAGTGACAGCGCGCCGTTGCCCGCCAGCACGGCAATCGCGAACAGTAGCACCGTTCCCGGAACGATCAGGCCGGCAATGGCCAGGCACTCCACGCAGGCCACAATAAATACAGCGGCGGCCAGCCATTGCGGGTTGGTGGTCAGCCAGGCGGTCACGCTGTCGAGCCATGGGCCCATAATTTCAACTCCATTGTCAGTGTCTGGCGGGTACGGGGTTGCGCTAATCAGTCGAGGATCAGGTAGTCGCGACCTTCGACTTGGCCACGGCGCAGCGGGTTCCGTGTGCAGTAGGGCGCATAGGCGGCATCGACGAAGCGGTACATCAGGTGTTCGTCACGACCGCGGGGGATACCCAGGCGGGTGGTCTGGATGATGTGCGGCACTGCGCTGCCGACGTCCTCGACGAAAAGGGTTTCGTGATCGAAGCGCTTTGCATCCCAGATTGGGACTTTCAAGCCCATGGCCTTGCACAGCAGGGTCTGGCCGGCGCATAGCTTTTGCGAGGGGCGCGGGCGGCCACTGGCGTCCGGGTTGTTCAGTAGCATCTGCGCCAGGCTGGCCGGGCCGGAGACAGTGTCAACCCAGGGATAGGCGGACTTGATCAGTACCGCATTGCCGGGCCCCTGGGCGCTGAAGTTCAACGAGTCGCCACCGCGTGCGTAATACATATAGATGTGGCCGCCATCGAGAAACAAAGCCTTACGCTTTTCTGTGTAGCCGAGGGAGGCGTGGCTGCCTTTTTCCTCGCAGTAATAGGCTTCGGTTTCGATAATGCGCGCGGATAACCACAGCTCGCCGACTTTATGGCGAATGACTTTGCCCAGCAGTTCACGGGCCAAAAGCTCGGCGTCACGGTCGAAAAAGCCGTCAGGCAAGGCTTTGGGCGGGTTCGCAGAGGTCAGGATGGACATGGTGACGAGGGTTATGGCGGAAAAAGTGACGTAATGGTAACAACTCCAGGCTTAATTCAGGCTGAACTGCGGGTATTTACACTCCATTTCGACCATCCGCCTGTGACCGCTGTCCGTGAACGGGCGCGACAGCTATAATCAGCCGCTTTCCTCTTTGCCAAGACCACACCAGACCATGACTGAGTCCGTTCTTGACTACATGACCCGTTTGGGTCGCGCTGCCCGCCAAGCTTCCCGGGTGATCGCCCGTGCCACCACTGCGCAGAAGAACCGTGCGCTGTTGGCGGCTGCCGATGCCTTGGACGCTGCGCGACCGGAGCTGACCGCAGCCAACGAGCAGGACCTGGCCAACGGCCGGGCCAATGGTCTGGAACCGGCTCTGCTGGATCGTCTGGCGCTGACTCCGGCGCGTATCGATGAAATGATCGAAGGCCTGCGTCAGGTGGCCAAGCTGCCTGACCCCATCGGTGAAATCCGCGACATGCGCTACCTGCCTTCGGGCATCCAGGTGGGCAAGATGCGTGTGCCCCTGGGAGTGATCGGCATCATCTACGAGTCCCGTCCGAACGTGACCATCGATGCTGCCAGCCTGTGCCTGAAGTCCGGCAACGCCACCATCCTGCGGGGTGGTTCCGAGGCCATTCATTCCAACCGTGCCATTGCCACCTGCATTCAGCAGGGATTGGCGGCTGCCGATCTGCCGCCTCACGTGGTGCAAGTGGTGGAAACCACTGATCGCGCCGCGGTGGGTGCGTTGATCACCATGCCCGAGTTTGTCGACGTAATTGTGCCTCGTGGCGGCAAGAGCCTGATCGAGCGGGTCAGCCGCGATGCCAAAGTTCCGGTGATCAAGCACCTGGACGGCGTCTGCCACGTGTATATCGATGTGGCGGCGGACCTGGACAAGGCGATTCGTATTGCCGATAACGCCAAGACCCAGCGCTACGCGCCGTGCAACACCATGGAAACCCTGCTGGTTCACGCCGCCATTGCCGAGCGCGTATTGCCGCCATTGGCTGCGATCTATCGCGACAAGGGCGTCGAGTTGCGTGGCTGCGAGCAAACCCGAGGAATTCTTGGCGCTGATGTGCTGCAAGCGACCGAAGAAGACTGGCGCACCGAGTACACCGCGCCGATCCTCTCGATCCGGGTGCTGGACAACCTGGAGCAGGCCATCGAACACATCAACACTTACGGCTCGCACCATACTGACTCCATCGTCACCGAGAACTTCAGTGACGCTCGGCGCTTCCTCAATGAAGTGGACTCCAGTTCGGTCATGGTCAATGCCTCTACGCGCTTTGCCGACGGTTTCGAATATGGCCTGGGCGCTGAGATCGGCATTTCTACCGACAAGCTGCACGCCCGTGGCCCGGTGGGCCTGGAAGGCTTGACCAGCGAGAAGTATGTGGTTTTCGGCGACGGTCACGTGCGCACTTGATGGGTAAACGTATCGGTCTGCTGGGCGGCACCTTCGATCCAGTGCATATCGGCCACTTGCGTGGTGCGCTGGAGGTGGCTGAATCCATGCAACTCGATGAGCTGCGCCTGACACCCAGTGCCAGGCCGCCGCATCGGGATACACCGCAGGTGTCGGCGCTCGATCGTCTGGCGATGGTCGAATATGCGGTGGCGGGCGTTTCACCCCTGGTGGTGGACGACCGTGAGCTGAAACGGGACAAGCCGTCCTACACCATCGACACCCTGGAGCAGATGCGGGCCGAGTTGGCCGCGGATGACCAGTTGTTTCTGTTACTGGGCTGGGACGCGTTTTGCGGCCTGCCCACCTGGCATCGTTGGGAAGAATTACTCCAGCATTGCCACATCCTGGTGCTGCAACGCCCGGATGCCGACAGCGAGCCACCGGATGCCTTGCGCAACCTGTTGGCGGCGCGCTCGGTGAGCGACCCACTGGCCCTGCAAGGGCCGGGGGGACACATTGCATTCGTCTGGCAGACGCCGCTTGCGGTGTCCGCCACCCAGATCCGTCAACTGCTGGCCAGCGGTAAGTCGGTACGTTTCCTGGTGCCTGACGCGGTCCTGGCCTATATCGATGCTCACGGACTTTACCGTGCGCCGAACTGAAGGAACGCTGCCGGCCTGTGCTGAGCGGCGCTCCAAACATACGAGCTGAACGAGTTTTATATGACTAACCAAGTAATGAAAGGCGAAGATCTGGTCAAGGTGGCTGTTGCCGCGCTGGAAGACGTCAAGGCCCAGGATGTCCTGGTGATCGATGTTCGCGACAAGCAAAGCATCACTGACTACATGATCATCGCCACCGGTACCTCCAATCGCCAGATCGGCGCGATGCTGGAAAAGGTCCGCGAGATGGTCAAGGCCCAGGGCGTGCGTCCGCTGGGTGAAGAAGGCAAGGGCGACAGCGACTGGGTGCTGCTGGACCTGGACGATGTGATCGTGCACATGATGACTGCCTCGGCTCGTCAGTTCTATGACCTGGAGCGTCTGTGGCAGGGCGCAGAGCAGAGCCGCGCGGCCGATGGCAAGCACCACAGCCCGGAGCATGGCCACGAGCACTTCACCAAGCTCAACAAAGACCAGCAATAAGGGACAGCTGTGCGCCTGCGTCTGATCGCTGTTGGTTCACGCATGCCCAAGTGGGTGGAAGAGGGGTGGCACGAGTATGCCAAGCGTCTGCCCTCCGAGCTGGCGCTGGAACTGGTGGAAATTCCGCTCAATACCCGGGGCAAGAACGCCGACGTGGCTCGCTTTATCCGTCAGGAAGGCGAAGCCATGCTGGCCAAGGTCGGGCATAACGAGCGCATCGTCACCCTCGAGGTGCACGGCAAACCCTGGAGCACCGAGCAGTTGGCGGTGGAACTGGATCGTTGGCGTCTCGATTCGCGCACCGTGAATTTCATGGTCGGCGGCCCGGAAGGGCTGGCGCCGGAAGTCTGTGCGCGAGCGGATCAGCGTTGGTCGCTGTCGCCGCTGACCTTGCCGCACCCGCTGGTGCGGATTCTCATCGGTGAACAGCTGTATCGCGCCTGGACCGTGTTGTCCGGGCACCCTTACCACAAGTAGCCCGCGCCCCTAATGTCCCAGCCGATCCGCATCAAGGACCACGAAAAAGACGCCCGTCTGGTGCGTAGCCGGGTCGTGTTCGGCGCCATTATGGTGGTCTGCCTGATTGGCGTGCTGATTGCCCGGCTGTATTACCTGCAGGTGATTCAGTACGACTATCACTCCACGCTGTCGGAGAACAATCGGGTGCATGTGCAGCCGATTCCCCCGACTCGCGGACTGATTTTCGACCGCAATGGCGTGGTAGTTGCTGATAACCGGCCCAGTTTCAGCCTGAGCATGACCCGCGAACGTTCCGGCAACTGGCAGCAGGTCCTCGATGTGATTGTCGAGGTGCTGGAACTGACCCCGGAAGACCGGGTGCTGTTCGAAAAGCGCATGAAACAGGGGCGGCGCCCTTTCGAACCGGTGCCGATCCTGTTCGAGTTGACGGAAGAGCAGATAGCCCGCATTGCGGTGAACCAGTTCCGTCTGCCCGGGGTGGAAGTGGTTGCGCAACTGGTCCGGCACTACCCGCAGGGCGCGCACTTTGCGCACTCCGTGGGCTATATGGGGCGGATCAACGAGAAAGAGCTGAAGTCCCTGGACCCGGTGAACTACAGCGGCACCCACCATATCGGCAAGACTGGCATCGAACGTTTCTACGAGCCGGAATTGCATGGCCAGGTGGGTTACGAGGAAGTTGAAACCAACGCCCGTGGCCGAGTGCTGCGGGTGCTCAAGCGCACCGATCCGATTCCCGGCAAGGACATTGTCCTGAGCCTGGATATCAAGTTGCAGGAGGCCGCGGAGCTGGCTCTGGGCGGCCGCCGCGGTGCGGTGGTGGCGCTGGACCCGAGCACCGGGGAAGTTCTGGCGATGGTCAGCCAGCCAAGTTTCGATCCGAACCTGTTCGTCACCGGTATCAGCTTCAAGGCTTATGCCGAATTGCGTGATTCCATTGATCGGCCGCTGTTCAACCGGGTGCTGCGCGGTCTGTATCCACCGGGTTCGACCATCAAGCCGGCGGTGGCGATTGCCGGGCTGGATGCCGGGGTGGTGACGGCCTCGTCCCGCGTTTACGACCCGGGCTACTACCAACTGCCCAACTACGATCACAAGTACCGCAACTGGAACCGAAGCGGTGACGGTTATGTCGACCTGGACACCGCGATCATGCGGTCCAACGACACCTATTTCTATGACCTGGCCCACAAGCTGGGGATCGATCGGCTCTCGGCCTACATGACCAAGTTCGGCATCGGCCAGAAGGTCTCCCTGGACATGTTCGAGGAATCCCCGGGGCTGATGCCGACTCGCGAGTGGAAGCGCGCCACCCGGCGTCAGGCCTGGTTCCCGGGAGAAACCCTGATTCTCGGGATCGGCCAGGGCTACATGCAGTCGACGCCGTTGCAACTGGCCCAGGCGACCGCTCTGGTTGCCAGCAAGGGCAAGTGGAACCGACCGCACCTGGCCAAGAGCATCGAAGGCGAGAAGCCGGTGGATCACAACCCGATGCCGGACATCGTCCTGCGCGACCCGTCGGACTGGATGAGGGTCAATCACGGCATGCAGCAGGTGATGCACGGCGCCCGCGGCACTGCGCGCAAGGCTGCGGTTGGTTCGCAGTACCGGATTGCCGGCAAGAGTGGTACTGCCCAGGTGGTGGCGATCAAGCAGGGCGAGAAATACGACCGCTCCAAGGTTCAGGAGCGCCATCGCGACCACGCCCTGTTTGTCGGCTTCGCCCCGGCGGAAAACCCCAAGATCGTGGTTTCGGTCATGGTCGAGAACGGCGAGTCGGGCTCCGGCGTTGCGGCTCCCGTGGTGCGCCAGGTGATGGATGCCTGGCTTCTCGGCCAGGACGGCCAGCTCAAGCCTGAGTTCGCCAGCCCTATCAGCGCGGAGGCTACGGCCCGTGAAGAGTAATTTTGACCGCATCCTCTCCAGTGAGGATGTGATGCGCCGTCGTGCGACGCTGTTGCAGCGCCTGCATATCGATGGCCCCTTGCTGGTGTTGCTGTTGACGCTGGCCGCCGGCAGCCTGTTCGTGCTGTATTCCGCCAGTGGCAAGAGCTGGGATCTGCTGGCCAAGCAGGCCACGTCCTTCGGCATCGGCTTGGTGTCGATGATTGTCATCGCCCAGTTCGAGCCACGTTTCATGGCGCGCTGGGTGCCTCTGGGCTATGTGTTCGGCGTGGTGTTGCTGGTGGTGGTGGACGTCATGGGCCACAACGCCATGGGCGCGACCCGCTGGATCAACATTCCCGGGGTGATCCGCTTCCAGCCGTCGGAGTTCATGAAGATCATCATGCCGGCGACCATCGCCTGGTACCTGTCCAAGCGCACCTTGCCGCCCCATCTCAAGCATGTGGGGATCAGCCTGATACTGATCGGCATTCCGTTCATCCTGATCGTGCGTCAGCCGGACCTGGGCACCGCCCTGCTGATCCTGGCCGGTGGCGCCTTCGTGCTGTTCATGGGTGGGCTGCGCTGGCGCTGGATTCTGAGTGTGCTGGCGGCCGCGGTGCCGGTGGCCATCGCCATGTGGTTCTTCATCATGCATGACTACCAGAAACAGCGAATCCTGACTTTTCTCGACCCCGAGAGCGACCCCCTGGGCACGGGCTGGAACATTATCCAGTCCAAGGCGGCCATCGGTTCCGGCGGGGTTTTCGGCAAGGGTTGGCTGCTGGGTACGCAGTCGCACCTGGACTTTTTGCCGGAGAGCCACACCGACTTCATTATTGCGGTCATGGGCGAGGAGTTCGGCCTGGTGGGCATTTGTGCGCTGCTGCTGATCTACCTGCTGTTGATCGGGCGCGGGTTGGTGATCACCGCTCAGGCGCAGACGCTGTTCGGCAAGTTGCTCGCAGGCAGCCTGACCATGACGTTTTTTGTTTACGTTTTCGTCAACATCGGTATGGTCAGTGGCTTGTTGCCGGTAGTGGGGGTTCCGTTGCCGTTCATTAGCTACGGAGGAACTTCGCTGGTGACGCTACTGTCAGCGTTTGGGGTTTTGATGTCGATCCATACCCATCGCAAGTGGATCGCGCAGGTTTGATTAAGGTGAAGAATTCAATGCAAGTAATGCGTGGCTGGGCTGCTCGGCATGCGCCGTGGGTCGGCCTGGTAAGCATCCTTGGTGCAGCGCAACCCGCGTTCGCCGGTGATTACGAAGGTTCGCCGCAAGTGGCCGAATTCGTTGGCGAAATGACCCGGGACTATGGTTTTGCCGGGGAACAGCTGATGGGGGTGTTCCGCGAGGCCGAGCGCAAGCAATCGATTCTTGACGCCATTTCGCGGCCGGCCGAGCGGGTCAAGCAGTGGAAAGAATACCGGCCGATGTTCATCACCGACGCGCGCATTGCCCGCGGTGTGGATTTCTGGCGTCAGCATGAGGCGGTTCTGGCTCGCGCCGAGCAGGAATATGGCGTACCGGCCCAGGTCATAGTGTCGATTATCGGCGTTGAGACCTTTTTTGGGCGTAATACCGGCAATTACCGGGTGATCGATGCGTTATCTACCCTGGGCTTCGATTATCCGCCCCGCGCCGAATTCTTCCGCAAGGAACTGCGCGAGTTCCTGCTGCTGGTCCGTGAAGAGCAACTTGATCCCTTGAGCCTCAAGGGCTCCTACGCGGGAGCCATGGGGCTGCCGCAGTTCATGCCGAGCAGTTTTCGCGCCTATGCGGTGGACTTCGACGGTGATGGCCACATCAATATCTGGACCAACCCGGACGATGCCATCGGCAGCGTTGCCAGCTACTTCAAGCGTCATGGCTGGGTGGCCGGCGAGCCGGTGGTGAGTCGCGCCGACGTGCGTGGCGATCGCGTGGACGAAGGCTTGACCACAGGGATAGAGCCGACCAAGACGGTCGGGGAGTTGCGGGCCTTGGGCTGGTCGAGTCATGATGCGCTGCGCGATGATCTGCCGGTCACCGCTTTCCGTCTGGAAGGTGACAGTGGCCCGGAATACTGGATGGGCCTGAAGAACTTTTACGCGATCACTCGCTATAACCGCAGCGTGATGTATGCCATGGCCGTACATCAGTTGTCTGAACAACTGGTCCAAGCACGGGGCGTCAAGTAATGCTGGCAATGCCAATCCGCAAACCCCTGAAGCTGGTGGCTTTTGCCGCGTTGTCCTTGTTGTTGGTCAGTTGCTCGACGAGCCGCTCGCCGCAGCACAAGTCCACGAGTGGCGTGCGCGCCATGCCGGGCCTGGACGTCAACCGTGCACACAAGGATGGCGCGCCCTGGTGGGACGTCGACGTCTCGCGCATTCCCGATGCGACCCCGACCCTGCACACCGGCCCGTACAAGGCCAACCCCTATACGGTGCTGGGCAAAACCTATTTCCCCATCCAGGAGTCCAAGAACTACGTGGCTTCCGGTACGGCGTCCTGGTACGGCACCAAGTTCCATGGTCAGAACACCGCCAATGGCGAGGTCTATGACCTGTACGGTATGAGTGCCGCACACAAGACCCTGCCCTTGCCCAGTTACGTGAAGGTCACCAACCTGGACAACAATCGCAGCGTGATCCTGCGGGTCAACGATCGTGGTCCGTTCTACTCCGACCGCATCATCGACCTGTCCTACGCGGCTGCAAAGAAGCTCGGTTATGCCGAGACCGGCACCGCTCGGGTCAAGGTCGAAGGCATCGATCCGCAGCAGTGGTGGGCCCAGCGTGGCCGTCCGGCGCCGTTGATGCTCAATGAGCCGCAAGTGGCGCAAAATAACGCGCCGGTGATCACGGCTTCGGCCGGTACTGTCGAGCAATGGACGCCGCCGCCCCAGCAACACGCTGCAGCGGTAGTTCCCGTACAAGTTAAAAACACTCCTGCAGCCGCCTCAGGCCAGTATCTGCAGGTGGGGGCCTTCGCCAACCCGGACGCTGCGGAGCTGTTGAGGTCTAAATTGAGCAGCATGGTGAGCGCCCCGGTGTTCATCAGCTCGATCGTACGTAATCAGCAGACGCTGCATCGGGTACGCTTGGGGCCATTCGGCACGCCGGGTGAGGCTCAGCAAGCGCAGAACAGTGTGCGCTTGGCTAACCTTGGCCAGCCCAGTGTGGTGACTGCCGAGTAAGAAGATTGAGGGTCCGCTTGCGGTATTGGGGGGCGGACCCTGGTTGTTGGCTCGTCGAACAACAAAAGCCCGGCAAGGGTCAGTGAGTGAGCAACTGAACACGCGACAGCCCTTTAGAAGGCTGTCTGAAATAGTTTTGCCCTCGGGCAAGTTTCCATTAGCAACTTCGAGAGACGGATGAACATCACCACCTTTGCCAAACGCCTGTGCCTGCTTGTCCCGCTGATCATCACGCCCGCCGCCTGGGCGGTCGAGGCGATGCCGTCGCCACCGCAACTGGCCGCCAAATCCTATGTGCTCATGGACGCCAGCAGCGGTAACGTGCTGGTGGAGAACAATGGTGACCAGCGCCTGCCACCGGCCAGTCTGACCAAGCTGATGACCGCTTACATCGCGACCCTGGAAATCCGTCGCGGCCAGATCGGCGAGAACGATCCGGTAACCGTCAGCGAGAACGCCTGGCGTACCGGCGGGTCGCGGATGTTCATCAAGGTGGGTTCGCAAGTCACCGTCAGCGACTTGCTGCACGGCATCATCATTCAGTCGGGCAACGACGCCAGCGTTGCGGTTTCCGAGCACATTGCCGGCAGCGAAGACGCTTTTGCCGACATGATGAACAAGACGGCTGCCGATCTGGGCATGAGCAACAGCCACTTCATGAACCCGACCGGCCTGCCGAACCCTGAGCACTACTCGTCGGCCCATGATATGGCGGTGCTGGCTCGCGCGATCATCCATGAAGACCCTGCCCACTATGCGATCTACTCGCAGAAGGAGTTCTTCTGGAACGGCATCAAGCAACCTAACCGTAACCTGCTGCTGTGGCGCGACAAGACCGTCGATGGTCTGAAAACCGGCCACACCGATGAAGCCGGCTACTGCATGGTGTCTTCGGCAGTACGTGATGGCATGCGTCTGATCGCCGTGGTGTTCGGCACCAACAGCGAGCAGGCCCGCGCCGCCGAAACCCAGAAGCTGCTGACCTACGGTTTCCGCTTCTTCGAAACCCAGACCTTCTACCAGAAAGGCACCGAGCTGGCTCAGGCGCAGGTGTGGAAGGGCACCTCTCATCAGGTCAAGGCCGGTCTGGCTGAAGATCTGACCATGACCATGCCTAAAGGCCAGTTGAAAAAGCTCGCCGCCAGCATGACCATGAACCCGCAACTGGTTGCGCCGATCGCCAAGGGCGACGTGATTGGTAAAGTCGAAGTGAAACTGGACGACAAGGTGGTGCACAGCGCTGACCTGATCGCCCTGGAAGCGGTCGACGAAGGTGGTATCTTCCGCCGCATGTGGGATAGCATCCGTCTATTCTTCTACGGCTTGTTCAACTGATATTGTCGACCTGCATGGCCCCCGCTCCGAAGTGGAGCGGGGGCCATGTCCGTCGTCCGGCTTACGAGGCCGTTACTGCCATGACAGACACTGACGTTAAGTCGCACAAGATTGAATTCCCCGTCGATGACTACCCGATCAAGGTGATCGGTGACACGGTTGTCGGCTTCAAGGACACCGTGATCGAGATCCTCGCCAAGTACGCCAAGCTGGACATCAAGTCCCTGGCCGAGCGTCAGAGCAGCAACGGCAAGTACACCACGGTACAACTGCACATCACCGCCACCGGTGAAGACCAACTGCGTGATATCAATAGTGCCCTGCGTGCTACCGGTGTCGTCCACATGGTGCTGTGATGCCACAGACGCTGGGCTTTCGTGAGCTTGGCCTGATGGCTTACGAGCCGGTCTGGCAGGCCATGCAGCGCTTTACCAATGAACGTGGCACCAGCGCCCCAGACGAAATCTGGCTGGTGCAGCATCCGCCGGTGTTTACCCAAGGCCAGGCGGGCAAGGCCGAGCATCTGCTGCTGCCGGGAGATATACCGGTGGTGCAGGCCGATCGCGGCGGACAGGTGACTTATCACGGTCCCGGCCAGTTGGTGGCCTACTTGCTGCTGGATGTGCGCAGGCTGGGATTCGGCGTGCGTGATCTGGTCAGTCGCATGGAGCAATGCCTGGTGGAGTTGCTGGCCAGCTACGGCGTGCCGGCGGCGGCCAAGCCCGATGCACCGGGTGTCTACGTCGAAGGGGCGAAAATCGCCTCCCTGGGCCTGCGTATCCGCCATGGATGTTCCTTTCATGGCCTGGCCTTGAACGTGGACATGGATTTGCAGCCGTTTCGACGGATTAACCCCTGTGGTTATGCCGGGTTGGCGATGACCCAGCTGAGCGACCATGCAGGGCCGATTGAATTTGCCGAGGTAAGTGCCCGGCTGCGTGCGCAGCTCGTCAAACACCTCGACTATGCTGAGCAGACGACCCTAACGGGCGGAATCGACTGATATGACTACTGCGCAAGACGCTGTTCAAACCCTGATCCCGACGGTGGATGTCTCCGAGCGGGCGCCACGTCCGAAAGTTGAAGCCGGCGTCAAATTGCGCGGTGCGGAAAAAGTTGCGCGCATTCCGGTGAAGATCATTCCGACCACCGAACTGCCGAAGAAACCGGACTGGATCCGGGTACGTATTCCGGTATCCCCGGAAGTCGACCGGATCAAGCAACTGCTGCGCAAGCACAAGTTGCACAGCGTCTGCGAAGAAGCATCCTGCCCGAACCTGGGCGAATGTTTCTCCGGCGGTACCGCAACCTTCATGATCATGGGCGACATCTGCACCCGTCGCTGCCCATTCTGTGACGTTGGCCACGGTCGTCCAAAACCTCTGGATGTCGACGAGCCGATGAACCTGGCAGTGGCCATCGCCGACCTGCGCCTGAAGTATGTGGTGATCACCTCGGTGGACCGCGACGACCTGCGTGACGGCGGTGCCCAGCACTTTGCCGACTGCATTCGCGAGATCCGCAAGCTGTCGCCGAACGTACAGTTGGAAACCCTGGTGCCCGACTACCGCGGTCGCATGGATGTAGCCCTGGAAATCACCGCTGCCACGCCACCGGATGTGTTCAACCACAACCTGGAAACCGTGCCGCGCTTGTACAAGGCTGCGCGTCCGGGCTCGGATTACCAGTGGTCGCTGACCTTGCTGCAGAAGTTCAAGCAACTGGTGCCCCATGTACCGACCAAGTCCGGCTTGATGCTGGGCCTGGGCGAAACCGACGACGAAGTCATCGAAGTCATGAAGCGCATGCGTGAGCACGACATCGATATGCTGACCCTTGGCCAGTACCTGCAGCCGTCCCGCAACCACTTGCCGGTTCAGCGTTTCGTGCATCCGGATACCTTCGCCTGGTTCGCCGAGGAAGGTTACAAGATGGGCTTCAAGAATGTCGCTTCGGGCCCGCTGGTACGTTCCTCGTATCACGCCGACGAACAAGCGAAACTGGCCAGAGAAGGCCTGGTTTCCTGATTTGCCTGCCCGCAAGGCTTGGGTCTTGCGGGCAGTTTCCCGGCTCTTTCGAGCACCTCTGCAGTCTCGGTTGTTTTTCGCCCACCCGGTCGCGTCATCCTCTTCTGTTTAACGAGATTCATGGCTACTGTGCTTGAGTGAATTCACACAGGGAGAATCTGCATGCCCATCCAACCGACTGCTGCCCTTCATGCTCACCTGCCGGTGCCGGCACTGGCTGCGGAAGGCGTCATCGGCCTTATTGCCCCCGCCGGTCCCGCAGTGCTGGATACCGAAAAAGCCTTTCAATGGATGCGTTCCCGTGGCTATACGCTGCGGATCTTTCCCGGCGTTGGCCAGCAGGAGGGATATCTGGCTGGCAGCGACGAGGTGCGCCTCGATGACTTGCACAGCGCATTTGCCGATAGCCAAGTCGACGCCATTGTGTGCCTGCGCGGGGGCTATGGCAGTCCGCGTTTGCTGGACAAGATCGACTTTGAGTTGCTGCGACGCAACCCCAAGCCCTTTGTCGGCTACAGCGATATCACCGCCTTGCACCTGGCGATCAACCGCTATGCCGGGTTTGTGAGTTTTCACGGCCCCATGCTCAATGCCGACCTGCTGGGTGACAAGCAACCGCCAACCGAGGCGTCCTTTTTCAACCTGCTCCGGGGCCAGGTAAAGGCGGGCAGTCTGCTGTCTCATCCCGTGGCTTTCCCATTGACCACTGTGGAGCCGGGCATTGCGTTGGGTCCGCTGTTGGGGGGAAATCTGTCGATGATTGCCTGCACGCTGGGCACGCCTTACGAAATCAATACCGACGGCGTCATCCTGTTTATCGAGGACGTCAACGAGCCGTTGTACCGTATTGACCGCTTGCTCAATCACCTGCGGCTGGCCGGCAAACTGGACAACCTGCGGGGCGTCTTGGTGGGGGATGTGGCCGGTGTGGACTTCAGCGCATTGTGCCGCCTGCTCAAGCAGACCTTCGAGCCGCTGCGGATTCCGGTGCTGGCAGGATGGCGCAGTGGCCATTGTGACCCGAACCTGACTTTGCCCATGGGCGCTCTGGTCAGGCTGGACGCAGGGGCGAGGGAGTTGACCCTGGCACAGGACGTGGTGTTCAAGTAGGGCTGGCCCTGGCGAAGGGGGAAGCCCTTCGCCAGCTCCGGGCTTAGCGGTTGCGCAGGCTGTCCAGCAACTTGTGAGTAGGGTAGCCGTCTGCGGGCCAACCCAATGCTTGCTGGGCGCTACGAATGGCTTTGCGGGTGTTGGCTCCGATGATGCCGTCGGGGTTGCCGGCGTCATACTGGTTGGCGTTGAGCAGGCTCTGCAATTCGATGCGCTCGGAGCGGCTCAGGGGCAGGTCGTCCTTGGGCCAGTCGCCACTGATCAGGCCGGCGCCGCCGAAGCGTTCGGACAGCAGGTTGACTGCCAGGGCGTAGGACGATGAGTTGTTGTACCTGAGCACCGCACGGAAGTTATCCAGGATCAGGAACGCCGGCCCCCGATAACCCGCAGGCAGCAGCAACGAGGCGGACAATTGCTCTGATCCGTAAGGCAACGCCTTGCCATTGGCGGTTGTCATCCCCAGGCGCATCCACTCGGCCACGGTCTTGCGGGTGGACGCATCGGCCAAGGCATAGTCGAAGCCGCTGTTGAGCTGGACTTCAACACCCCAGGGCTGGCCCTTTTGCCATCCTGAGCTTTGCAGATAGTGAGCGGTGGAGGCCAGGGCGTCGGCCGGGCTGTTCCAGATATCGCGCCGACCATCGCCGTCGAAGTCCACAGCGTGGGTGTTGTAGGTGGTTGGAATGAATTGGGTCTGGCCCATGGCCCCGGCCCAGGAACCCAGCATCTTCTCTGGCTGGATATCGCCGTGTTGAATGATCTGCAAGGCGGCAATCAGCTGGCTGTTGGCAAAGGCTGGGCGCCGTCCTTCATACGCCAGGGTTGCCAGGGAGCGAATCACCGACTTGTTGCCCTGGAAGTCACCGAAATTGCTCTCCATGCCCCAAACGGCCACCAAGGTCTGGCGATCAACCCCATAGCGCTGTTCGATCCGTTGCAGGATGTCGCTGTACTGGACCAGCAGTGCCTTGCCCTTGCGTACCCGTACCGGGGACAGCGCGCCATCCAGGTATTCCCAGACGGGGCGGGTGAATTCCGGTTGGCTGCGGTCGGCCTTGATCACGCTCATATCCGGGGTGATCCCGGCGAAGGCACGGTCGAATACATCGGCGCGAATCCCGGCGCCCAAGGCTTCGGCGCGGAATGTGTTCATCCATTCATCGAAGGTCTGAGTGGGCTGGATGTCCAGATTGTCGACGGCCAGTGGTGCGACGGTGGCAGGTGCGGCAAGGGGGGCTGCCTGGAGGTTGGGTAGCGGCTGGGCGTCGGCGGCAGTGGGTTTCTCCGCGCAGGCGACGAGTAGAACAAGGCTGGAGGCAGCGATCAGTTGGCGCATGTGCCAACGACGAGAAAGACAAAAGGGCATGCACAGGTCCAGAGAGAATAACAATCAGGTGCAGACCTTATCATGCCAACGGGGTTCAGGGCTTTAGGCGGCCAGAAAGTAAGAAGCCTCCCAGCTTTTAGACTGGAAGGCTTCGCGGCGGTAGCTGCCTTTGCCCTTGGCCGGGCGTTCCTGACGGCTGCGGAACAGTGGCTGGGCGATGATGGATTTGGCCTTGTTGGGGCCATGCTTGGATGGCTTGCTCATGGTGAGTGCTCGCTGTTTCAGGAATAGAAGTGTTGCGGCGCGAATCATCGGCCAGAGTGGAGTTGCTGTCTAGGGTCTGTTCCTGTTTGGTGACGAGCCGCGTTGCTGGGTCAAACGAGAACAGACCCTAGTGCAAGCAAAAGATAAGTAGCGCGATTATTCGGCAGGCAGGGCCAGGCGTTGGCCGGCCATCAGCAGCGACAGCCGGCTCAGGCTGCTCCAGGGCGAACCACTGGCTTGGCCCTTGATCTGGGCATCAATGCGCTGGGCATCCAGTAGCAATTGGCCCCAACGTTGCGCCGAATAGCGCTGCAAGGCTTTGCTCATCAGGGGTTTGCGCTTGTCCCAGACGGGAGGGCGAGCCTGACTGAATACCTTGTCCAGTGGCACACCCTGGCTGAATTGCAGTGCCAGGTTGGCCAGCAGTCGCAGTTCCCGGGACAGGGCCCAGAGAATGACCGGCGGTTCGACGCCTTCGCCCCTCAGTCCCTCAAGCATGCGCAAGGCGTGGGCGGCCTCGCCGTTGAGAATCGCATCCACCAGCCCAAACACGTCGAAGCGAGCGCTATCGGCCACGGCGGCCTGTACCGTTTCGACGGTGATCTGCCCGCCTTCGGCCATCAGCTTGAGCTTTTCGATTTCCTGTGCGGCCGCCAGCAGGTTGCCTTCTACCCGGGCGGCGATCAGCTCCACGGCGTCCTGGCTGGCGGACAGGCCGGCCTGTGACAGGCGCTGGCGAATCCACTGTGGAAGCTGGTTGGCGTCCACCGGCCAGATCTGCACGAACTGAGTCTGGGCACCTTCGACCAGGGCCTTGCCCCACTTGGTCTTCTGTGCGCTGCCGTCGAGCTTGGGCAGGCTGATCAACAGCACCGTGTCTTCGGCCGGACGCGAACAGTATTCGATCAGTGCTGCTGCACCCTTGTCCCCAGGCTTGCCCGAAGGCAGGCGCAACTCCAGCAGGCGCTTTTCTGCGAACAGCGACATGCTGGCCCCCGCTTGCAGCAGGGTGCCCCAGTCGAAGCTGGCATCGGCGCTGAAGACCTGGCGCTCGTCGAATCCCTGCTGGCGCACGGCAGAGCGAATGGCGTCGGCGGCTTCCTGGCACAGCAGGGGATCGTCGCCGCTGATCACGTAGACCGGCGCTAGTGTGCCTTGCAGGTGTTTGCCGAGTTGGGCGGGGGCGAGTTTCATAGGCGGGGGCCAGAGGGGCGCCTGAGCGCCCCGCAAGGCTTACTGGTTCGGCAGTTCCAAGGGAGACTGTTGCGGAGTTTCCGCCTCAGCCTTGCGTGCGGCTTCCAGGGCCTCGGCTTCTGCCTTGGCTTTGGCCTCGGCGGTAGCCTGCAACTGAGCAAGCTGTTCCGGGGTCAGCAGTTGCAGGCGGATCAGCATGCGCTGGATCAGGTCGCGACGCATTTCTTTGCGGGTTTCCGACGATTCCTGATCCGAACCGGTGATGTTGTTGCCGTCGTGCAGGAAGACTTTCTGCACTTCCAGCTTGTCGTTGAGCAGGTGCAGGTTGTCGTGAGTCAGGATCTCGTACCTGAGGGTTGTGCTGATCTCGTATTCGGCCGAGCTGCCACCGCCGGTGTAGCTGAGCGTGCGCTGGGAGTTTTCCTCATTCAGCAGCACCAGCTTGTAGGGCGCGCCGGCATGGACCCGTACGCCACTGTTTTCCAGTTGCTGCTGGAGCATTTTCACGGTGGTGCCGTAGGCGTCCCGAGCACTCAGGTCGAGCTCCTTGATGGTCAGCTCCTGGGTTCCCGTGCCGCGCAACTGGAAGCCACAGGCGCTCAGCAGAACAGCCAGGCCCATCACCAGCAGGTTACGTTTGATCATGTATTGCTCCCCTTGAAACCATATGGGCCAACCTTGTGGCCCTGAAGGTTTTGTTCGGCGCCCGGTCCCGGACCGGGCGCCCGATCCAATTAGCTGGCGACGATGTTGACCAGTTTGCCAGGCACCACGATGACCTTGCGGATGGTCAGGCCTTCGGTGAAGCGCAGCACGTTCTCGTTGCTGCGCGCCGCGGCTTCGACTTCTTCACGGCTGGCGCTGGCCGGCATTTCGATCTGGCCGCGCAGCTTGCCGTTGACCTGGATGACCAGTTGCAGGCTGTCCTGAACCAGGGCGCTTTCGTCCAATACCGGCCAGCCGGCGTCGATCACCGGGTCGGCGTGACCCAGGCGATTCCACAGTTCGTGGCTGATGTGCGGGGTGATCGGCGCCAGCAGCAAGGTTACGGTTTCCAGACCTTCCTGAACCAGTGCGCGATCCTGCTCGGTACCTTGCGGGGCTTTTTCCAACACGTTCATCAGCGTCATCACCTGGGCGATTGCGGTGTTGAACTTGTGGTTCTGGCCCACGTCGTGGCTGGCCTGCTTGATGGCTTGGTGGATCGAGCGGCGAATGGCTTTCTGCTCGTCGTTCAGGCTGGCGATGTCCAGTGTGCCCGGCAGGCCCTGTGTGACATGTGCTTGAGCCAGGCGCCAGACGCGCTTGAGGAAACGGTGCGAGCCTTCAACGCCGGAGTCCGACCATTCGGCACTCATGTCTGGTGGCGAGGCGAACATCATGAACAGGCGGCAGGTGTCTGCGCCGAACTGGTCAATCATCGACTGTGGGTCGACGCCGTTGTTCTTCGACTTGGCCATCTTCTCGGTGCCGCCGATTTCCACCGGCAGGCCGTCCGCGATCAGCTTGGCGCTGATGACCTTGGCCTTGCTGTCGCGTTCGAGTTCGACGTCCGCCGGGTTGAACCAGGTGTAGGCACCGTTGGCTTCACGACGGTAGTAGGTCTCGGCGATCACCATGCCTTGGGTCAGCAGGTTCTTGAATGGCTCGTTGGAGCTCACCAGGCCTTCGTCACGCATCAGCTTGTGGAAGAAGCGCGCGTAGAGCAGGTGCAGGATGGCGTGTTCGATACCGCCGATGTACTGGTCCACCGGCAGCCAATGGTCGGCTGCCGATTTTTCCACCAGGCCGCCTTCATAGTGCGGCGAGGCGTAGCGGGCGTAGTACCACGACGATTCGACGAAGGTGTCCATGGTGTCGGTTTCACGCTTGGCCGGTGCGCCGCATTTCGGGCAACTGCACTCGTAGAACTCAGGCATGCGTGCCAGGGGCGAACCGGCGCCGTCCGGCACCACATCTTCCGGCAACACGACCGGTAATTGGTCTTCCGGCACCGGCACATCGCCGCAGCTGTCGCAGTGGATGATCGGGATCGGGCAGCCCCAGTAACGCTGGCGGCTGATGCCCCAGTCGCGCAGGCGGAACTGGGTACGCGATTGGCCGAGGTTCTTCTTCAGCAGGGCCACTTCGATGGCGTCGAACGCGCCGGGGAAGTCCAGGCCGTTGAATTCGCCGGAGTTGATCAGTTCGCCGTGCTCGCCGTAAGCGTCCTGCCAAGGGGCAGGCGTCTCATCGCCGGCGCTGGTGCGCACCACGGTCTTGATCGGCAGGCCGTACTTGCTGGCGAATTCGAAGTCGCGCTCATCGTGGGCAGGCACTGCCATTACTGCGCCATCGCCATAGTGCATCAGCACGTAGTTGGCGACCCAGACCGGAAGCTTCTCGCCAGTCAGTGGGTGCTCGACGAACAGCGAGGTCGGCAGGCCTTTTTTCTCCTGGGTCGCCATGTCGGCTTCGGCAACGCTGCCGCCTTTGCATTCGGCAATGAACGCCTGCAGCTCAGGGTTGTCGCGGGCGGCCAGGGTGGCCAGCGGGTGTTCGGCCGCGACGGCGACGTAAGTCGCGCCCATCAGGGTGTCGGGACGGGTGGTAAAGACTTTCAGGGTGCCGGTTTCGCCGATCGACGCCTGATCGTAAGGGAACTGCACTTCCATGCCACGGGACTTGCCGATCCAGTTGCGTTGCATGGTCTTGACCTGCTCGGGCCAGCCCGGCAGCTCGTCGAGACTCTCCAGCAGCTCATCCGCGTAGGCGGTGATCTTGAAGTAGTACATCGGGATTTCGCGCTTTTCGATCAGCGCGCCGGAGCGCCAGCCGCGGCCATCGATCACCTGTTCGTTGGCCAGGACGGTCTGGTCGACCGGGTCCCAGTTCACGGTGCCGTTCTTACGGTAGATCACGCCTTTTTCGAACAGGCGGGTGAACAGCCACTGTTCCCAGCGGTAGTAGTCCGGCTTGCAGGTAGTGACCTCACGAGACCAGTCCACCGCCAGGCCCAGGCTGCGCAGTTGGGTCTTCATGTAGGCGATGTTTTCGTAGGTCCACTTGGCCGGTGCGACGTTGTTCTTCATCGCGGCGTTTTCCGCCGGCATGCCGAAGGCGTCCCAACCCATGGGTTGCAGGACGTTTTTGCCTTGCATGCGCTGGTAGCGGGAAATCACGTCGCCGATGGTGTAGTTGCGCACGTGCCCCATGTGTAGCTTGCCGCTGGGGTAAGGGAACATCGATAGGCAGTAGTAAGTTTCCTTGCCTGGCTGTTCTCTGACTTCAAAGGACTTTTGCTCATCCCAGAACGACTGGGCGGCGGCTTCGATTTCACGGGGCTGATAGTGTTCGTGCATGGCTACTTTTGTACTGAATAGGGGTGGCCTAATCCTCTTCAACGCAACCTCGGGTAGTGATGGCGCCAAATACGGCGTTTTTCAGGGCCCGGTGGAGCTGGAAGTGGAGTTACAGGAAGCGCCGTAGCATACATGACCGCACTCTGCCGAGGGAAACCCTGATTGCTCGCGCGGGCCGTTGGTCGCGGCGGCGCGTCGCTTCCAGCTGTCCGACTAAGCTCAAAAAGGGGAGTGATTCTTATCTTCGATGAGGTGAACGGATGCTTGAGTCGCAGCGAAAAGTAACAGAACCGGAGGTGTATGAAAGGCTGCTGAATCGACTGGCTCTGGCCCTGGATGCGGCAAGAACTGCGGATCGACTGCGCAATGAACGGCCGGTCGAGTTGGAGCTGCGGGGGTTGAGCCCTGCTGAGTTCGAGTTGATCAGGGCCTACCTGGCCCGCAGTCAGCATGAAATGCAGGTCAATGTATCGGGCAGTCCGCAACACCAGGAAAGGCCCCGTTCGGCCAAGGTCATTTGGTTGAAGGATCAGGCGCCCCTCAGGGATTCGGTAAGCGTCCGGTCCCAGCAGTTCAAGTAGGTCACGAGCCCTTCATTGGGTTGAGAGGTCGTTGCCGAGGACCTCGAAAGCGAAAGTGCCTGGCAACGGTTGTTGCCGCATGGGTATCCCCTTTAGGCTTCGAGCATCTTTTGGAGATGCTCGATGCCTTTTCGTTATTTCATCAAACAGTTACTGCTGCCGCCCGGCATTCTCTTGCTGTTGCTTCTACTGGCCTGGAGTCTGCGTCGGTCCAGGCCTCGGCTGGCGCGATGGTGCTTTGTCCTGGGCTTGGGCGGCTTCTGGTTGATGAGCCTGCCGGTAATGGTGGAGTGGGGTGCCCGTGGGCTTGAACGGTTGCCGCCCTTGCCACAGAGCCAATGGGCCAGCCTGGCAGAGCAGGCGGACGCGATCGTGGTCCTGGGTTCCGGCCGTGAGCGGGGTGATCCGGCTTGGGGTTCTGATCAGCCCACGGGCGTGGGGTTGGAGCGCGAGCGTTATGCCGCGCGGCTGGCCAAGGCTTCCGGGCTGCCCCTGTTGACCAGCGGCGGCCTGCATTACGGTACGCCGCCCACCGAAGCTGCGCTGATGGCCGAATCGCTGCTCAATGACTTTGGCGTGAGCGTGCGCTGGCAGGAAGGTCGTAGCCGCACCACCTGGGAAAACGCCCAGTTCAGCGCCGAAGTCTTGCAGCCACTGGGTATCAAGCGCGTGGTGGTCGTGACCCAGGCCTGGCACATGCCCCGTTCGGTCTGGAGTTTTGAGCGCGCAGGGTTTGTTGTGGTGCCAGCACCGGTAGGATTTCTGGGCGTGGACAACGCTCGGCCGTTGGGAGGCTGGATGCCGGAGTTCAAGTCGATCTGGCAGAGCGGCCAATTGCTGAACGAGGCGGTGGGCCAGTTAGGTTATCGCCTCTTTTATCGCTGATCACAGGGCCGACTCCAGTCGGAGCCGGCTTGCGGGCGAAGCTTTCTAAACGGTCTTGGCGATGCGGCTGGCCAACAAGGCCCAGCCAAACAGCAGGGCGCAGAGCACTGCCAGTGGCCATGAGCGCCACTGCAAGTACGGTGTCAGGTTATGCATGGGCACCACTTCGCCATAGAGAATGCCTCGTTCGAACTGTGGAATCTGCACGGTGATCTTGCCGAACGGATCAATCAGCCCGGTGACTCCGTTGTTGGTGGCGCGGATCATCCAGCGTCCGGCTTCCAGGGCGCGCATCTGCGCCATCTGCAAATGCTGAAGAGGGCCGATGGAGGTGCCGAACCAGGTGTCGTTGCTGATGGTCAGCAGCAGGTCGCTGCGGGCCGAAAGACCGGCGGCGAACTCAGGGTAGACCACTTCGTAACAGATGAACGGCGCAATCTGATACCCCTTGGCTTGCAGTAACGGCTGGTCGGCCGGGCCGCGGGCAAAATCCGACATTGGCAGGTTGAAGAAGTCGATCAGGCCACGCAACAGCTCCTGCAGGGGCACATACTCGCCAAAGGGCACCAGTTTTTGTTTCAGGTAGGTGCCATCGCCTTCGCCGGTCACGGTGATGCCGTTGAAGTAGCGTTTTTCATGGTGCACCAGTTGGCGCACCGGAACGCCGGTAATCAATGCGGAATGACGCTCGGCGGCAAAGTTGCCCATCATCGTCAGGTAGCCCTCGGCGGACTCCTTGAGCACCGGAACCGCGGTTTCCGGCCAGACCAGCAGGTCAACCCGCTTGCTGCTGAAACTCATGTCGCGGTACAGAGCCAGTTGGGCATTGAGCTCGGCCGGGTCCCATTTCATGCTTTGTTCGATATTGCCCTGAATGGCGGCGACCGAAAGCGGATCACCCGAAGGGCTGGTCCAGGCGTGACCTTTGAGTGCCAGGCCAACTGCCCAGGGCGCAGCCAGCAGCAACAGGCCGGCGGCGATAAACCCCTTGCGTCCGGCCTTGATCAGGCGCGGCAGGTTGTAGAGCAATGCAGCGGTCAACGCCAGGGAGAAGGAAATCAGCCAGATGCCGCCTACAGGCGCGAGTCCGGCCAGGGGGCCGTCGAGCTGGCTGTAGCCAGAGTAGAGCCAGGGGAAACCGGTAAGGAACCAGCCGCGAAACGCTTCCTGCCCCAGCCACAGGGCAGCGAAAGCCAGAGCATCCGCCAGCGGTGCTTCGTTGCGCCGCAGCCAGCGGGCCCAGAGCCAGGCGGGCAGGGCAAAGAACCAGGCAATGGCGGCGATGAAGGCCAGCATCAGCACGCCAGCGAGCAAAGCCGATGCGCCGCCGTAGGTGTGGATGCTGACGTAGATCCAGCTGGTACCGGCGCCGAACAGGCCGAAGCCGAAGCACCAGCCCCGGCCGAGGGCCTGGCGGGGCGTGAGCTCCCGCAGACCGGCATAGAACAGTCCTACCGCCAGCAGCGCCAGCGGCCAGATGTCATAGGGCGCCAAGGCCAGGGTGGTAATGGCGCCGGCTGCAACGGCTAGCAGGTTGCCGGGCCAGCCGGGTCGGGTTGAGCGCTGCAAGAGGCGTTTCATCAGCTCTTTCCTGTTTCGCGCCGGGCGGGGCACGAGGAGATGGGGTGGGTGAATTCAGATGAGCGGCGAATCCTGCAGCGCTGTTTGACAGTCCGCCCCCGAGATCTGTCGTCCCCAGGCCAGGTCGTTGGCCTGGGGACGATGATTCTGTGCGGGGGAGGGCTGATGCCCCTTGTCCTTAGCGGGAGATGGGGGTCAGGCGCAGCAGATGAATCCGCCGGCTGTCGGCGTTGAGCACGCGGAAGCGATAGGCGCCGATTTCAGTGATTTCGTTGCGTTTTGGCAAGTGGCCGAAAGCACTCATCACCAGGCCGCCCACGGTATCGAACTCGTCATCGGAGAAGTCGCTGTCGAAAAACTCGTTGAAGTTCTCGATCGGCGTCAGCGCCTTGATCAGGAAGTCGCCGCTGGGAAGCGGTTTGATGTAGCTGTCTTCCTCGACGTCATGCTCGTCCTCGATGTCGCCGACGATCTGTTCCAGCACGTCTTCGATGGTCACCAGGCCCGCCACGCCGCCGTATTCGTCGATGACGATGGCCATGTGGTTGTGGTTGGCGCGGAACTCGCGCAGCAGCACATTCAGGCGCTTGGACTCGGGGACGAAGGTCGCCGGGCGCAGCAGGTCCTTGATGTTGAAGCTGTCGCCGTTCTCCTTGAGGATCAGCGGTAGCAGGTCCTTGGCCAGCAGGACGCCCATCACGTCGTCATGGCTTTCGCCGATCACCGGGTAGCGCGAGTGCGCCGAATCGATGACTGCAGGCAGGAACTCCCGGGGTGTCTGGGTCGCCTTGATGCTGATCATCTGCGAGCGCGGAACCATGATGTCCCGGACTTGCAGGTCAGCTACCTGGATGGCGCCTTCGACGATGGCCAGCGCTTCGCTGTCCAGCAATTTGTTCTGATGGGCTTCGCGCAGCAGCTCCAGCAGCTCCTGGCGGTTTTTCGGCTCATGGGCAAAAGCCTGGGTCAGTTTGCCCAGCCATGACTTTTGCCCGTTGCTCGATCGATCTTCGCTCATAGCGATTGCTCTGAATCCTTGGTTGTTACAGGTGGTTGTTGATCAGCTTTCGTCGTCTGCATACGGGTCGGGGTGACCCAGCTCAGCAAGCAACGTTCGTTCCAGTGCTTCCATTTCTTCGGCTTCGTCATCATCTATATGGTCGTAACCCAACAGATGCAAGCAGCCGTGAATGACCAGATGGGCCCAGTGGGCCTTAAGTTCCTTGCCTTGTTCGGCGGCCTCGCGTTCGACCACCGCAATGCAGATCACCAGGTCCCCCAGCAAGGGGATATCCAGCAGTTCATCCGGCACGTCGGCAGGAAATGACAGCACATTGGTTGCGTAATCTTTATGACGCCAGGTGTGATTCAGCTCACGGCCTTCGTCTTCGTCCACCAGGCGGATGGTCAGTTCCGAATCGGCGGTGCGCTGGCGCAGAGCCAGTTCGCACCACTGGCGGAACTCTTCATCGCTGGGGGCCGGCTGCTGGCTGGCGCGTTGCAGGTCAAGCTCAAGCATCGCGGCGGTTGCCTCTGTCGGCTGAAGCCTTGGCGGCCTCGTCCTCGGCTCGCAGCTCGAAGCGTTCATAGGCTTCGACAATGCGTTGCACCAGTGGATGGCGCACCACGTCCTTGGGCATGAAGTGAGTGAAGCTGATGCCGGGTACATCCTTGAGCACGTTGATCACTTGGGCCAGGCCCGACTTGGTGCCTTTGGGCAGGTCGACCTGGGTGATGTCGCCGGTGATCACTGCGGTGGAGCCGAAGCCGATTCGGGTGAGGAACATTTTCATCTGTTCCACGGTGGTGTTCTGGCTTTCGTCGAGGATGATGAAGCTGTTGTTCAAGGTCCGGCCGCGCATATAGGCCAGAGGCGCGATCTCGATGACCTGGCGCTCGATCAGCTTGGCCACCTGTTCGAAACCGAGCATTTCATACAGCGCGTCATACAGCGGGCGCAGGTACGGGTCGATTTTTTGTGCCAGATCGCCGGGCAGGAAACCGAGCTTCTCGCCCGCTTCCACGGCTGGCCGCACCAACAGGATGCGCCGCACTTGCTCGCGCTCCAGGGCATCTACGGCGCAAGCCACCGCGAGGTAGGTTTTGCCGGTACCGGCCGGGCCAATGCCGAAGTTGATGTCATTGCCGAGGATTTCTTTGACATAGCGCTGCTGATTCAGGCCGCGAGGGCGAATCATGCCTTTTTTGGTGCGCAGGGCTATGGCCGCATCGGCCACCGATGGGTTGTCCAACTCTTCCACGGCGGATTCCTGGAGGAACAGGTGTACCAGGTCCGGCGATAGCTCGGTGCCCTTGGTTTCCCGGTAGAGACGGCGCAGAAGATTTTCCGCGGAGGTGGTGTGCTTGGGTTCGCCAATCAGCTCGAACTGATTGCCGCGGTTGCGGATCTCGATCATCAGGCGCTGTTCGATCAAGCGCAAATGCTCGTCGAATTGCCCGCACAGATTGGCGAAGCGGCGAGCCTCGAAGGGCTCGAGGATGAAACGATGAGGTTCTATGGGTGCGTTCAAGGTCGTTTTTTAGCCGCCCAACGGCAATTAAGATGAATTCAAGGATAACGCCAGCGGCCTGGGTGCGAAAGCTCTTATGCGGTGCAATGGCCGGTGATGCTTACTTTGTAGGAGTCGGCTTGCCGGCGAAGGTGCTCTTGAAGGTTTCTTCGCCGGTAAGCCCGCTCCTGCACAAGCCCGCTCCTACACAAGTCAGTGCTTACGATAACAGCGAGCCGCGCAGCGAATGGGGCTGCGCCGAATCGATGTGCACGTCGGCGAACTGGCCGATCAGTGTGGGATTGTCGCAACGGAAGTTGACGATTCGGTTGTTCTCGGTACGACCCTGCAATTCGCCAGGGTCTTTCTTGGAGTAATCGGTGACCAGAATGCGTTGGGTCGAGCCGACCATTTGTCGGCTGATCTCGAATCCTTGCTGGTTCAGGCGATGCTGCAGTGCGTTCAGACGCTCCTTCTTCAGCGCTTCGGGTGTGTCGTCGGCGAGGTCTGCAGCCGGGGTACCTGGGCGCTGGCTGTAGATAAAGGAGTAGGAGAAGTCGAAGCCTACGTCCTCGATCAGCTTCATGGTCTGCTGGAAGTCTTTCTCCGTCTCGCCGGGGAAGCCGACGATAAAGTCCGAGCTGATGCAGATTCCCGGGACTGCCGCCCGTAGCTTGCGCAGCTTGGACTTGTATTCCAAAGCTGTGTGATTGCGTTTCATCGCCGCCAGAATGCGGTCCGAGCCCGATTGCACCGGCAGGTGCAGGTGTTTCACCAGCTCTGGTACTTCGGCATGAGCCTGGATCAGGCTGTCGGAGAACTCCAGGGGGTGCGAGGTGGTGTAGCGAATTCGTTCGATACCATCGACAGCGGCGACTACGCGGATCAACTCGGCCAGGTCCGCCATGCGCCCGTCGTGGGTCTGCCCCCGGTAGCCGTTGACGTTCTGGCCCAGCAAGGTGACTTCACGCACACCGTTTTCCGCCAGGTGGATGATCTCGGCGATCACGTCGTCAAATGGCCGGCTGACTTCTTCGCCGCGGGTGTAAGGCACTACGCAGAACGTGCAGTACTTGCTGCAGCCTTCCATCACCGACACATAGGCGCTGGGGCCGTCGATGCGCGGCTCGGGCAGGTGGTCGAACTTTTCGATTTCCGGGAATGAGACATCCACTTGCGGCAGCTTGGTGGCGCGAGCGACGTCGATCATTTCCGGCAGGCGGTGCAGCGTCTGCGGGCCGAAGACCACGTCCACGTAGGGCGCTCGATCACGGATGGCCGCGCCTTCCTGACTGGCCACGCAGCCACCGACGGCGATCACCATGTCCGGGTTGGCCAGCTTCAGCTCGCGCCAGCGCCCCAGTTGCGAGTACACCCGGTCCTGGGCGCGCTCGCGAATGGAGCAGGTGTTGAGCAGGATGACGTCAGCGTCTTCGGCGCGGGCGGTGACTTCCAGGGCCTGATGTTCACCCAGTAGGTCCACCATGCGCGAGCTGTCGTACTCGTTCATCTGGCAACCGTGGGTTTCGATGTAAAGCTTCTTGGCCATGGACCTCGGTCTCACGTGATTCAAAGAACCGCGCATTATAGGGGCCATACCTACAGGTTCCTAGCGTTGTGCATCGGGTAGCTATGCTATAGTTCGCGCCCTATTTTTGTCCCCCGATGTGTTGCCCGCCCACCATGACCAAACGTGAAGCCCCAATCTATAAGGTGATTTTTCTCAACCAGGGCCAGGTGTTCGAAATGTACGCCAAGCAGATCTATCAAAGTGATCTGTGGGGCTTTCTGGAAGTGGAAGAGTTCGTCTTTGGCGAGCGCACGCAAGTGGTCGTCGATCCGAGCGAAGAAAAACTCAAGGCTCAGTTCGAAGGCGTTGTGCGCAGTTTTGTGCCGATGCATTCGATTGTGCGCATCGACGAAGTGGAGCGCCTAGGCACACCGAAGATCAGCGAGGCTCGTGGCGTAAGCAACGTCATGCCGTTTCCCATGCCAATGCCCGAAAAGTAAGCCTGGTTTGCGTAGGCGCCAGTTTGCCGGTGAGTGGCGCGAAGCGGTTACGGCAGGGGCGAGAAAGGCGAACGCCCATCGGCGCTTTGCAGTTCCATCAGGTATTTACGGAAGATCTGCGCCAGCACCTGGGTCGCAACTTCCAGTTCGTCACGCTGCATGTGCTCGGCGACTTCGTCGGCGGTGTCCAGGGCGTCTTCGGCACCATTGACCGCAGCCATCTTCAGCACGATGTAGGCTTGAACGTTGTTGGCCGGCACGCCTTCGCCGTGGAAGAACATGGTGCCGAGCTTGAACTGCGCCTGGGCATGGCCTTGCAACGAGGCCTTTTCGAAATAGCTCAGGGCTTGATTGAGGTCCTGCGGCGCGCCTTTACCCTCGTAGTAGAACTCACCCAACTCGTATTGCGCCTGTGCATCCCCTTCATCGGCGGCTTTCTGGCACGCGGCTAGCGCCTCGGCCTGTTCCTGTGCCTGGGGATCGAGGGTGCAGCGACCCATCGCTGGGATCAACAACGAGTTGCCGCCTGCTTGTGCGTGCGCGAGCAGGGGCTGAAGGAGCAACAGGCAGCCCAATGTCAGGGCGCGGCCGGTGCGGTTCATGGGAATCGACTTACCTCTGAGGGGCGCGCGGACCCGGCGAGGGGGTCCAATAAGCGCGCATTATGAAATAAGCAGGGCCAACCTTACAAAGTCTTTACTCGTTTTTCTGCTGCGTGGCCGCGATATCCGCTGGTTTGCCGCGTATTTCCCCCTTTGCCAAGGGAAAGTTCGAGTAAAGCACGAAGCTGGCATGGTCGGTCACCATGCCAGCCATGTAGCGCTTATTTCAGGGCGGCAAATGCGCGCTCTGCTGCATCCAGGGTCAGTTGCAGCTCAGTCTCGCCGTGGGCGATCGAGGTGAAACCGGCCTCAAAGGCACTTGGCGCCAGGTACACGCCGCCTTCCAGCATCAGGTGGAAGAAGCGCTTGAACAGGTTGGCATCGCTGGCCATCACATCGTCAAAGGTGACGATATCGTCGGCGCCACTGAAGTACAGGCCGAACATGCCGCCCGCCTGAGTGGTGACGAACGGAATGCCTGCGGCATCGGCGCGTTGCTGCAAGCCTTCGAGCAGGCGGCTGGTGTAGTCGCTCAGTTCGGCGTGGAAGCCCGGGCGGCTGATCAGGCGCAGGGTGGTCAGGCCGGCAGCCATGGCCAGTGGGTTACCGGACAGGGTGCCGGCCTGGTAGACCGGACCCAGGGGCGCAATGTGTTCCATGATCTTGCGTTTGCCGCCGAAGCAGCCCACTGGCATGCCGCCGCCGATGATCTTGCCGAAGGTGGACAGGTCTGGAGTCACGCCGTAATGGGCCTGGGCGCCGCCTAAAGCGACACGAAAGCCGGTCATCACTTCGTCGAAGATCAGCACTACGCCGTGTTGGTCGCAAAGAGTGCGCAGCCCCTCGAGGAAGCCCGGTGCCGGCGGCACACAGTTCATGTTGCCGGCCACAGGTTCGACGATGATGCAGGCCACTTCCTGGCCCACTTCCGCCAGCATTTTTTCCACTGCAGCGATGTCGTTGAAGGGCAGGGTCAGCGTGTGTTTGGCGAAAGCTGCAGGTACACCGGCAGAGCTGGGTACGCCTTGAGTCAGGGCGCCGGAACCGGCCTTGACCAGCAGGCTGTCGGAATGCCCGTGGTAGCAGCCTTCGAACTTGATGATGCTGTCGCGGCCGGTAAAGCCACGGGCCAGGCGAATCGCGCTCATGGTGGCTTCAGTGCCGGAGCTGACCATGCGCACCATTTCCATGGAGGGAACGATGGAGCACACCAGATCGGCCATTTCGGTTTCCATGGCAGTCGGGGCGCCGTAGGACAGGCCATGCTCCAGCTGCTTGCGTACCGCGTCCAGCACGTCCGGGTGACTGTGGCCGAGAATCATCGGGCCCCAGGACCCGACATAGTCGACATAGCGCTTGTCGTCTTCGTCAGTGATGTAGGCACCTTCGGCGTGCTTGAAGAACAGCGGGGTGCCGCCCACGCTCTTGAAGGCGCGGACCGGCGAGTTGACGCCACCAGGGATGTGTTTCTGGGCGTCGGCAAACAGGGTTTCGGAACGGGACATGATCGGGCTCTCAAAAAATCAGCTGTTGAATAGGGCGTTGAAGGCGCGGGCGCGACGGGTCACTTCGTCGGCGCTATCGGCGCCGAACAGGCCGTGAACCACCGCCAGCAGGTCGGCGCCGTGGTTCACCAGGGGAGCGGCGTTTTCCAGGGTGATGCCGCCAATCACGCAGATCGGCAGATGCAGGCTGGCCCGGGCCTGATCCAGCAACTCCAGGCTGGCCGTGGGCGCGCCGGGTTTGGTGGTGGAATTGAAAAAGCGGCCGAAGGCGACATAGCTGGCGCCTTCCTTCGCGGCTTGCTCGGCCAGTGGCAATTGGTCGTGGCAGGTCGAACCGATAATGGCCTGGCGCCCCAGCAGGGCGCGGGCCGGCGTCAGGGGACCGTCGCTCTGGCCCAGGTGCACGCCGGCACCGATGCGTGCCGCCAGCTCGGCGTCATCGTTGATGATCAGGCGGGTCTTGTAGCGCTCGCACAGGTTCAGCAGGGTTTCGGCTTCCCGCAGACGGCGGGCCTGGTCATCGCTTTTATCGCGGTACTGCAACAGGGTGACGCCGCCTTCCAGCGCTGCCTCCACGTACTTCAGGAACTTGCCGGCCAACAGCTGGCTGTCGGTGATGGCGTACAGACCACGTAGTTTCATTGAGCGGGCCTCATGACATTACGAGCAGAAATCCAACGGCAAGCGGCGCGGGACAAACTGGCCGCGGCCCAGTTGCTCGGCGTCGCGCAGGGTGCGCCAGGTGTAGTCCAGGGCCGACTTTACGGCGCTGGCCAGATGTTCGCCTTGGGCCAGACGTCCGGCCAGGGCACTGGCCAGGGTGCAGCCGGAGCCGTGGTAGCTGCCTGGCAGACGCTGGCAGGTGTAGGTCTCGCGCAGGCCGTCACGGCTGTACAGGCGATTGTGCACTTCGTGTTCATCGCCATGGCCGCCGGTGATCAGCAGGTGCTTGACGAACGGCAGGAGTTTTTCGGCGCATTGGTCGGCGCTGCCTTCTGGCAGTTCCGCAAGAATTCGGGCTTCGGGAAGGTTGGGAGTGGCAATGGTGGCCAGGGGCAGCAGGCGTTCGCGCATGGCGTAGCCCACTTCATCCTTGCCCAGGCGGCCACCGCCGCCGGCGCGCAGCACCGGGTCGCACACCAGGGGCAGGTGTGGGTGTGCCTGGAGCAGTTCGACCACGGTGTCGACCATCTCCAGGGAGCCCAGCATGCCCAGCTTGACCGCGGCGACAGTGGAGTCGTTGAGCACGGCATTGGCCTGGGCCAATACCCACTCGCGATCCAGAACGCGGAAATCGCTGACGTTGACCGTGTCTTGCACGGTCAGGGCGGTGACAGCCGGAGCTGCGTGACAACCCTGAGCCAGCAGGGCTTCGATATCTGCCTGCAAGCCGGCGCCACCACTGGGGTCGTGGCCGGAGAGACAGAGGACAACGGGGCGAGAGCTGTAGATATTCATGGGCGGCGAGCTTACCACCAAACGCTTTTTTTCGCGGCGCCTGGTGCGCAATGGAAGTTGTCGCTTTGCCGTGTTCGATCTTCTTGACCGATGCAACAGCTCTAGCTCGCTGGATTGCGCTGAAAGGCCCGTTCTAGAGCCTTTAGACTAAAATTTTCAATGGTGTTCATTGGCCATCAACGGCTATGCTAGAGTGCATTCAAACCAATAACAGGTCATGCCGGTCTTGCGTCTGCTCAAGGGAAATGGGGGACTTCCTGACACCACCGGACAAGCCACGCTGGGGCTTTAATGCGCTATTTGCTGATGTTGCTGTTGAGCTTGCCGATGCTGGCTGGCGCCGTCGAGTTCGACGAGTTCACTCAACGCTTGCCTTTGGGCCGAGTGATGCAAGTATTCGAAGACGCGGGTGGCGAAGCAACCATTGCCGATGTCAGTTCGGGGCCCTTGGCTGAGCACTTCAAACCCCACGATAAAGACACCCTCAATGCCGGTTACTCACGTTCGGCCTTCTGGCTGAAGATCGACCTTCAATACCGCCCCGGCAATCCCACGGCACAGCGCAGCTGGTTGCTGGAACTGGCCTATCCGCCCCTGGATCACCTGGATCTGTACGTCCCCGATGAAGCCGGTGGCTTTCGTCTGGCGGAGCGCACCGGCGATGCCTTGCCATTCGACAGCCGACAGATTCGGCAGAACAATTACCTGTTCAACCTGAATTTCTCCCCCCATGAGCACAAGACTGTCTATTTGCGCCTGGCCAGTGAAGGTTCGATCCAGGCGCCGCTGAGCCTCTGGTCCACCACTGCCTACCTTGAGGCGCAGCCAGTGCGGCTCTACGTGCTGGGGCTGATCTACGGGGTGTTGCTGGGCATGCTGGTGTACAACCTGTTCATCTATCTCAGCGTGCGTGACACCAGCTACCTCTACTACATCGTCTACATCGCTTCGTTCGGTCTTTATCAACTGTCGGTCAACGGTGCCGCAGTGGAGTACTTCTGGCCCAACAGTCCGTGGTGGGCCAATGCGGCGACGCCATTCTTCATCGGCGCCGCGGGGCTGTTCGGCAGTCAGTTCGCCCGCAGTTTCCTGCAGACCTCCCGGCACAGTCCCTGGGTTGACCGGGTGCTGCTGGCGCTGATGGCGTTCGGTGCAGTGGTCATGGCCTTGTCACTGATGACCAGCTACGCCCTGGCCTTGCGCCTGGCAACCACCTTGGCGCTGCTGTTTACCGTGGTGATTTATGTGGCGGGGATCGTCGCCTGGTGTCGCGGATTGCGGGTGGCGCGTTATTTCATCATTGCCTGGTCGGCCTTTCTGTTCGGTGGGGTGATCAACACCTTGATGGTGCTGGGTTACCTGCCGAACGTATTCCTGACCATGTACGCCAGCCAGATCGGCTCGGCGATCGAGGTGGCGCTGCTATCCCTGGCCCTGGCCGACCGGATCAACTCGATGCGTGAGCAACAAGCCCAGACGCTGCTTGAGGCCGGGCAGAAGCTTGAAGTGCTGAACCAGCAACTGGCTCACAGTAACCGTCTCAAGGATGAGTTCCTGGCTACCCTGACCCACGAGTTGCGTACGCCGATGAACGGTGTCATCGGCTCGCTTGAGCTGATGCAGACCCTGGAACTGGACCCGGAGATGGAGCAGTACCAGCAGACCGCCGCCGGCTCGGCACGGGACATGATGCGCATGGTCAACGGCATCCTCACGTTGACCGAACTGCAAGCCGGCAAGCTCAGCGCCCAGCGCCAGCCGTTCAGCCTGCGTTCGATGCTCAGCGCACTGCAAACCCAGTTTGGCGCCAGCGCGGCGGCCAAGTCCCTGTCCTTTCAGGTCGACCTCAGTGCCGGGCTGCCCGACCGCTTGCAGGGAGATCGCTGCAAGCTCAGCCATTGCCTGGAGTGCCTGCTGGAGAATGCCGTCAAGTTCACCCATTCCGGTGGCGTGGTGTTGCGGGTGGTCACCCGGTCTGTTTCGGCCGAGCGGGTGAGCCTGAGCTTTGAGGTGATCGACAGCGGGATAGGTTTTGTCAATCTGGACGAGGCGACGCTGTACCAGCGTTTCTTCCAGCTCGACGGTTCCATGACGCGTGAATACGGCGGATTGGGCATCGGCCTGGCGATCTGCCGGCAATTGGTGGACTTGCTGGGCGGGCAATTGACCCATGAGTCCACGCCTGGACAGGGCAGTTGTTTCCGCTTGCTGGTGGAGTTCGATGTCCAGGAACCCACTCCTCGGGCGCCGACAGCCCTTCATCGGCGTGCGCCCCAGGACTGTACCGTGCTGCTGATGGACGATAACGACGTCGATCAACTGGTGGTGCGGGGCATGTTGCTCAAGCTGGGGTACCGAGTTCGCACCGTCGGCAGTCCCACCGATGCGCTGCAACTGCTGGGGCGTGAACTTGTCAGCGCGGTGCTGATCGATGGCCAGATCACTGCAGCGCAACTGGGGGCATTTCGTCTTCAGGCCCAGGCAATGCCCGGATACGCCCACCTGCCCATCTTGCTGGCCTGCGCTCCTGGTACTGAAGGTTGTGCAGCGACAGCAGGAGCCGACTGCCTGGGCAAACCGGTGAAATTCGAGGCACTGCAAGCGGTGCTGTTGAAGCGGGTACTTTGTGTTGAGCAAGGCGAAAGTGCCGATATTTAGGCTGATATGCCACTTTGTTCGGGGTAGAGCGGGTGCTTAACTGGGGTCTTGGCACACCCTGAAGGAGTCCCGCAATGAACCTCCACCAGTTCGCTGAAACTCACGAAGTCACCAACCAGCCGCCCGCCCTGGACGGCGCCAACCTCTATCGGATCGACCTGCCGTTGCAGCAGTGGATGCGGCGCTTCGATGCCGGCTGGGCCGAATCCCGGGTCGATGCCTATGGCGCCCTGGCGGGTGGTCCGCTGATGGAGGCGGGGTTCCTGGCCAATCAGAACAAACCGGTGTTTTCCAGTCACGACCGCTTTGGTCACCGGATCGACCTGGTGGAGTTTCATCCGGCGTATCACCAGTTGATGCAGGCGGCCATCGAGGGCGGGCTGACCTCACTGCCCTGGACCGACCCACAAGCAGGGGCTCATGTAGCCCGCGCCGCCATGACCTATCTGCACAGTCAGGCCGAGGCGGGCAGCGGTTGCCCGTTGACCATGACGTTTGCCTGCGTGCCGGCGCTGAAACTGCAGCCGGACATCGCCGAGCAGTGGTTGCCGAAGATCCTCGCCACTCAATACGACCCACGTAATGTTGGCATGCAGCACAAGACCGGGCTGACGATTGGCATGGCCATGACCGAGAAGCAGGGCGGGACCGACGTTCGTGCCAATACCACCCGAGCCTATCCGGTGGGAGCCCCGGGACCGGGGCAGGCTTATGAGCTGGTGGGGCACAAGTGGTTCTGCTCGGCGCCGATGTGCGATGCCTTCCTGACCCTGGCCCAGACCGACAAGGGCCTGACTTGTTTCCTTCTGCCCCGTCATCGTCCGGATGACAGCCGCAACCAGTTCTATATCCAGCGCTTGAAGAACAAGCTGGGCAACCTCTCCAATGCTTCCAGCGAAGTGGAGTTCCGTGGCGCTCTGGCCTGGATGATCGGTGACGAGGGGCGCGGCGTACCCACCATTATCGAAATGGTCGCCATGACTCGCTTTGACTGCATGGTCGGCTCCAGCTCGCTGATGCGCCAGGCCTTGACCCAGGCCAGCCATCATTGTGCCCATCGCCGCGTCGGCGGGCGGGTGCTCAGTGAGCAACCGCTGATGCAGAACGTGCTGGCCGACCTGGCCTTGGAAAGCGAAGCGGCCCTGGCCTTGAGCATGCGCATGGGACGAGCCCTGGATCATCAGGACGATGCCCAGGAAGCGAAGTTCTCTCGGCTAGTGACGGCGGTGGGCAAGTATTGGATCTGCAAGCGCGCCCCGGCCATGATCAACGAGGCCGCCGAATGCATGGGAGGCGCCGGATATGTCGAAGACAGCATCCTGCCGCGGCTGTACCGCGAGGCGCCGGTGAACTCCACCTGGGAAGGCTCAGGCAACGTGCAATGCCTGGACGTGCTGCGGGCCTTGTCGAAAGAGCCCGGGGTACTCGATGTATTGTTTGCCGAGCTGGGGGACGGGCATGGCGAGCAGCGTCTGGCGGCGCATATTGCGGCGCTCAAGGACAGCTTCAGGGACACCGGCGACATCCAGTACCGCGCCCGCCAACTGACCGAGGACATTGCCTTGGGCCTGCAGGCCAAGCTCCTGCTTGAGGCTGGTAATGAGGTGGTCAGCGACGCCTTTATCGCCAGTCGTCTTGGAGGGCAGAGCGGTCGGGTCTACGGTACCTTGCCCCGCGGGCTGGACGTAGCCGCCATTGTTGCCCGCTCCACGCCTCAAGGCTTCTGACCTTTCGTAGCAGCCGGCTTGTCGGCGAAGAGGCGTTGTCGCCATGGCCAGCGCCGACACGCCTGCTCCTGTAACTCCGCTGTTCCCGTGGGGCGGTGTTGCAGGCAAGATGAACGCCTGCAAGATCAGAACACAGGATGCTTACCGTGACCGAAGCTTTTATTGTCGTTCAAACCGCCGAGCAAGCCGTGGATCGGCTTGCTGCTTTGCATGAGCGGGCCACCACGGCCCTGAGCCAGGCGCTCAAGCGTTACCTCAAGGACCGGGTCGAGCCGGATGCCGAGCAAAGAGCGCTGTTTCGCTATCCCGAATTGCGCCTGACCTACCACTGCCATGGCGAAGTTCCGCAGACCACCCGGGCTTATGCCAAGGTGCAACTGCCGGGCACCTACAGCGTCACCGTCACTCATCCCGCGGCCTTTCGTAATTATCTGCTCGAGCAACTGGTGCCTTTGATGCATGACTTCACCGTCACGGTGGAAGTGGGTGTCAGCGAGCAGAACATTCCTTATCCCTATGTGGTGGAACAGGGCGACGAACTGGCCGGTTCCGGCGTAACCGCGGCGGCCCTGGCCCGGGTATTCCCCAGCACCGACCTGTCGGCTGCCACCGACGGTATCGCCGACGGTCTCTACGACTGGGAAAACACTCACCCGCTGCCTTTGGCGCTGTTTGATGCGGCGCGGGTCGATTTCTCTTTGCGGCGCCTGGTGCATTACACCGGCAGCGACTGGCGTCATGTGCAGCCGTGGATCCTGCTAACCAACTATCACCGTTACGTCGACCAGTTCATCGTCCATGGCCTGGAGCAACTGCGCAGTGATCCGCGTTTTGTGCGCATGGTCCTGCCGGGCAACGTGATCATTGAAAAGAGCATGGATCATGGCGAGGCTTCGGCAATCGCCGCCGGTGTTGTCTGGCATCGCTACCAGATGCCGGCCTATCACCTGCAGGCCAGCGATGGCCACGGTGTGACCCTGGTGAATATCGGCGTCGGCCCCTCCAATGCCAAGAACATCACCGACCACTTGGCGGTGCTGCGCCCTCATTGCTGGTTGATGATTGGCCACTGCGGTGGACTGCGGCAGTCCCAGACCATCGGCGATTACGTCCTGGCTCACGCCTACATGCGGCGTGACGGCATCCTTGATCGCGTGGTGCCGCCGAACATTCCGATTCCTGCCTTGGCCGAGGTCCAGCTGGCGTTGCAGCAAGCGGCGGCCAATGTCACCGGGGAGAAGGGCGAGCAACTGAAGAAGCGCCTGCGCACCGGTACCGTCCTGACTTACGACGACCGCAACTGGGAGCTGCGCTGGGCCGAGGAACGTCCGTTCATCAACCTGTCCCGGGCCGTGGCGGTGGATATGGAAAGCGGCACTATCGCGGCCCAGGGCTATCGCCTGCGGGTGCCTTACGGCACTTTGCTGTGTGTCTCGGACAAACCCCTGCACAGTGAGATCAAGTTGCCGGGGGCGGCCAATGCCTTCTACGAGCGGGCGGTCAGCCAGCATTTGAAGATCGGTATCGAAGCCGTGGACCTGATGCGCAGTGAGCTCAACTCCCTGCACTCGCGCAAACTGCGCAGCTTCGACGAGCCGCCTTTCCGCTAAGCGTTTAATCCATGGTCATTTGGCGATCAGGCCACTAGCATTGTCGGTCCTGATCGCTGAATGTTCCTGATCCCATGTCCCGTCCGTCCCGTCCTGCTTCCCGTCGCCCTGGCGCGAAGCCGTTTTCCGTTTCTCCCTCCAAGCGCGTGGCCAAGGCGCCACCGGCCGAGCCGAAGCTGATCCTGTTCAACAAGCCTTTCGACGTGCTGACCCAGTTCAGCGATGGTGAGGGACGGGCGACGCTCAAGGATTTCATCGCCATTCCCGGGGTCTACCCGGCCGGGCGCCTGGACCGCGACAGCGAAGGGTTGCTGCTGTTGACCAATGACGGGCAGTTGCAGGCGCGGATCGCCGATCCCAAGCACAAGTTGGCCAAGACCTATTGGGTACAGGTCGAAGGCGAACCCAGCGCTGAGCAGTTACAGCGCTTGCGTGACGGCGTGGAGTTGAACGACGGCATGACCTTGCCGGCTGAGGCGCGACGGCTGGAAGAGCCAGAGCTGTGGCCGCGCAATCCGCCAGTGCGCTTTCGCAAGAGCGTGCCTACTCATTGGCTGGAATTGGTGATTCGTGAGGGGCGCAATCGCCAGGTACGGCGCATGACCGCCGCCGTCGGCTTGCCGACCTTGCGGCTGGTGCGGGTCAGGATTGGCGACTGGACCCTGGATGGCCTGGATCAGGGCCAGTGGAAGGAAGTGCCGGCGCGCTTATAGAGCGCCGGATTCGATCAGGCCGATCACCACGCTCTTGATGATGAAGGCGGCCACGCCCAGGCCCAGTACGAAGAACAGGATAAAGGAGCCGAAGCGTCCGGCCTTGGACTTCTTGGCCAGGTCCCAGACGATGAAACCCATGAATATGATCAGGATGCTGACCAGACCGGTCATCATCCACTCTTCGAATACTGCTGGGTCCATCGATCATCTCCATTGCAGGCAGGTCAAAAAATGCCGGGCGAGTATACGCCATGGGACACTTGCCGAGCATTGATCTGCCTGCGTTACGTCGCCACAGCCGCTATTCAGCTGCGCAGGTGGGTCAGGGGCAGTTCGGTGCTGTTGAGCACCTGATTGAGCACGAAACTGGAGCGCACACTGGTCACGCCGTCGATACGGGTCAGGTGGCCGAGCAGCAACTTCTGATAGTGATCCATGTCCGGCACCACCACCTTGAGCTGGTAGTCGGCGTCCACACCGGTCACCAGGCTGCATTCCAGTACCTGGGGCAGGCTGCGGATGGCCGCTTCGAAGTTCTCGAAGCGTTCCGGCGTGTGCCGGTCCATGCCGATCAATACGTAGGCGGTCAGGCTCAGGCCGAGCATCTTGCGGTCCAGCAGGGCGACCTGGCGGGAAATATAACCGTCGTCTTCCAGCTGCTTGACCCGGCGCGAGCAGGGCGAGGGCGACAGACCGATGCGCTCGGCCAGTTCCTGGTTGGAGATGCGGGCATCGCGTTGCAATTCCGCCAAAATACTCAGGTCATAGCGGTCGAGTTTGCTCATCAATCAGGCCTTTGTCATAAGTATTGCGTTGAATTATCTATCTTTAGTTAAAAATTGCGCAAGAGGTGTTTTTGCAAGCAATCTTCGCAATCCGCTGTCGCCGGCCCAGGCCTATTCTTATCACCAGAATCACTGCCCGGACATAGAGTCCACTGCGGCCCGCCGAATCAGGCCTGCCGCGGCCGCCAACCCCACAGGGTTGATCCGGCCCCCGGGCTACACCCTGTCCAGAAGACGGAGTGAGGTGAGCCGGCGCCACAAGCGTCGAGCACGGACAAAATCTCAAGGGGTGGCCGACGGGCCGCCCTTTTTTATTGCCTGCGAAATAAGTCTCGTGACTGATAATCTGCTGCAGAACCGCCCCAGGCTTTTTCAGTCTTAGGTACAGGCCCCAATCCGCAGTGAGGAATAGCATGAAGTCGCGCATCTGGCGTTTGGCAGGTGTTGGTGTGTTGTGCGTGAGCGTCAGCGCGCAAGTGCTCGCCGATGAGCGGGACGAAAGACTGCAGGGAGCACCTTCCGGCGGGCAGCGTGAGCATGCCCCCGAAGGGCGTGGCGAGGGCCATCAGGGCGGTCCGGCGAACTCGCCTGAACGTGCGCAACCTGCCCCGCAGCAACCGCGTCCGCAGAATGAGATCATTCGTGGCGATAACAGCCGGCAGTTCGAACACAACGGCCAGAATCCGGGTGGGCAGTGGCAGAACCGTCCCCAGCATGATCCCAATCAGCAGGGGCGACCGGCTCCTCAGCAGCCGCAGCCGGCGCCAGGGCTGCCCATCCAGAGCCGTCCCGATACCGTGCGCCAGACCCAGGAACCCCTGCGCGGCTACTACCAGGACATTCCCCGGCGCAATGACTACAACCCGCATTGGCAGGCCGGTGGTCCAGGCTCGCGTCCCGACCATGGTCGCCCCGACGACTATCGCTGGCCGGGCCGTCCCGACGGGCATGGCAACGGCTGGGGGCCAGGTCCGCAGTATCGCCCGGGTTACGTGATTGACCGTTTCCCCGAGCGCAATTACCGGGTGCTTTACCGTGGCCAGGATTACTTTTTCTCGGGGGGCTATTGGTATCGTCCACAAGGTCCACGGTATGTGGTGGTGCGCCCGCCTTATGGGATTCGAGTGGCCTACCTGCCTGACTACGCGCGTGAAGTGTGGATCGGCAGCGCGCTGTTTTTCCTCGCTGCCGGGGCTTATTACACCTATGAAGCCAACACCCAGCAGTATGTTGTGGTCGAACCGCCCGTGGGTGTGCCGCCGCCGGACCAGCAGCCGGCTGGCAATGGCTATGATGTGCTGGCGTACCCGGTCAACGGCCAGTCGCCACAGCAGATCGATCAGGATCGCTACGACTGCTATCGCTGGGCGGTGCAGCAGAGTGGCTTCGATCCGGCCAGCGCAACCTATCAGCCGGCCCCGCAAGTGGTGCAGGCCTACCGTCAGGCCCAGGGCAACTGCCTGAGCTCGCGGGGCTACCAGGTCACTTACTGAGCCCTGGCGGTGTCGACCACTTCCTGCGGATCGGCGTGTACCAGTACCTCGGCCCGTGGATAGGCCTGGTGGATCGCGTCGGCGGCCCGATCGCTGATGGCGTGGGCCACCGACAGGCTCAGGTCGCCGGGCAGTTCCAGATGCAGTTGGACGAACCAGTGGCTGCCGGAAATCCGCGTGCGCAAGTCATGGGCGCCCAGCACGCCGGGCACACTGCAGGCCAGTTCCAGCATGTGTTGGCTGACATCGGCGGGCAGTTCCTCGTCCATCAGCACCGAGAAACTTTCCCGGGCGATCTGGATCGCGCTCCAGAGAATGTAGACGGCGATCCCCAGGCCGAACCAGGCATCCACCTGATGCCAGCCGAAGGCCGCCAGTACCAGGGCCAGGAGGATGCTGCCATTGAGCAGCAGGTCGGAGCGGTAGTGCAGGGAGTCGGCCCGTACCGCGTTGGAGCCGGTTTCGCGGATCACCCGATGCTGCAGGATCAATAGCGCCATGGTCAGCACCAACGACAGCCCGATCACCCCGATGCTCAGCCAGGGTGCGCCTACCGGTTCCGGGTGCTGCAGGCGTTCGAACGCTTGAAAGGCAATCAGCACCGCACTGCCGGCGATGAACAGCGCCTGGGCCATGCCCGCCAGGGACTCCGCCTTGCCGTGGCCGTAGCGGTGATCATCATCGGCCGGGCGCAGGGCGTAATGCACCGCCAACAGATTGAGCAGCGAGGTGAAGCCGTCGAGCACCGAGTCGGTCAGCCCCGCCAGCATGCTCACCGAGCCACTGAGCCACCAGGCGATGGCCTTGGTCACAATCAGGATGCCTGCCACCGTAACCGAGGCGCGGGTGGCCAGGCGCAGGAGGCGAGCGTGTTCCGGGTTGCCAATCATCGGCGGCGGGTTCCTTGAAGGTGGGGTCAGGCTGCAGGCTGCAGGCCGTACAAGGCCAATTGCTGCACGCTGCCCTTGTGCTGGATCAGGCGCGGATCATCCAGAGGGAAGCTGCCCCCCAGTTCGCTTTCCAGAATGGCCTGCAGTTTGCGGTTGTCGACTTTACCGTCGGCGCCAATGGCCTGCTGGAGTTTTTCCGGCGCGATTTGCGCGGTCTTGCCCGGCTCCAGGTAGATCGCCCCGGTGGCGAAGTCGACGCCAAAGGCGATCAGCCCCGGAATGACATAGAACAGCAGGCCCACGGCATCGAGCACCACCACCACTGGATCGATCTTGCCGTCGATCTGGCCGCGGCGGTCGGGAAAGAAGATCGAGCCACAGGCCGTGAGTTGGGTCAGCAGAGTGGTCACCAGAACGCCGCCAATGACACGGTGGGGAATACGCATGGATATCTCCTGGTAAATATGCAGACAAAGCGAAATGGAGCGGGGCATTGAGTCTTGTCGATCAGCACTCAGACCATGATTAACCCCAGGCAGTTCGCCGTTATACTCGCGCCTCTGTTTTGGAGCCAGCATGAATTCTTTGCCAATTGATGAAGTTTTGCCTGCATTGCGCGAGGCCCTGGCGGCGCGCCATGAAGCGGTGCTCGAAGCCCCGCCCGGTGCCGGCAAGACCACCCGTGTGCCCCTGGCGCTTCTGGATCAGGACTGGCTGGCCGGACAGACCATCCTCATGCTCGAACCCCGGCGCCTGGCGGCCCGGGCTGCGGCGGAGCGCCTGGCCAGCGAACTGGGGGAGAAAGTCGGTGAAACCGTGGGCTACCGCATCCGCCTGGAGAGCAAGGTCGGCCCGCGGACCCGTATCGAAGTGGTCACCGAAGGCATCCTCACCCGACGCCTGCAGGACGACCCGGCCCTGGAAGGGGTTGGCCTGCTGATCTTCGATGAGTTTCACGAGCGCAGCCTGGATGCCGACCTGGCCCTGGCCTTGAGCCTCAATGGCCGGGAGCTGTTTCGTGACGAGCAGCCCCTGAAGATTCTGTTGATGTCGGCGACCCTGGAGGGCGAACGTCTTTCCACGCTGCTGGGCGATGCGCCGATCCTGCGCAGTGAGGGGCGCATGTTCCCGGTGACCCAGCGCTGGGGTCGGCCGTTCCAGCCCGGCGAGTTCATCGAGCCGCGGGTGGTGCAGACCGTGCTTGAAGCCATCAACGATGAAAGCGGCAGCCTGCTGGTGTTTCTCCCAGGCCAGGCCGAGATTCGGCGAGTGCATCAGCAGTTGGCCGAGTCCTTGGGACAGCGCAGTGAGATTCTGCTCTGTCCACTGCATGGCGAGCTGGACCTGGCCGCCCAGCGCGCGGCCATCGATCCGGCCCCGGCGGGGCGGCGTAAAGTGGTATTGGCCACCAATATCGCCGAAACCAGCCTGACCATTAACGGCGTGCGGGTGGTGGTGGACGCCGGGCTGGCCCGAGTGCCGCGCTTCGATCCCGGCAGCGGCATGACCCGCCTCGACACCCAGCGTATCTCCCGGGCCAGCGCCACCCAGCGCGCCGGCCGGGCCGGGCGCCTGGAGCCTGGCGTGTGCTATCGCTTGTGGTCGGCGGATCAGCAGGAACAACTGGCGGCCTATGCCGGCGCGGAGATCCTTCAGGCCGACCTGGCCGGTCTGGCCCTGCAACTGGCGCGCTGGGGCGTGACCCCGAATCAGCTGGCCTGGCTGGACCCGCCTCCCAGCGCCGCTTATGCACAGGCCCAGGACCTGTTGCAGCGCCTGGGAGCGCTCAACGATGACGGCACACTGACCCGCCACGGTCAGGCCATGGCCGAGTTGCCGGCCCATCCGCGCATTGCCCACTTGCTGTTGCGCGGCCAGTCCCTGGGGCTGGCGCAGATGGCCTGCGACGTCGCGGCC
This sequence comes from Pseudomonas sp. 50_B, assembly GCF_017491625.1. NCBI lineage: Bacteria > Pseudomonadati > Pseudomonadota > Gammaproteobacteria > Pseudomonadales > Pseudomonadaceae > Pseudomonas > Pseudomonas sp. 50_B. The sequence continues at coordinate 163,691 of NZ_JAFGYX010000013.1, forward strand.
CTGCTGGGGGAACGGGACATTTTGCGCGGGGCCGGCGCCGACCTGCACAGTCGCCTGGTGCTGCTTTCCGGGGAGGAGCGCGCGGCCCGTGGTGCCCAGGGTGGTGTCCAGCGTGCGCGGCAACTGGCGCGGCAGTACCGTGGCTACCTGCGAGGGCAGCCCGAGGCAGCGGTCGCCGATCCCGAGCATCCGCGCTGGCTTGGTGCCTTGCTGGCCCTGGCCTACCCCGATCGGGTGGCCCAGCAGCGCCGTCCCGGTGGTGCCGAGTATCGACTGGCCAACGGCCGTGCGGCGCTGTTCAGCGAAACCGACAACCTGATGAAGCAGCCCTGGCTGGTGATCGCCGACCTGGGCAGCCGCCAGGGCCAGCGTGAGGAGCGCATCTACCTGGCAGCGGATTTTGATCCGACCCTGTTCGATACGGTGCTGGCAGAGCAGGTGCGCAACGTCGACCAGCTGGATTGGGACGAGCGCGAAGGCGTGCTGCGGGCCGAGCGTCAACGCAAGGTTGGTGAGCTGGTACTCAGCCGTGAACCGCTCACCGGCCTGGACGAGTCAGCCCGTAGCCAGGCCCTGGTCAATCTGGTGCGGCGCAAGGGCCTGGAGCTGCTGCCCTGGACCCCGGAGCTGCGCCAGTGGCAGGCTCGGGTGACCTTGCTGCGGCAGCTGGATCTGGCGGACAAGGGCGAGAGCCAATGGCCGGATGTCAGTGATGGCGCCTTGCTCGCAGGGCTGGAGCAGTGGCTACAGCCCTACCTGGGCAAGGTGTCGCGACTGAGTCACTTTGCCAACCTGGAGCTGGCCAGCATTGTCCACAACCTTTTGCCCTGGCCGCTGCCCCAGCGCCTGGACGAGCTGGCTCCGCATCATCTGACGGTACCTTCGGGTTCCTCGATCCGTCTGGACTACAGTGAGCAGCCGCCGATTCTGGCGGTGCGCCTGCAGGAGCTGTTTGGGCTGTCGGACACGCCGCGGATTGCCGGTGGCCGCCAAGTGGTCAAGTTGCACCTGCTGTCGCCGGCGCGGCGTCCGGTGCAGGTCACCCAGGATCTGGCGAACTTCTGGCGCAGCACTTACGCCGAGGTGAAGAAGGATCTCAAGGGCCGTTATCCCAAGCATTACTGGCCGGACGATCCGCTGATTGCCGAGGCTACGGCGCGGATCAAACCCCGCAAGTAAAGCGGGGTTACAACGCCGGCAACAGGAACCGGGCAAGCACCGGCAGGTGGTCGGAGATGCGCTGGGTGTCGTCCTGGCGTACTCGGGATTCAACCCGCTTCAGTCGTGGGCTGTAGAACAGGTAGTCCACCGTGCGATCCGGGCCGTCGAGGCTCGGGTCGTTGGGGTAGTGGGTCAGCCAGCGAGCACGGTCGACCCCACTGGCCTGGGTGTTGCTGGGGATCATCGGGTACTTGTCCCACAGCAGGTGCAGCGGGCTGTCAGCGTTGTAGGGCGCGCGCTGTTCTTCGCTCAGGCGTTGGTACTGGCTCAGGGGCAGCAGGTTGAAATCGCCGCCAATCAGCCAGGGGGTGCCGCGGCTCTCCAGTTTGTCCAGAACCTTGGCAATGGCCGTCACCTGCTTGTGCTGAGTGTCGTCGGCGCGCTGTGCACGTTCCAGATGGGTGTTCAGCACCACCAGTTGGCCGCCATCGCTCAGGGGCAGGTAGCTCAGCAGCAGGGCGTCCTTGGGCTGGAACTGCCGGCTGATGAGCGGGTGCGGGGCAACCGGCAGTTGCAAGCGTTCGGCGTGATCGATGCGGTAGCGGCTGAGGGTCGCCAGTTGTCGGCCGACGCTGCCGAAAATGTGCGGCGAGGGCACGAAGTCCGCCTTCCAGTCGTAAGCCTGGGTGCTGCAGGGGTAGAGGTCGGCGAGCCGCTCCTGCAGGAGTTTGAGTTGATCCTGGTAGGCGCTGGCCTTGGCGCCGTTGTCCACTTCCTGCAGCAGCACCAGGTCCGGCTGTTCGTCGCGGATGACCCGGGCCACTTCGTCGAGGCTGAAGGCCATGTCTTCCAGGGTCGGACGTTCGTCCTCGCCCCGGGCCTGGTCGTTCCAGAACACGTAGCGCTTGCCCGCCAGGTACTGCAGGTTCCAGGTCATCACCTTGAGTGCCTGGCCCGGCACCAGCGGCGTGGCCTGGGCGCTGCAACTGACCGTCAGGGTTTCCTTGGGCAGAGGGCGCCAGGTCAGGCTGTAGATCAGGCCGGCCAGTACCAGGCCGATCAGGAGCAGGCTCAACAGGGTGATGCGCAGTAGACGGGTCATCGGCTCGGCTTATGGCGTTGCAGGATGGGCCGGAGCATAACCGAGTGCGCGGCGCTCACCCAAGGGGTAGAGCGGCCGCAAGGTGAATCAGCGGTTGTCCGTTGGCTCGTTGATGAGCATGAACAGGCGGAACAGCACCACGCTGGTGAACAGCTGCAGGAAGCTGTAAGCGCTGTCGATGGCCAGGGACAGGATCGGGTTGTGCGGATCGGGATAGGCGGTTTCGCTCGCCCCTTTGAGCAGCCACAACGGGGCCATGACCGCCAGGATGCACAACAGGATGCGCAGGAAGTGCCCGCGGCTCAGACGCAGGCTTTCCTTGATGGCCGCCAGGGGCGCCAGGCCCTTGAGCACCAGCAGGTACTCGGCGAAGGCCAGCACCACCATCAGCCACAGCCCCGGCAGCAAATACAGCGACAGCCCGAGAAGAATCAGCAGCGTGCTGACCGCCGTCAGCACGGCGAAGCGCGGCCACAGGCTCAGGGCCATGGCCCAAAGATCACGGTTGCGAGGCGATTCCCCCCGGGTGCGGGCGTCGAGAAACAGGATCAGCGCGCCGGTGTACAGCGGATAGAGCAAGAGCCCCACCACCACGCTGGAGCCGGGAAAGGCATTCTCGCCCAGGGCGCTGCTGACGCCTTGTTGCAGCAGCGCTTCGAGAATCACCAGGGGCAGGCACAGTTGGGCGATGCGGCCGAAGTTGCGTTGGAAAAAATAGAAAGAGTCGCGCAGAACATCTAACGGAGTCATTGATGGGGATCGCAGTTGACCAAGCGGTTGAACACTTTAACCGAAGCTGGCTCCTCGGGAGCAAACGTAAACCTTGAGTAAAGACCATTGAAAGTCGTCGCCCCAACCCCATAACTGGTGCGTACCGCGGCCCTGTGGGGGCACGGACCAGATTTTTACCGGCAATCTAAAGAGGTCGCCATGAACAGCGAAGAGCAAACCCTGATCGATGGACTGTTTTCACGGTTGCAACAAGCCGAGACGGACTCAGCTCCACGTGACGCCCAGGCCGAAGCGCGGATCAAGGAACACCTGATCCGCCAGCCTGCGGCCGGGTATTTCATGACCCAGGCGATCCTGGTGCAGGAGGCTGCCCTGAAAAGCCTCGATGAGCAGAACAAACAATTGAACCAGCAAGTGCAGCAGTTGCAGGCCGAACTGCAACAGGCTCGCTCCCAGGCCCGCGCTGCAGCTCCGGCGGCCAGTGGCGGCTTTCTGTCGAGCATCTTCGGCGGTTCCCGCGAGTCGCAACCGGCTCCCGCGCAGGCCCCGAGTGTGGCGCCATCCTCCGGCGGTGGCTGGCGTGAGCCGTCGCGCTCTTCCTTTGGCGCGCCACCGCAGCAGAATTTCGGTGCCCCGCAGCAGAACTATGCGCCGCAACCGGCACCGGCTGCCGGCAGCAGCTTCCTCGGTGGGGCCTTGAAAACCGCAGCCGGCGTGGCCGGCGGGGTGATGCTGGCCCAGGGCATCAGCAGCCTGTTCCACAGCAACCAGCAGCCTCAGGAAGTCGTCGAAGTCATCAAGGAAGAACCGGCACCGGCCAGCGACAACAGTGGCTGGGGCAATGACGATCAGCGGCTGGCCAACAACGACTCCTGGGGCAACAGCGACCAGGGCGGCTTCAGCAACGCCGATTACGGCAACGACGACAGTTCGTTCTTCTCCGACGACGATTCCTTCGTCTGAGGCTCCGTCGGTCCGGGGCAGGCACCTGCCCCGGACCGATTATTCGCGGAACATTCCTTGTGACTGGCATACTGGGCGACTTTTCGGGTCTTGAGCCCCGTTCCAGCCCCTGCGCTGCTGCGCCATGAGGATTAGCGGTGAAGAAAATCGCGGTGTTCGCCGACGTCCAGAACCTCTATTACACCGTCCGCCAGGCCTATGGTTGTCACTTCAACTACGCGGCGCTGTGGGCGGATATCAGTAAGCAAGGGCAGATCGTCGAAGCCTATGCCTATGCCATCGATCGCGGTGACAGCAAGCAGCAGCAGTTTCAGCAGATCCTGCGCAACCTGGGCTTCACGGTAAAACTCAAACCCTACATTCAGCGCAGCGATGGCTCGGCCAAGGGCGACTGGGACGTGGGCATCACCATCGACATCATGGACGCCGCCGCCCAGGTCGAGGAAGTGGTGCTGGCCTCCGGCGACGGCGACTTCGACCTGCTGCTCGAGCGCATCATCCACAAGCATGGGGTCAGCGCGGTGGCTTATGGCGTGCCGGGTCTGACTGCCAATTCGCTGATTCGCGCCGCTACCCGCTATGTGCCGATCGAAGGCGCCTTGCTGCTGAAAAGCTGATCATTTTTTATACGGAGCTGCACAGGTTTGGAACGTATTGCCGTCATCGACTTTGAAACCACCGGAATCTCCCCGAGCAGCAGTTGCCGGGCCACGGAAATCGCCGTGGTGATTCTTGAGCAGGGGCGCATCGTCGAGCGTTACCAGAGCCTGATGAATGCCGGCGTGCGGGTGCCGGGCTTTATCGAACAACTGACCGGCATCAGCAACGCCATGCTGCGCAGCGCCCCGCCAGCGGATCAGGTGATGAACGAGGTCAACGAGTTTGTCGGCACCACGCCGTTGCTGGCCCACAACGCGGCCTTCGACCAGAAGTTCTGGGATTTCGAACTGGGGCGGATCAAGCGCACCCGCTTGCAGAATTTCGCCTGTTCCCTGCTGCTGGCCCGGCGCCTGATGCCGGCGGCGCCGAACCACAAGCTGGGCACCCTGACCTCATTCGCCGGCTTGCCCCACACCGGTCAGGCGCACCGGGCCATGGCCGATGCGGAAATGGCCGCCAACCTGGTGGCGCATCTGGCGAGCGAGCTGCGGCACACCCATGGCGTGCGTGAGCTGTCCCACGACTTTCTCTGCAAGCTGCAGAAAGTCCCGGCGGCCAAGATCCCCGAGCACCTCAAACGTCAGCGCGGGGGCTGAGCCCAGGCTCCGGATTCATTTGCCGTTGCTTTCCAGTTGCCCCAGGGGCACCCGCCGTTCGATGGCGCTGGACAGCACGATGGAAGTCTTGCTGAAACCGAACTGGGCCACGCGATTGATCAGTTCCTCCAGCTCCGGCATCGAGCCCACGGCAGCCTGCATGATCACGCAAGGATCTCCCGTCACCCGATGACACTCGGTGAGCTGGGGGATCTTGATCAGTTCGTCATAGTTCTTCTGGTTGCCATGCTGGGCCAGGCGCAGTTCGATCACGCACTGGATCGGCAGCCCCACCTTGGCCATGTCGACCTTGGCCTGATAACCGGTGATCACGCCGCTGGCCTCCAGCTTGGCCACGCGCTCGGCCACTGCCGGCGCCGAGAGGTTGACCTTGCGCGCCAGCTCGGCGTAACTCGCCCGGCCATTTTCCAGCAGGCTGGCCAGGAGCAAGCGATCGTATTTGTCCATGGAAGGCCTCTAATAGGTACGACTTTCGAAAGCACGGCATATAGCCCGGAACTCCATGTTTTGGAAAGTGTACTGCCGTTATAAACACTTTTTGTAACTTAAGTTCCCCGGGTCACCTTTCTAGAATAGTTCTCCCCCTGCCTGCTCCGAGCTGCCCCCATGCCTGGCCAAAGCCGTTTTCCCTTGCCGTTGATTGCCGCCTTTTTTGCCCTGTACGTGATCTGGGGGTCGACCTATCTGGTGATCCGCATCGGCGTCGAGTACTGGCCACCGTTGATGCTCGGCGGTGTGCGTTTCATCATCGCCGGCAGCTTGATGTATGCCTTCCTGCGCTGGCGCGGGGTTCCGGCACCGACCTGGGCGCAATGGAAGGCCGCGGGGATCATCGGCGTGTTGCTGCTAAGTTGCGGCAACGGTGCGGTGACGCTGGCCGAACACTCTGGGGTGACCTCTGGAGTGGCGGCCCTGGCGGTGGCCACGGTGCCTTTGTTCACCTTGCTCTGCGGCTATTTCTGGGGTGCACGCAACACGCGTCTGGAGTGGGCCGGGATCATCCTCGGGATGATCGGTATCGGCATGCTCAACCTGGGTTCCAACCTGCAATCCAGCCCGCTGGGTGCGGCCTTGCTGCTCTTCGCCGCTGCGGCCTGGGCCTTCGGTTCAGTGTGGAGCAGGCACCTGCCGCTGCCCCAGGGGGCCATGGCCAGCGCTGCGGAAATGCTCGTCGGTGGCGTGGTGCTGATGATCGGCAGCGTCTTGAGCGGCGAGCATCTGGACGCCATGCCGCCCCTGGAAGGCTGGTTGGCCCTGGCCTATCTGGCCGGCTTCGGGTCGATCATCGCCTTCAACGCCTACATGTACCTGCTCAAGCACGTGCGGCCGGCCGCGGCCACTAGCTATGCCTACGTCAATCCGGCGGTGGCGGTGCTGCTGGGGATCGTCTTTGTCGGTGAAACCATCGGCATCGAGGAGGGCCTGGCCATGCTGGTGATCATCAGCGCGGTGGTGCTGATCGGCCTGCCCCAGTGGCGCAAGCCGAAAGCCGCTCCTCAGCAAGAGGTTGTCTGATCAGCCTGCCGGTGGTTGGCCGGCAAGCTTCTGATCCAGAAAGTCGCCGATCAGCTTTGCCACCTGCCGGTGGATGCCCTGGCGATCACCGGCATCGCCATCGCGGCAGATAATCTCATCCCCAGGCGCCTCTTCCTTGAGCAGGGCCACGGCGCCTGGCTTGCAGACTTGCATGAAGCTGAAGTGGCTGGCATTGGCCAGGACCTCATAGCGCGAAGGCGGGGACGCCAGATGGGCGTTCAGATAGCCCGACTCTTCTTCCACGGGCATGTCCGCGATGTTCACTCCGGCCCCCAGGACCAGAACCGGTGTGTGCAGTGTCGACAAACTTTCGGGGGTAAAGCCGCGGGCGAACCCCAGGTCCAGCGCAACGACGGCCTTGACTCGCGGGTCCCGCAGATCGGTGCTCAGCGGGCCCTGATTGTGCGCGGTGATTCCCAGTTCCGGAGCTATGTGGCAAAGGCGTGGATTGGGATGCAGCCGGCATTCCTCCAGGTAACGTTCCGGGCTGTAGCGGGCGCCGGCCAGCGCGGTGACCGTCCAGCCGCCCAGGGAGTGGCCGATGGCGGCGATGCGCTGCGGGTTGATCGTGCCGGCCAGGGTGTTATCGCGGGTGAGCCTGTCGATGACCCGGCTCAGGTCACGCGGGCGCTCCCAGAGCTTGGCGGCTTCCGCGGGGCGCTGGTCGAATGTGGTGGTGCCCGGATGGTCGGGAGCCGCGACTATATAGCCTTGGTCCACCAGGCTCGATACCAGCCAGCTGAGATTGCGCCAGTTGCCGCGATAGCCATGGGATAGCACCACAAGCGGATGGGCAGAGCCGCTAGGGGAGGCATTCTTGATGGTCGCTACACCCTGAAAAATTGGGTTTTCAGCCGATGGCAGGAGGGGGACGGTGGCCGTGGTGGGGTACCAGAGGGCGACATGCAGGGGGCGCTGCTGACTGGCGTCCGCCAGCGTCACTTCACGAAAGCCGATGAGTTCGGCGGCCTGCACCTGGGACAGGCACAGGGAAAGGGAAAGGCCCGCTAGCATCCATGCGGACAGGGCAGATTTGCGCATTCGGATCTCCATTGGCAAAGCATCGGTGTTCTGCCAGTGGGGGCGCGCCTTGGAGGAGTCGACGGCGTTCAGCGGCAGAGGGCGGACGGCGACTGATGGCAGTCGCCGCCCATCCTTTTACCTGAAGTGGCCGGGAAAGGGTGACCGGATTGCGGAGCAAGCGGTCACGCCTCAGGCATCAGTTACAGGCGCCGGCGTCGCGCCAGACCTTGCCACTGCCTTCGCCACCGACAGTGGCAGCAGACGGCTCGTTGCCTTTGGTCCACCAGCGGGCGATGTAGTAGCGGCCGTTGTGGCTGACCTTGTCGTTGGCCAGGTAGGTACCTTGACGGCTCCAGGCGCCCAGGCAACCGGCTGGCGTTTCCACGCTGTCGGCCAGCACGGTCACGCTATGGTCGCGGCTGACCGTGTGGCTGCCGTTGCCCAGGTTCAGGGTGAAGCGGTAGCTGGTGTCCTTGTCGCTCTTGGGCGCGACAAAGGTCAGTTTCGACCCTGAGGCCTGGAAGGCGATGCTGGGCGTCACGGTCCATTGGTAGCTCAGCGCCAGACCGGCCGGATCGCTGGAGCCTGCGGCATCCAGGGTCACCGTTTCACCGCCCTTGGCCTGGCTGACGCCGGCGATGCTCGCCACCGGCGGCTTGACCGGCGCCGGCTTCTCGGCCAGGACCTTGACCTGATGGGTGCGGGTGGCGCTGTGCTTGCCGTTGTTCACCGTCAGGTTGACGTTGTAGGTGACATCCTGCTCGGCCTTCGGGGCGACGAACTTCATCAGGTCGCCAGCGGCTTCAAAGGCGACGCTAGGGTTGACGCTCCAGCTGTAGCTGAGCTTCAGGCCCGCCGGGTCACTGGACCCGCTGGCGTTGAGGTAGACCGTTTCGCCCGGCTTGGCCTGGCTGGTACCGCCGATCACGGCCACCGGCGGTTTGACTTCCTCCACCGGTGGCTCGACCGGTTCCTCACCCTCGCTCTGGCACGGGCCCAGGTCCCGCCAGACCTTGCCGGCGCCGTCTGGGCCGGTGGTGCTGGCCAGGCCCGGCTCGGCGCCGGAGGTCCACCAGCGAGCCTGGTACTGACGACCTTTCCACTGCACCACATCGTTGCCGACGTAAGTGCCTCTGAGCGTCCATTCCGGTTTGCAACTGGCGGTGCCGGCCTTGCCCTTGATCAGCATCTCGTGGGTCCGGGTGCTGCTCTGCTTGCCGTTGCTCAGGGTCAGGGTGAAACGGTAGCGGGTGTCTTCCTGCAGCTCGGGCGCGGTGAAGCTGATGCGCGCGCCGTCGTAGTCGAAGTCCAGGCGCGGCGAGGCTTCCCAGGCGAAGCTCAGGGCATTGCCCTGGGGATCGCTGGAGGCCGAGGCATCGAGGACGATCCTGTCCCCGGCGTTGGCTTCGGTCTTGCCGCTGATCACCGCCACCGGAGGTTCACCGGCATTCACGGGCTTGAGGGACGCGGCCTTGACCTCGTTGTCGGCGCTGAATTCGCCGTCGGCCAGCAGGGTCCAGCCGCCGTTGACGCTGCTGCTGCCATAGACCTGATAGCCCTTGATGTTGCCGCTCAGGCCGGCGTCCTGGCGCGGCAGGTAGTGCAGTTGCGAGAAACGGCTGTCGGCTCCCAGGTCGATCAGTATTTCATGGGGGTAGCGCGCACCCGCCGCCGTGCTCCAGTAGGAGTTGGGGTTGCCGTCGATGGCGTGGTTGCCGACCGCTGCGCCAGGCACCGCGCTGCTGGTGGACATGACCTTCCAGCTATTGCGGGGCAGGGCCTTGCCCTTGGCATCCACCAGCAGCAGTTCGGCGACGCTGGCGTTGTCCTTGCCGTCCACCGCGGAGGTGGCGACGAATTTCAGGTAGCGGCCCTGGGCCGTGTCCTGGGTCAGGCCATAGGCGTGGCCTTCAAGCACCTGGTCCTGGGTGGCGCGGTGGTCGGTGTTGACCGCGAGGTACCAGCGTCCCGGCTGCGGGTTGTTGACCCCCAGGGAGACGTTGTGGCTGCGTGCCGAGCGATAGTCGTAGCTCGAGCCGCTGGGCTGGGCGCCGCGCTTGAGCAGCAACTGGATCTGGCCGGCCTTCTCGGTAAGTTCGCCGTCCACCACGGTGAATACCAGGCGCCGGGTGCCTTCGGGCACATCCACCGGGAAGTAGCGCGTCTGGCCGCTGGCCAGGCTGACTTTCTGGTTGAGGATCGAGGTGCTTTGCTCCTGTTCGAGCGGAATCACGGAAGGGCTGTAGGCCGACATCAGCGCCGCGTTTTCCCGCCAGACCCGGGCCATGTTGGCGGTTGTCGCGTTGCCCAGCGGCACGCCGCGGCTGTCCTTGACGTCCGGGTTGGAGAAATAGCCCACATGGTTGCCGCAGAGGATAGTGCCGACCCGACCGTTGTTGTAACCGAAGCGGTAGTGGCTGCCATCGGAGCAGTGGCTACCGCCGATGTTGTGGGCCAGTTCGTGGCGGAACACGGTGGACGATTTGATGGAGTTGATGGTGTAGCGCCCGGGTCGCTGGCCCCAACCCACAGCGGTGTTCTCCCCGGGGATGCCAACGACGAAGCTGGCTACCACGTCCGGGCTGTAGCGGCGCATGCCTTCGGCGAAGACGTTGCGCACCTGATTCAGGTTGGGGCTGGTGATGGCGACATCCTTTGGCACAACTTGAGTGCCCACCAGGCGCAGGCGCACGCCCTGCACCTTGGACTGTTGCAAGGCGCGGTTGACCGAGGCCACCTGGACCAGGGCGTAGGCTTCGTGGTCACCGATGTAGTCGGCGGCGGCCTGGGAGAACCCGGCCAGCAAGTCGATCACGGTTTCGCCCTGGACGTTGCGGTCGACCTGGAAACTGCGCAGGCCGCTGCGTGATTCCTTCTGGGCTGGCGGCTCGCTGCCGTCATTGGCGATGTAGTCGACGCTCGACGGGTCAAAGGCCGCCCCGGGGTCGAGGTGGATCAACGACTGCTGGCCGTTGGCGTCGCCGCGAATGATCGCATTGGCGTCCGGCAACAGGGCGAGAAAGCTGCCGTCGGGACGCGCGGCGAGGGTCATCTCTCCGGGGGCGCTGAGGGTACGGGCACGTCCTTCCAGCTGGCCGGTCATGACCCGCAGATCCTTGAAGGTATCGTCCTGTTGCGGGACCAGGCTGCGGATGCGCATCCCGGTGACCTGTTGCAGCTGTTCGGTGCCGGTTTCGGCCGCGCCGAATGGCATGGCCCTGGCACCGGGCATCGGCAGGTTGATGAAGTGACCCTGGGTCACCGTCGCGCCCTGAGTCGCATCGGGAGTGGGCTGGCCGACATCGGCCTGCACCATGCCCAGGGGCAAGAGCAGGGCGGCGCCCAGGCTGGCGCCCCAAAGGCGGGTAGCGCGGGACAAGGCAGTCAATCTGAAGCTCGACATAACTATTCCTGGAAAGTCTCGGCGCGGTGCGAAACCTGGCGAACAGGACCGCTAAAGCGTCCGCGCTGAGAAGGTGGATAAGGAGTTTTGCCGGCGGAGGGCATCATAGGCAGGGGCGCTCCGGGCGTACATCGAACAGGGGGCTTTTCGTACCGGTCCTAGGTGCCTGGCAGGATCGCCGGAGTGGGTGGGGCGGAGCGTCCAGGCCGCTAAACAACAGCATGGGTGCGGTGCCACAGAGAGGTTGGCGAGGTCACGCAGGCAGCGGCCGCAGGAGCCGTCGCCTGTGCTGGGGGAAGGGGGCTGGTTGCCGGGGGCGTGAAGCCCCCGGCGGCTGTCAGTGACAGGGGCCGAGGTCGTTCCAGACCTTGCCGCTGAAGTCCGGCCCGGTGAACGCCGGGTTGCCCGGCTCCTGGCCTTGGGTCCACCAGCGGGCGAGGAAGAAGCGCCCGTTGTGGCTGACTTTCTGACCGCCCAGGTAGGCCTTGCTGCGATTCCAGGCAGCTGTGCAGCCGGGCGCCGTTTGCGGTGGGGCGAGGACCGTGACGCTGTGCTCGGCGGTGGCGGTTTTCTGGCCGTTGTCCACGCTCAGGGTGAAGCGGTAGCGGGTGTCCTGCTTGAGCTGCGGGGCGTTGAAGCTGACGCTTGCGCCGTCATGGCTGAAGTCCAGTGCCGGCGTGACTTGCCAGGCAAAGCTCAAGGCTTTGCCTTGTGGGTCGCTGGAGCCCGAGGCATCCAGCAGCACCCGTTCACCGGCGTTGGCCTGGCTACGACCGCTGATTACGGCGACAGGTGGCAGGCTGGCCTCGACTGGCTTGAGGGCAACGGACTTGACCTCGTTGTCGGCACTGAACTCGCCTTTGGCCAGCAGCGCCCAGGCGCTGGTCGGGCTGTCGCCGCCATACACTTCGTAGCCCTTGATGTTGCCGGCGGCATCGTTGTTTTGCCGCGGCAGGTAGTTCAAGGAGGAGAAGCCCCGCTCTGCTCCGAGGTCGATGATGATCTCGTGGGGATAGCGGGCGCTGCCCGAACTCCAGTACGAGCTCGGTTTGCCATCGACGAACCACAGGCTGTTGTCGATGCCGGAGGTCTTGCCGTTGACCGAGTGGACGCGCCAGCCGCTTCTTGGCAGCGGCTTGCCCTTGGCGTCGGCCAGCAGCAGTTCGGCGATGCTGGCGACGTTGCTGCCGTTGATCGACGACGTGGCGACAAAGCGCAGGTAGCGAGCCTGGCTGGTTTCCCGGGTCTTGGCGAAGACATGGCCTTCGAGCAACTGGTCGCTGGCGCTCTTGTTCTTCTCGGCTCGTACCCCGACGTACCAGCGTCCGGGCTTGGGATGATTGACCCCCAGGGCGACGCCATGGTTTTCCAGGGAGCGGTAGTCATAGTCGCTGGCGCTGGGGCGGGCGCCGTGCTTGAGCAGCAGTTGCACCTTGCCCGCGCGTTCATGGCGCGGGCCGTGGTTGATCGACAACGCCAGGCGCTCGGTGCCCTCGGGAATGTCCAGAGCCTCGTAGTGGATCGCGTCCCGTCGCAGGTCGATGGATTTGCTCAGCAGCGGTTGGGCTTCCTCGTGATCCATGGGAATCACCGCCGGGCTGTAGGCGGACATGCGCTGGGCGCCTTCACGCCACAGGCGGGCCATGTTGGCGGTGCCCAGCTGGCCCAGGGGCACGCCCAGGTTGTCCCTGACCTCCGGGTTGGAGTAGTAGCCCACGTGGTTGCCACACAGGATCGTGCCCACCCGGCCGTTGTGGTAGCCGAAACGGTCGCTGCTGCCGTCCGAGCAATGATCGCCGCCGATGTTGTGCCCCACCTCGTGGCGGAAGGTGGTGGGGGACTTGATGTTGTTGATCGAGTAGCGGCCGTTGATATTGCCCCAGCCGAGCATGGTGTCGACCCCCGGGGTGCCGACGAAGAACCCGGTCACCAGGTCGGGGCTGTATTGCCGCATGCCCTCGGCGAACAGGGTACTGACCTTGCGCATGGTGCCGTCGGGGCCGGAGGTGATCGGGTGATCCTCGGCAATCACCTGGGTGCCCACCAGGCGCAGGCGTACCCCTTCGATCTGTGACTGGCGCAAGGCATGGTTGACCGAGGCGACCTGGGCCAGGGCGTAGGCTTCGTGGTCGCCGATGTAGTCGGCGGCGGCCTGGGAGAAACCGGCCAGCAGATCGATGACGGTTTCGCCCTGGGCGTTGCGGTCGACCTGAAAGCTGCGCTGGCCGTTGCGAGTCTGCAGCAGGTTGGGCTCCTGGGCTTGCTCGGACTGCACATAGTCGATGTTGCCGGGCGCATGGGAGTGCCTGGTTTCGGCGGGGATCAGCGTCTGCTGGCCATTGGCATCGCCGCGAATGGTGGCATTGGGTAGCAGGGCAATGAAGCTGCCGTCGCTGCGGGCAGTGACGATGACATTGCTTTCACCGAATGCCAGGCGAGCGGGGCCCTGGGCCCGGCCCACCAGGACCTTGATGTCCTTGAAGCGATCGTCCTGATCCAGGCGCAGGGCGCCGATGCTCAGTCCGGTGGCCTGGGTCAGGCGCTCGGTACTGGCGGCAGGCGCGTTGCGCAGCCTGGGATCGGGGTTCAAGGCCTGGATGTCGATGAACGGGCCGCTGATCACCGCGGCGCTGGCAACGGCAGATGTGGCGGGTGATGTCTCGTCGGCCAGGGCCGGGTTGGCCAAGGGCATGAGCAGGACGGCACCCAGGCCGGCTGCGCGGATGGCGTCGGCCAGGGAAAGGGGAGGCAATGTGCGGTGGGGCATAACCACTCCAGGAAAGGCACAGCGCAGTGCGAAACCTGTTTGGGGAATCGTTGAGTAACAGGCGCTGATGAGGTGTGTTTGGGAGGTTTGCCGGCGCGATGAATCTTATGAATCGACCTGTTGCTTGTACATGTCCGCCAGGCCTTTTCGGTCATGTACGAGACGGTGGGTGGCCGGAGATGCCAAGCGGCGGTCGGGAAAGCAAGCGCGCAAAAGTGCGGTAAACTGCCGGCCATTGCCTCCCTGTGCTGACTTTTTCCTACGGTACCCCCAATGACATTCGCCACTCTTGGCCTGATCGACCCCTTGCTGCGCGCCCTTGAAACCCTCGGCTACCAGACCCCGACCCCGGTACAGGCACAAGCCATTCCGGCGGTGCTGGGCGGTCGTGACCTGATGGCGGCGGCCCAGACCGGCACCGGCAAGACTGCCGGTTTTGCCTTGCCGCTGCTGCAGTTGCTGACCATGGAAGGGCCGAAGGTCGACAGCAACTCGGTGCGCGCGCTGATCCTGGTGCCGACCCGGGAGCTGGCCGAACAGGTCCACGAAAGCGTGCGTCAGTACGCCGAGCACCTGCCGCTGCGCACCTACGCGGTGTACGGCGGGGTCAGCATCAACCCGCAGATGATGAAACTGCGCAAAGGTATCGATCTGCTGGTGGCGACCCCGGGGCGTCTGCTGGACCTGTTCCGCCAGAACGCGGTGAAGTTCAGCCAGTTGCAGACCCTGGTGCTGGATGAGGCCGACCGCATGCTGGATCTGGGCTTCTCCGAGGAGCTCAAGAGCATCTATGCCGCGCTGCCGAAGAAGCGCCAGACCCTGCTGTTCTCCGCCACGTTCTCCGACGCCATCCGCCAACTGGCCGGGCAGATGCTCAACGACCCGCTGAGCATCGAGGTCAGTCCGCGCAATGTGGCCGCCAACACGGTCAAGCAATGGGTGGTGCCGGTGGACAAGAAGCGCAAGCCGGAGCTGTTCAGCCACCTGCTGCGCAAGAACCGCTGGAAGCAGGTGCTGGTGTTCGCCAAGACCCGCAACGGCGTGGATGCGCTGGTGGAAAAGCTTCAGGGCCAGGGCGTGAACGCCGACGGCATCCATGGCGACAAGCCCCAGGCCACGCGCCAGCGCGCCCTGGACCGGTTCAAGGCCAGCGAGATCCAGATCCTGGTGGCCACCGACGTGGCGGCCCGTGGCCTGGACATCGAAGACCTGCCGCTGGTGGTCAACTTCGACCTGCCGATCGTCGCTGAGGACTACATCCACCGCATCGGTCGTACCGGCCGTGCCGGCTCTACCGGTGAGGCGATTTCCCTGGTGTGTGCCGACGAAGTCAACCTGCTGTCGGCAATCGAGATGCTCACTCGCCAGACCTTGAAGCGCCATGAAGAGCAGGATTTCGAGCCCGAGCACCGGGTACCGGAAACCGACGCCAGCGGTCAGGTGGTGAAAAAACCGAAAAAGCCCAAGAAACCGAAAACGTCCGGCGGTGGCGGCAAGCGCAACCTGGGCAAGTGGGTGGACAGTGGTGAAGTGGCCGAAGCCCCGGCGGTGAAACCGGTACGCAAGGTCCCGGCGTTCAACACCGGGCCACGCAAGCGCAAGCCTTGATCTGAATTGTGCTGACCTCTTCGCCGGCCAGTCGGCTCCTACAATCCCCCGTAGGAGCCGGCTGGCCGGCGAAGCTATTTATGGCCGGTGTTGCAGCCACTCCAGCATTCCCAGCCCGGCCCGACGGCCGCTGGCAAAGCAGGCGGTCAGCAGATAACCGCCGGTGGGGGCTTCCCAGTCGAGCATTTCCCCGGCGCAGAACACCCCGGGCAGTTGCTCCAGCATCAGTCTTTCATCCAGCGCTTCGAAGGCGACGCCGCCGGCGCTGCTGATGGCTTCGTCCAGGGGCCGTGGGCGTACCAGGGTCAAGGGCAGTGCCTTGATCGCCGCCGCCAGGCGCGCCGGATCGTTGAAGGTGTCGGCGCCCGTCAGCTCCCGCAGCAACCCCGCTTTCACCCCCTCGATCCCCAACTGACTCTGCAGGTGCTTGGCCATGGAGCGCGAGCCACGCGGCTTGGCCAGGGCGGCCTGGACCTTGTCCCGAGGCTTGCCCGGCAGCAGGTCGATATGAATGGTGGCTTGCCCGTGTTGGTGGATGCTGTCGCGGATCGGCGCCGACAGGGCATAGATCAGACTGCCTTCGATACCGCTGGCAGTGATCACGCATTCCCCCAGCCGGGGGATGTCGTCATTGAGGCCAATGGCCACGTTCTTCAGCGGCGCCCCGGCGAATTTGCTGCGCAGCAACTCGCTCCAGGCACTGACCTCGAACCCGCAATTGCTTGGTTGCAAGGGGGCTACCTGCACTCCGCGCTGTTGCAGCAGGGGCAGCCACGCTCCATCGGAACCCAGGCGCGACCAACTGCCACCGCCCAGTGCCAGCAGGGTGGCATCGGCCTCTACCGCGCGCTCGCCTTCGGGGTGCCGGATGCGCAGGCTGCCGTCGGCATTCCAGCCCAGCCAGCGGTGCCGGGTGTGGATAACCACCCCGGCGTCGCGCAGGCGCTTGAGCCAGGCGCGCAGCAGCGGCGCGGCTTTCATGTCGGTGGGGAAGACCCGTCCCGAGCTGCCGACGAAGGTGTCGATACCCAGGCCGTGAATCCACTGGCACAAGGCCTCGGCGCCGAACTCGCGCAGCAGCGGGGCGATATGCGGGGCTCGCTCGGCATAGCGCGAGAGGAAGGCCGGGTAGGCTTCGGAGTGGGTGATGTTCATGCCACCGACCCCGGCCAGGAGGAACTTGCGGCCCACCGATGGCATGCCGTCGTACAGATCGACCCGAACGCCGGCCTGGCTCAGTACCTCGGCAGCCATCAGGCCGGCGGGACCGCCGCCGATGATCGCGACGTGGGAAGTAGGGGAGGGGGACATCAAAAAGCCTAGAAAATGGGAGGGGTGGTTATTGTAAGCACTGCTCGGGAACAGCAGTTGCTGGATGAGTTGCCGGCCATTGGTACAACGTCATGACCGGCAGTAACCAAGTCCTTGACTAAACCTGCACGAACCCCGTAAACGCATGAAGCAGTCGCGCCGGCCAGTGCAGTCTTCATCTAAAACTACCGGTACCCATCTGGGTTATTCGACTGCCAACGCCAAGTATCCTCCATCATCTCCTTCAACCCGAGCTCCGCCTTCCAGCCCAGATCCTGAAGTGCCTTGGACGGGTCTGACCAGCATTGCGCAATGTCGCCTTGGCGACGTGGGGAGAACGTGTGGGGAATGCTGCAGCCAGAGGCGTCCTCGAAGGCCTGGATCATCTCCAGTACTGAGTAACCCACCCCAGTCCCGAGGTTCCAGGCATTTATACCGGTGTGCTGGGAAATGTAGTTCACGGCTGCTACGTGCCCTTTGGCAAGATCAACGACATGAATGTAGTCCCGAACACCGGTGCCATCGGGGGTCGGATAGTCGTTGCCATAGATGGAAAGCCTTTCGAGTTTTCCCACTGCGACACGGCTTATGTAGGGCAGTAGATTTTCCGGCAGGCCGTTGGGGTCCTCGCCCAGAAGTCCACTCTGATGTGCGCCCACCGGATTGAAGTAGCGCAGCAGGGCAACTGACCAGCGTGGATCGGCAGTTGCCATATCCTGCAGCATCTTTTCGACCATTAACTTGGAGGTGCCATAGGGGTTGGTAGGTGTTCCCAGCGGGCAGCTCTCGACAATCGGTATCTGCACCGGGTCGCCGTACACTGTGGCGGAGGAACTGAACACCAGGCGGTAGACGCCTGCGGTGGCCATGGCCTGGCACAAGGTGATGCTGCCACTCACGTTGTTCTGATAGTAGGACAAGGGCTGCTTTACGCTCTCACCGACGGCTTTCAGGCCAGCGAAGTGCAGTACCACATCAATCTCGTGCTGGGTAAAAATACGGTCAAGGATGGCGCGGTCGCAAACATCACCTTGAACAAATACAGGGGTGCTACCGGTAATTTGTTGCACGCGCTGTAGCGAGAGCATGGAACTATTGCACAGGTTATCCAGAACCACCGCCTCGTGGCCTGCTTGAAGCAATTCCAGCAATGTGTGTGAACCGATATACCCTGCACCGCCAGTTATTAAGAACCGCATAGTTATGAGCCTGTTTCAAGTGAGTGCTGACAGTCCGGCCGCAGTATTATCTGGATCTGATGGTGGATTTTGAAAAATGATACAGCACTGCCAATAGGTTTTTAACGCTTTCATTCTGACAACATAATAAAATTTGCTCGCGTCAAGCCCGATGTCCAGTGCGCTTGTCAGATCGCGAGATCTTGCTTTTGATCACTCGCAAACGTGGTCCCCTCACACAAGTACACGGTGATGTCCCGGAAAAAGCGCTCGACCATGTTCATCCAAGAGCTGAACGTCGGGGGGGGATGCACTTGGAAGTGTTTATGTTTTTCCAGCGACGCTTTCATATTGGGATGTTTGTGGGGGGGGTAGTTGTCGGTAATCAAATGCAGTTGTAGATGCTTGGGTATTTCTCAATTGATCTTCTTGAGAAACTTCCAGCCACTGTTGATGCCGATGTTGATATTCAATATTCCTAATCAAATGCCCCTGAAGTGAGTCCAGGCCGTGAACAGCGTGGCGGAGCCATGACGCACATAATCGTGCGACTGCATGATGCTTCGGCAACTCCATCGAGCTTTACCGATGCGAGGTTGAGTGACTGGCTCAAGGACGCGACGCACAGCTTCGCGGGGCAGAAAAGGTTTACGGCCCCACCTGGCTTATCGAGCAAACCGTTATCTGGCAACGAGTGTGGGCGTCGAAAAACGCCAGGGAGGTGTGTCGCTACCCTGATCAAAAAACAGACACCGCTCTACAAGCCTTGCAGAGCAAGGGATCTAGCGCCTTTCACTCAGGTTATCCACAGGCAGCTCCACAGGTATTGGGGGTAAGCGATCCACAACAACATGACCGTCTGGTGACATTGATCAAAAAACAGGCGATAGCCTTGAAGCCCCGTAGAGCAAGGGCTGTAGAGGCTTTCTCCCAGGTTATCCACAAGCGGCTCCACAGTGGATGTGGGTAAGGCCGCAAGGGCTCAGTAGCAGCCTGACGACTCCCAGACGCGTTGTGCGCTGTGGTGGAGGATGCCGTGGCGTCGGGCCAGGGCCTGGCGGTCCTTGCTGTAGCCACCGCCGATCACGCCGACCACCGGGATGTCGCGGCCCAGGCAGTGGCTCATGACCCGCTCGTCACGCTCGGCCAGGCCGGCATCGGTGAGCTTGAGGTAGCCCAGGGCATCGTCCTGGTGCACGTCGACCCCGGCGTCGTAGAGCACTAGATCCGGCTGATACAGGGGCAGCAGGTAGTTGAGAGCGTCGTCCACCACCTTGAGGTAGTCGGCGTCGCCCATGCCCATGGGCAGCGGGATATCCCAGTCGCTCTGGGCCTTGCGTGCGGGGAAGTTCTTTTCACAGTGCAACGAGACGGTCACCGCGTCGGGGGTATGTTGCAGGATCCGAGCGGTGCCATCGCCCTGATGCACGTCACAGTCGAAGATCAAAACCCGCCCCACC